>CAVHQB010000025.1:0-18766 GCA_963637895.1 Lachnospiraceae bacterium
GATATATCCCACGAAACTGCTCTCCAAACATGGTCTTCGTCGGCAGGGAATACGAGCTCGGGAAACTGAACGACCTATGGCAGAGGGAAGGCGTCAAGACCTGCCTCATCTACGGCAGGAGGCGCATAGGCAAATCCGAGCTCATCCGGCAGTTCTGCAAAGGGAAGCGCTCGATCAGGTTCGAGTTCTCCGTCGGAGCCGTTCCAAGCCAGCTGGAATACATGAACGACGTCCTGGGAGAGTTCACCGGTTCGAAGCTCGAACCGTTCGGGAGCATGTACTCCTGCCTCAAGGCCGTAGCCGGATGCTGCAAGGATGCAGACACAGTCATCGTGTTCGACGAGTTCCAGTACCTCGTGTCCGACGATCCGGACAATTCGATCTCATCCGAGGTCCAGAGGTTCGTCGACACCCTTCTGGAAGGCACCGGCACGATGGTCATCCTGTGCGGATCGCATTCTTCCATGATGATCGAGCTCACATCCGACCCTGTCCGTCCGCTCTACGGCAGGTTCCCCAACAGCATCGAGCTGAAGCCGCTGTCCCTCAGGGAGTGCGCGGAGATGCACCCCGGAATGCAGGACCTGGATGCCCTGAAGCTCTATCTGACCCTTGGAGGGATCCCCGCATTCCACAAAGAGGCCCTTGGCGCCACATACGAGGATTGCCTGTGGAGCGCCTTCCTCGGTGAGCAGGCCCCGCTGCAGAAAGAGGTCCAGCTCCTGATAGGCGCAGGCTCTCCTCAGGCGGATCAGTACCGCAAGGTGATAAGGGCCGTGTCGGAAGGGTCCGTCACGGCAAAGGCCGTGTCCGAGAGGACGGGGATCGAGAACAGGACCTGCAACAACTACCTGTCCAAGCTGACGGATCTCGGGATACTGGGCGTCCGCAACCCCATGTACGGAGCGCCGAAGCGCCCTTCGTACCTCGTCCTGGACGATGCTGTCGCATTCTACTACGGAGCCTACGAAGCGAACAAGGCGAGGATCGACACGGACAGGCGCGACCAGACGATGAAGAGCCTGGCCCACAGCATATCGACCTTCCTGGGCATGAGGTTCGAGGAGGTCTGCGCCGAATACGTGAGGAACAGCTATTACTGCCTGGATGTCGGGCGCTGGTGGGGCCCTTCCGGCGACAAGGACGATTCCGGAAGGCCGGCGATCGTGGACATAGATGTCACGGCGAGGATCGAGCAGGACAGCTCGGTGTACGACCTGTTCGCCGAGTGCAAGATGCGCAACCGCGTTACAGGGTTCCACGAGCTCAACGAGCTGCTCAGAAGGGTGGAGATGACGAGATCCAACGTCAATGCGAGATACATGATGTTCTCCACCAGCGGGTTCGACGCAGATCTTGAGGACTATGCCCATGAGCGCGGAGACATCATCCTCGTGGACCTGGACATGATCATGGGCCGCAAGCCGGCGAAGCCGCTGTGACGTTCCGACGGGCACATCTGACGGCCGCATCGAACCAACCGGGCAAGAATCATTATAATACATGACAATCCCCGGAGCATGGCCGGCAAAAGACGTCTCAGAATGCGCGGAGTGAAGCACACATCCAAGAAGCTGGAGGAGGAGCTCCTGGACAAGTCCAGGAAGCTCGCCGACGAGCCCGGGATCCTGAGGCCCCAGTGCGCAGGCAGATGCCGCAAGTGCGTCTTCGACAAGACGTTCAAGAGCATCGACTCGCTGGACAAGATCAAGGGCAAGCAGGACGCCCTCATCAAGGAAGCTTCCAGGTTCGGAGGCGACGAGATCGTCAAGGCCTATGCCGGGACCATATCCCTCGCAGCCGAAGGCACCATCCCCCTGCTGGCCAGCGGGAGCCTGGGCGGGGAGAAGGTCTCCTACGCCGTCCGCGGAACGGTCGCCGCCCCGTTCCTCATCGGATGCCAGTACTACGACGACCCCCGCAGGAGGCTGCTCCTGTACAGCAACGTCGTCAAGAAGCACAAGCTCCACCTGTACTCCTTCGGAGACGACCTCGTCTGCTCGGACGAGCCCAACATGCCGGAGGACTACCTCTACGACACCTTCTGGGAGACCCCCTACGAGTTCCCCGACGACGGCCTGGAATGCGGTCACAGCACCTCGGCCGTGCTGGAGATCTCGGTCAAGTCCCTGGGCCAGAAGATATCCGTATGCGACAACTGCGCCAAGGACGTGTCCACCCTGATGTACGTCGTCTCCAGGCTAGCCGCCGTGGACCCGATGGACGACATAACCGTCTGCGTCAGGCACAAGTACCACGCCGAGGGCGAGTCGGACCTGGAGGAGATCAAGGGCGACCGCCTGAAGGAGTACATGGTCGGCAAGGTCACGGACGCGGGCCTGCTGTCATCCATAAAGAGGTCGAAGCTCGGAGACCTGAAGGGAGGATCATCGTCCACCTACATCATCGGAGCGAAGAACTACGGATCGTCCCTCGAGGACTTCATGAATGACATCGTCGGAGAGGAGAGGGAGAAGGCCACTCTGAAGAAGTTCCTGTCCGAGAACAACAGGGCCGTGGTCCTGAAGACTGGCAAGATCTCGGAAGCTCTGGGAGCCCTGTGGGAAGCCGATTGGAAGGGCATCATCACGGCGCACACCGACGCAAGGACCGCGGATGTCATGGGCGACATGTCCAAGAGCCAGCCCCTGACCGTCCTGTCCAACGCCTACAACATCTTCAGGTCTGCGGATGTCGTCGCGGCGCTGCCCGAGTTCAAGAAGCCGGGCCCGATGACGTCGCTCGCCGACAGGCTCGCCAAGGCAGGGAAGGTCGGAGGAGGGCAGATGGTCGGAGAAGCCATCGCCAAGGCCACCGTCAAGGACAGCAAGTCCAAATCGCTGGCCTGCTCCTTCGCCATGGTGTACGGGATCGAGGTCCCGCTCAAGCTGTCCAAGGACGAGGAGGACTTCGCCAGGTACCTGATGCCCTTCGCCAAGAAGGTCGTCGAGGCCGAGGGCGAAGGCTACCGCTCGGCCATGAACACCCTCCTCACGGCCAGCAGCGCCAACGAGAAGGTCTGAACCTTTTACCGTTCTTACGACCGGGAGCGATCCCGGCCAGACAACTATCTTCCTACTTTTTGACATCTAAAAAGTAGGGATTCCACTACTTTATTGGAACAGAAAGTAGGATTTTCACTACTTTATCGGAGATACAATCGGGAGCGCCAGCATTATTTTGAAACAGAAGAGGATATATGTTGAGTGGGGAACAGACATGGAACGCAAGATGATGGGCACTCTGAAGAAATGGAAGGACGATCCAGATAAGGTCGCTCTCCTCGTGATAGGGGCCAGACAGGTCGGGAAGACATACATCATCGACCAGTTCGGCAAGTCGCAGTACGAGAACTATCTGAAGCTCGACATGAGGAAGAATCCGTCGCTGCGCGAGATATTCGTCTCACAGAATATCGATTCCATCATCTCCAAACTGACATCGGCATTCCCCAAATACCGCGTGGAGAAGGGCGAATCCCTGCTGTTCATCGACGAGATCCACGACTGCCCTGACGCGATCCTGGCAATGAGGTCGATAGTTCTCGATGGCCGCATCGACATCATAGGCGCCTCGACTCCCATCGAATTGACCGATAACGTGCCTAGGTCGTATCCGGTCGGACAGGTACATGAGGTCGAGATGCACGGCCTCGACTTCGAAGAGTACCTGTGGGCTACAGGCATGACGCATGCAGAGACCCAAATGATCCGGAGACACGTCTCCGAGAGAGCACCGTTCAGCCTGCTCGACGCAGATACGTTTACGATAAAAGAGCGCTTCCGCCAGTACCTGATTGTCGGCGGCATGCCCGACATGGTCCGTAGATCCCTTACAGGCAACGGCCTCGACGCAGTCATCAAAGCCCAGGGGAAGATGATCGGCAATTGGCGCCGGAACATGGAATCCGCAGGAGATTGCAGGATAAAGCGCATATTCGACCTCGTTCCAGAAACGCTGTCCAGGAAGAACAAGAAGCTCCGGTACAAGGATATAGAGAACAAGGACCACATCAGTGCTCGGGATTATGATGGTCCCATTTGCTGGCTGAAGGAGTCGCAATACGTCAACGTCTGCTATAAGCTGAACAACATCGAACGTCCCCTGTTGTCATCCAGCAACCCGTCCAGCCTCAAGATGTACCTCGTGGACACAGGGCTGCTCGTAAATATGCTCGGAGCCGAAGCCAGGAAATATATTAGGAGCGGGGATTTGAACTACAACGAAGGCGCAATCGGAGAGAACGCGATCTGCGAGATGCTCGCCAAATGCGGGATCACCGCCTACTGCTATGACAAGACCGGGGAAGCGAGAATAGATTTCATCGCCGAGATCGGCAAGGACCTGTGCGCCATAGCATTCGATGCCAAATATCATCCTGGAGCACGTGCTCTGAACAAGCTCAAAGCCATGGATTCGGGCAAGAACATCACCAGATGGATCGTCTTCACAGAATCTGGCAACCTGATGGAGTATGAAGGCGTGGAATATTATCCGATATACTGCGCCGCATTCGCAGATTCGATTTCCAAAGTCCCGGAGATGGAGCTGCTAAGGGCCGACCCGGATATGGTCATATCCCCGGATCGCGGATCCTGACATCGGCCACGTAATGGGACACGGACGGCGCGAAGGACTTCACCTCGCGGATGTTCAGGATCTCGTAATCGGAGCAGTTCCTGGAGAAGACCTCCTCGATCCTCTCCCTGTACTCGCTCACGTAGAACGTGTCATGGTAATGGACGATCCCGCCCGGCCTGATCATCCTCATGGCCGTCGGCATGAACTCAGATGTCGTCTGCACATACCCCATGAGGATCCTGTCGGCGAAGCCCCTTCCCAGAAGGTCCCTGTTGTCCGCCAGTATCGGTATGACCACGTCGGAGACCTCGTTATCGATTATGTTCCTGCAGAGGAACCTGTAGGAATCGGGGTTCTTCTCGCAGGCGAACACTCTCCTGGCGCCGGAGAACTTGGCCAGAGGCAATGTGAAGTACCCTATGCCGGCGAACATGTCGACCACCGTCTCCCCGGTGCAGTCCAGCTTCCTCATGCGCATGCGCTCGTCCGTGTTGCCTGAGGCGTACATCACCTTGGTCACGTCGAACCCGTAGCGGATCCCGTTCTCGAGACGGACCGACATGGTATCTGTCCCGTAGATGACCTCCATGCTCGGCCTGCGGAACTCCCCCGATACCCCTCTGACGTCGGCGCAGACGGTCTTGGCTCCCAGAACATCGGCATAGGTCTTCCCGATGATATCGGAGTACGGGGCGCAGCGCGGATCCATCTTCACTATCACTATGTCGCCGACGAACTCCCAACGGTCCGGGATTATGTCCGCCAGGCCGGGATATTGGGACAGGGCCTCGCGGATCCTCTCCTGAGGGCTCCTGCGGTCCAGCGTGTGGGCCTCGCCCTCGACGGTCTCATAGCCTTCCGATGCGACGGAATCCACGAACTCGGGCAGTATCGGCACGTAACGGAACGAATCGTCCTTGGAGATCTTGGCATGGATATCGACCATGCCGGAGTCCATGAGCCTCCTGATGACCGGGCCTGCGGTGTCGCTCGGGAGCTTGACGAAGGTCACTCTCTTCAGAATAAGCACCTCGCAGCCAACGGCACTGCGGCCAGTGCCGCTCCGGGATGGCGCATCATGCGCCCCACGACAGCGGACGGACGGTCGATCTCCAGGCCGTCCAGGACGGAGCGGACGTCCTCCCTCGAAGCGTACTTCCCGGCGGCGTTCAGGTCGGCATCGTCCATGCGGAGGAGCATCCTCCTCAGCCTGTACCCTCTGCTCAGCTCCTTCCCGAACCCCTGCTCGAACATCCTCTGATACCTCCCCAGGCTCCTGGCCGACAGGTCGTCGGATTCCAGGGCCCCGTGGGCGACCTCCGCCAGCATGCCTGCGGCGGACAATCCGGGATACAGCCCTCCTCCGGAAACCGGTTTCACCTGCGCGGCGGCGTCCCCGACTATCATGCAGCGGTCGCCGGCCATCTTCGGCCTGGGCCCCAGCGGGATCTTCCCGCACTGCATCGAGACCACCCTGTCCTCCGCGCCCATGCTCTTCAGCAGCTTCTTCAGGTACTGCATCGGAGGGCCGGCCGACCATGATGTGCACAATCCGGCACGGACGGTGTCCCCGCAGGGTATCTCCCATGTGAAGAACCCGGGAGCCCATTCGAGCCCGAGATGCGCTTTGAACAGGTCGTCGTGCTCCGGCCTCATCGCGACCTCGGCCTGGATCCCCCTCAGGTACTCGACGGGGGCGTTGCTCCCCAGAGAATCCGCTATCCCCGAGGTGTGCCCTTCGGCCCCGATCAGGAGCCTTGCCTCGATCTCCCCGGAAGATGTAAGGGCCTTCACAGAGCCGCCGACCGAATGCGAGAGATACTTGGTGCCGTAGGCGTACTCCGCTCCGGCATCCATCGCGGCCTCGGCCATGAGGGAGTCGAGCTGATGCCTGTCTATGGTCCTGGCTTTGGGATCGCGGGAACGGACGGTCACGGAGCTCCCGTCCGGGAAGAAGACCTCCGCGCCGTGGATGGTTGAAAGTATGTCCGGCTTCACGCCGGACAGTTTGATGACATCGTCGGTGACCAGGCCGGCGCATTGCACCGGAGCCCCCGACTCATGATGGTCCTCCAGCACCAGGACGTCATGGTCCGGTGCCAGGAGGGCCGCGGCGCGGCTGCCTGCGGGACCTCCTCCCGCGATGACCGCGTCGCGCATCCGCTCAGCTCTTCTTGGACTTCTCGTAGTCCGCGATGAACTTCTGGATCCCCTCGTCGGTCTTGGGGTGCTTGACCATGAGCTTGAGGGTGTCGTAGGGGATGGTCGCGATGTCGCATCCGGTCAGGGCCGCGTCGAGGACGTGGGCGGGACCGCGGATGGATGCCGCGATGACCTCGGTCTCGATGCCGTAGTTGGCGAAGATCGTCATGATCTCGGCGACGAGGTCGGATCCGTACTGCCCGATGTCGTCCAGGCGCCCGATGAAGGGCGAGACGAAGGACGCTCCGGCCTTGGCGGCCAGGAGGGCCTGCAGGGGCGAGAAGATCAGGGTGACGTTGACCCTTATGCCCTCGGAGGACAGGATCTTGGTCGCTTTCAGGGTCTCCACGCACATGGGCAGCTTGACGTTGATGTTGGGGTGGATGGAGGCGAGCTCGCGTCCCTCCTTCACCATCTCGTCGCAGGTCATGGACATGGCCTCGGCGGAGATGGGGCCGTCGACGACCTCTGCGATCTCCCTGACGCGGGTCCTGACGTCGGTCCCCTCTTTGGCGATCAGGCTGGGGTTGGTGGTGACCCCGTCCAGGATCCCCCAGCTGTTGATCTCCTTGATCATGTCCAGGTTGGCTGTGTCTATGAAAATCTTCATTGTCATTTCCTCCTTGAAATCGATTTCTTCGCCGCTTCGGCGATGTGCTCGGCCGTGAGGCCGTACTTCTTCATGAGCTCGTCCGGCTTCCCGGACTCCCCGAAGGTGTCGTTGGTACCCACTCTCTCGAGAGGCGCGGCCACGTTGGAGCAGAGCACCTCCGCGACAGCGGACCCGAGGCCTCCGATGATGCTGTGCTCCTCTGCGGTGACGCAGCATCCGGTCTTGGACACGGAGGCGATGACGGCCTCCTCGTCCAGGGGCTTGATCGTTGCCATGTTGATGACCTCCGCGGACACTCCCTCGGAGGCGAGCATCTCGGCCGCATCGAGGCAGAAGGAGACCATCTGGCCGCACCCGATCAGGGTGACGTCCGTGCCTTCCCTCATAACCTTGGCCTTCCCGATCTGGAACGGCGCCCCCTCCTCTGTTATGGTGGGGAACTCCGCACGGCCCATCCTCATGTAGACGGGGCCCTTGTAGTCGGCGATGGCCATGGTCGCCGCGTATGCCTCGTAGGCGTCTGCGGGCGAGATGACCGTCATGTTGGGCAGGGCCCTCATTATGGCCATGTCCTCCAGCGCCTGGTGGGACGCTCCGTCCTCCCCGACGCTGATGCCGCAGTGGGTGGCGACGATCTTCACGTTGAGCTTGGGGTAGGCCACTGCGAGCCTGATCTGCTCCCAGCACCTCCCGGTGGCGAACACCCCGAAGGTGGACGCGAAGGCGGTCTTCCCGGAAGCCGCCAGGCCGGCAGCGATGCCGACCATGTTCTGCTCGGCTATGCCCACTTCGATGAACCTCTCGGGGCACGCCTTCTTGAAATCCGATGTCTTGGTGGAGCCTGCCAGGTCCGCGTCCAGGACGACCACGTCGTCCCTCTCGGCGGCCAGGGCGGCAAGCGCCTTCCCGTAGTAGTTGCGCTGCGCCAGCTTCTCGCTCATTCCGACTCCCCCTTCAGCTCTTTCATGGCCTGCTCGAACTCCTCGGGGTTGCAGGCCTTGCCGTGGAACCCGGCGTTGTTCTCCATGAAGGACACTCCCTTGCCCTTGACGGTGTTCATTATGATGACCGTGGGCTTCCTGCGGGACTCCTCGGCCTTGTCCAGCGCCTCCTCGATCTGGCGGATGCTGTGGCCGTTGATTATGATCACGTTCCAGCCGAAGGCCTTCCACTTCTCGGGGAGGGGCTCCAGCCCCACGGCGTCCTCGGTGTTCCCGGTGATCTGCAGCCTGTTCCTGTCGACGACGGCTATGAGGTTGCTGAGCCCGTTCTGGCTGGCGAACATGGCCGCCTCCCAGTTCTGCCCGCTCTGCAGCTCCCCGTCTCCGAGGAGGCAGTACGTGTGATAGGTCTTGCCGTCGATCTTCCCCGCCATCGCGATGCCGCACGACATGCTGAGCCCCTGGCCCAGTGACCCTGTGGACATCTCGACCCCGGGCACCTTCCCGCGGACGGGATGGCCCTGGAGCTTGGACCCCATCTTCCTGAGGGTCAGGAGGTCCTCCGCCGGGAAGTACCCGGACTCCGCCAGAGCGGCGTACAGGACCGGGGCCACGTGGCCCTTGGACAGCACGAAGCGGTCCCTGTCCTCCCAAGAGGGGTTGGAGGGGTCGTGGTTGAGGTTGCGGAAATAGAGCACTGCCATGAAGTCGGCTGCCGACAGGGACCCTCCGGGGTGGCCGGAGCCTGCGGCGGTGGTCATCTCGACCACGTGGATCCTGAGCTTGTTGGCGATCTGCTCGAGCTCTGCGATGCTGATGTCTTTCATCTCACTCGCTCTCGATCCTGGGCGCAAGCAGGTAGTTCACCCTGACGTTGCCGTCTGCGAGCGCGAACACGAGCTTGACCGGGTAGTCGTTGTCCAGCTCCACTCCGACGATCGTCCCAGCGGGGATCGCCTTGGTGATGTTGGCGAAGTAGTCCAGCGGGAACATGCTGCGGACGTCGACGTCGGTGTCGATCTTCACCGAGCCGCCCTCGAGGTGGAGGCTCACCGAATCGGTGTCGCCTTCGCAGGACAGCTCGAAGCATCCGGGCGCGGCCCTGAGCGTGATGTGGTCCGAGATGGTGTCCGCGGCGCGGATCCCTTTCTGCAGCTCATCCACCGGAAGGCTGATCTTGGCGATGAGCGAGAGCTGAGGGACCTTGGTGTCGCCCATGGTGGAGGTGTCCACCAGGTTCATGCGCCTGGTGATGTTCCCGATCTTGAAGACGAGCCTCCCCATGGAGTCGTCCTGCTTCATCGTGATGATATCGCCGGAGGACGCGAGCTTGAGTACGCTCTTCACCTTGTCGAGGTCGAGCCCGATCTCGCAGGCCTCCGCCTCGTAGCTCTCGAAAGCGCACTTCTCGATCTCCATCTCGATCATGGCGACATGCGCCGCATCCACTGCCTTGAGGGTCATGCCCTCGGGAGTGATCGTGAATTTGACTTCGTCTATGAGCGTGGATATGATGTTGACGATTCCCTTCAGAGTGTCGGCCTTCAGTTCCGCACTGAACATCAGTACTCCCTCCAGGAGTGGTTGCACTTGCAGCAGCGGTAGATCCTCGTCTCAGGCTCATCCGCTGCGCGGGTCTGCCTGATAACGAAATATGCCTCTGTGTGTCCGCACTCCGGGCAGGTAATGCGCGTCTTGGGAAGGGTCGCGACATCCTCTTCGATGACCTTCATGACCCTGTCTCTTGAATCCGTCACAATGACCTCCGCCTTGCCTGCGATGTCCTTGGTGGCGCCGCAGTTGCAGACGTACTTGCCGTCCTTAGGGAACATCATCGATCCGCATGATGGACAAAACATTCTATCAGCCTCTATCCGAGGGGATTGACTGAGCGTATATAATAATAATCCGCGCGTGTGTTGCGCGCGGGTAAGGGGGTTGCGGAGAGGCGGTCGGGCCGCCCCTCCAAGATCACTTCTTCGGCTTCTTGGCCTTCTTGGAGCTGGCCTTCGCAGCACGGACGTTGGACTTGACGGCAGAGGAGATCTCGTCTCCCTGCGCCTTTCCGTCGGTGACCTGCGCGAAGCTGTACCTCAGGACGGTCCATCCGTCCGCGGCGAGCTCGTCATCGATGGCTTCCTTCTCTCCGGTCTCGGTGACGTACACGGCGACCTTCCCGTTGACGAACGCCACGGGGATCTCGTGGGGGCCGTATCCGCGCCTGCACCTCAGGCCCTTGTTGTGGGCCGCCCTGCGGACCAGCGCCTCAGGGGAGTTGTCGGTGTAGATGTCCTCTCCGGCCTCTTCCTCGGACTCGGCGACGACGGGCTCCTCGGGGACCGCCTGGGACGCGTCGTGGCTGACTGCGGACCAGTCGGGCTCGGTGAACGCTGGCTCCTCTGCGGGGGCCTCTTCGACAGCAGGCGCTTCCTCGACGGCAGGAGACTCGATGACAGGTTCTGCGACAGGCTCTTCGACGATAGTCTCCTCGATGACGGGCTCGGTGACCTCTTCAACGGGTTCCTCGACAACGGGAGCTTCCTCGGTGACGGGTTCCTCAATGACAGGTTCGGGCTCCGCGACAGGTTCCTCGACAGGGGCCTCTTCGACGATAGTCTCCTCGGCGACAGGCTCTGCAACGGGCTCGACGACCTCTTCGACAGCAGGTGCTTCCTCGGACACAGGCTCTTCGGGGAGAGCGCATGCACAGACTGCAGACGCTTCAGCGATAGGAGCCTCTTCAACGACAGGTTCGGGCTCCGCGACAGGTTCCTCGACAGGGTCCTCTTCGGCTGCTGTCTCCTTGACAACAGGCTCGGCGACCTTTTCGACGAGGGTCTCCTCGGCAACGGGAGCTTCCTCTGCAACGGGTTCCTCGACGATAGGCTCTGCCTCTACAACAGGCTCTTCGACGGGTTCCTCGACGATAGGCTCTGCCTCTACAACGGGCTCGACGACCTCTTCGACAGCAGGTTCCTCGGTGACAGGAGCCTCGACGTGAGGCTCAACGATCTCCTCGGTGACAGGAGCTTCCGCAACAGGCTCCTCGACGACGGGCTCGACGACCTCTTTGGCGACAGCGGCCTCGACGGCGGGCCCGGATGCGGGAGCTTCAACAACTACGGGCTCGGCAGGCTTGGGCTCGGCTTTAGGCTCATGGACCTTCGCAGCCGAGTTGGCATCCTTGGAGCTCTTGAGCCTGCTCATGAAATCGTTGCCGGGCTTGGCCTCTTTCTTGGGCTCGGCAGGCTTGGGCTCGGCGACAGTCTCTGCGACGGTCTCAACCTTCTTGGGCTCGGGCTTGGCCTCGACCTTCGGCTCCGGCTTCTTCTCCTCGACGGGCTTGGCCTCCTTCACAGGAAGCACCACGGGCCTGGCTTTGATAGGCTTGGCCTCAGGCTTCTTGTCTTCTTTCTTGGGCTCGACGGGCTTCTTCTCCTCAGCAACGGGAGCTTCCTTCGCAACGGGCTCTGCCTTCTTGGGCTCGGGCTTCTTGGCCTTCTTCGTGGCCTTGGTGTTCTTGGCCATCGGCTTGTCGGCCTTCTTCTTGGAGACGCTGTCCTCCTTGATCTCACGGGTGCGGACCACGTTCTCTACCTTGACGAATCCGGAGATGTACGCGGACAGGGCGAGCCAGACAGCGAACACGACAAGGGTCACGACATAGTACCCTGTCCTTGCATTGTTGATGAAGTGCAGGATCCCCATGGCGAGGACCAGCGCAGCCAGGACGGCCGTGACGTACATGGCCCCGTAGACACGGGAAACCCAGAGCGCCAGCATGTCGGCGATGATGGCCGCTGCGGCGATGATCGACGCGACGGCCAGGACTGTGCCTGCGCTCCCGCCGGCGAAAGCGGCCGCGAGGAACGCGATGCCTGCTATGGCGGTCAATACGCCGCTTATAGTGCGGACGAAGCTGGAACGGTCCATGATCAGGCAGACCGAGTAGATGACGGCCAGGATTCCGGCCGCCGTTGCGATGTACAATGCAGTGTGATTGGAATCAGAGCTTACGTCGCCCCCGTTCGCCAAGAGCAGAACAGCTGATACGACGAAGAGCAGTGCTGACAGAATAGCCACACCGCTGAAGAATCTCTTGTCGAGTGCTCCCATGCCCGAAGGTATGAAGATTCGAGATATAAGAGTTCCCACAACAATCCAACGATGTCTGGCTCATGCCCTCGGACATGCTGGATGCCTTCTGGACGGCCCGGAAGAGCGTGCATCGTGACGACCTATGCATCCCACGCAGAGGTTTAAATATGCAGTCCAAGTATCCCTTTTTATCCTTATAATATGGGACGCGAGGTCCTGTATCATCATCACAGTCAAAGCGGGATTTTTCCGCCCGCTTTCACAAGCCCTCTTTGAGGCATTCGAAAAGGAGATTGCGAAAATGAAAATGAAATGCAAGTTTCTCGGCGGCGCTGACATGGTCGGCCGCATGGGAATGACGATGGAAGGGGACGGGATGACCATCCTGATAGAGTACGGTCTCAGCCCCACCAAGCCCCCGGAGTTCCCCATACCTGCACCGAAGATCGACCACATGTTCCTCACCCACTCCCACCTGGACCACTGCGGGATGGTCCCCCAGGTCGTCGGAAGGGACCGTTGCGAGCTCTTCACGACCCCCCTCACCGCGGAGATCTCGGAGCTCATGATGAAGGACACCCTCAAGATCGCCAAGGCGGAGGACTACGTCCAGCCCTACACCATGGAGGACATCGAGAGGACCATGCAGTGCGTCGTGCCCATGACATACGGCGACGACATCACGATCAACCACCTGGACGTCAGCATGCTCGACGCCGGCCACATACCCGGAGCCGCCATGTTCGAGTTCGGCCGCGACGTCAGCACGATCTACTCCGGAGACATCCACACGGAGACTCAGAGGCTCGTCGGCGGCGCCAAGCCCAAGGACTGCACCAACCTCTTCATCGAGGGGACCTACGGCGGGCGCAACCACCCTCCGAGAGAGAAGACCGAGCGCGAGTTCCTCGCCAAGATCGAGGAGGTCATCGACCGCGGCGGAACCGTCCTCATCCCCTGCTTCGCAGTCGGAAGGACCCAGGAGATCATGCTCCTGCTGAAGGACCTGGACTACGAGATGTGGGTCGACGGCATGGGAAGGGCCGTCACGCGCCTGTTCCTCGACTATCCCGAGTACGTCCGCGACGCCAGGCAGCTCAAGAACGCCAGGAAGAAGTTCAACGAGGTCAGGAGGCCCTCCAACAGGGACGCCGCCGTCAAAGGGCAGATCATCGTCACCACCGGCGGGATGCTGGACGGAGGCCCCGTCCTCAGGTACCTCAACCAGCTCAAGAACGACCCCAAGAGCGCCATCCTCCTGGTCGGGTACCAGGCCGAGGACACCAACGGAAGGATGCTCATGGAGCACGGCTGCGTGAGCATCGACGGCGAGATCTGCAAGATCGAGTGCGAGCTCCAGAAGTACGACTTCTCCGCCCACGCCGACCACGACCAGATCGTCGACTTCGTCAAGAAGTGCGACCCGGAGAACGTCATAATCATGCACTCCGAGGCCAGAGAGGCGTTCCTCGACGACCTCAGCGACTACAAGGTCTTCCTCCCCGCGACGGGGCAGGAATTCGAACTGGACGTGTGACCTTGGACCCGGTTCCGTTCCTCAAGGCGGACATCGGCCACGGGGACGTGACCACTGTCCTGACCGTGCCCGATGTGGACGGCACGGCGTACATCACCTGCGAGCAGGACGCGGTCGTCGCGGGCATCTCCGAAGCGGAGTCCGTGTTCGCGGCCATGGGCGCCGACGCCACCTCGTTCGTCAAGGACGGGGATGCCGTCAAGGCAGGCGCGCGCGTCATGTCCATTTCCGGGCCCCTCGGAGGGATGATCACCGCCGAGCGCACCGCCCTGAACATGCTCATGTTCATGAGCGGCACGGCTACCATGACCCGCAGGGCCGTGGACGCCGCCGAAGGCAAGGTCGTCATAGCCGCCACCCGCAAGACCGCCCCCGGTTTCGGGGACCTCCAGAAGAAGGCCGTCAAGGTCGGCGGAGGCGACACCCACAGGGCCGACCTGGCATCGATGATCCTCATCAAGGACAACCACATCAAGGCCTGCGGCTCCGTCAGGAACGCCATGGAGAAGGTCAAGGAGGCATCGTTCTCCCTGAAGGTCGAGGTGGAGGTGGACAACGTCGCAGACGCTGTCACGGCCGCCGAGATGGGCGCCGACATCATCATGGCCGACAACGTCGGCCCCGAGATGACCGGAGAGATCAGGGACGCCGTCAGGAAGGTCAACGGGAGGATCCTCGTTGAGGCCTCCGGGAACATCTCCGTCGAAGACGTCTCCCAGTACATCGGGAAGGCCGACATCGTGTCGATGGGATGCCTGACGCATTCCGCCCCTGCCGTCCAGTTCTCGATGGACATAAACTGAGCGCACAGCTTCATTTCCCTGCATGGCGCCCCGACCGGGCGCCTGCATTTTTATCCAACCATCCCGATGACCGGGGCATGGCATTGAACATGGAAGACTACACCTGCGAGTTCTGCGGGAAGCCCTGCAAGAACATCGTCTACGCCGCATTCGTCTGCGACGATCCCGAGTGCCTGGAGAAGGCCAGGATCCAGCGCGGAGGCCCCGGCGGGCACATGAAGAGGAAAGCCGAGGGCGGACCCATCATCCCTGTCGAGCTGGAAGACGCCGCCAGGGAGTTCAACGAACAGAACCAGTGAACATCTTGAGGGGGCGGGAGCCCCCTTGTTTTACCATAAGGCGGGCATGCGCCCGCCGTTTAGAGATCAGTGCCTGAAGACGCGGCATCCGGTGAAGACCATCGCCATGCCGTGCTCGTTGGCCGCATCGATGACCTCCTGGTCCCTGATGCTGCCTCCGGGCTGGATGATCGCGGTGACTCCGGCATTGGCGGCCTCGTCCACTCCGTCCCTGAAGGGGAAGAAGGCATCGGAGGCCATGACGCAGCCCTGCGTGGGCTCGTTGGCCTTCATGGTGGCGATCTTGGCGGAGTCCACACGGCTCATCTGGCCGGCTCCGATCCCGACGGCGCGCTCTCCCCTGACGTACACGACGGCGTTGGAGGTGACGTGCTTGGCGAGCTTCCATGCGAACAGGAGCGAGTGGATCTCCTCCTCGGTGGGCGCACGGTTGGTGACCACCTTGAGGTTGGCGGGGTCGATGACGACGTCCTCGTCGGTCTGCACCAGCATTCCGCCCTGGACCTTCTTCATCTTGTACTCCCTGGTCCTGACGGACGGCCCGATGGGGCATGCGGTCTTCAGGAGACGGATGTTCTTCTTGACCTCCATGATCTCCACCGCTCCCTCGTCGTAGTCGGGGCAGATCACAGCCTCCACGAAGTGCTGGGAGATTTCGGTGGCGGTCTTCACGTCGCAGTTCCTGTTGAGGCATATGACGCATCCGAAGGCCGAGAGGGGGTCCACGTTGTACGCGGTCATGAAGGCGTCGTAGATGTTGTCCGCGGAAGCGAGCCCGCAGGGGTTGGTGTGCTTCATGACGACCGCTGTGGGCTTCTCGAAGTCCATGCAGATGTCCAGGGCCTTGTCCAGGTCCAGGATGTTGTTGTAGGACAGCTGCTTCCCGTGCTGGAGGTGGACGGACGTCGCAACGGTGGGGGCCGGGGTGAACGGGTCCTTGTAGAACGCTGCCGCCTGGTTGGGGTTCTCCCCGTACCTCAGGTCCTCGACCTTCTCCAAGGGTATGGGGAAGGACTCGGGGAACCCGGTGCAGAAGTGGCCGTACATGCGGGACGCGATCATGCTGTCGTAGTTGGCGGTGGCGACGAACGCCTCTGCCATGAGCTTGCCGTGGAGAGCGTCGGAGACGCATCCGCCGTTCTCCTTCATGTCAGCGAGGACCTCGGCGTACTGGGAGGGCTCGACGACGACCGCCACGGACTGGTAGTTCTTGGCCGCGGCGCGGATCATGCTGGGCCCGCCGATGTCGATGTTCTCGACGACCTCCTCGAAGGACACTCCCTCCTTGAGGACGGTCTGCTTGAACGGATAGAGGTTGACGACCACCATGTCCACGGCTTCGATGCCCATGGATTCGATGGCGTCCATATGCGCCTTCACGTCCCTGCGGGCCAGGATGCCCGCGTGTATCTTGGGGTGGAGGGTCTTGACGCGGCCATCGAGCATCTCGGGGAATCCGGTGACATCGGAGACCTCGGTCACGGCGATGCCGTTCTCCTTCAGGATCTTGTACGTTCCCCCGGTGGAGACGATCTCCACGCCCATAGAAGCCAGCTCTTTGGAGAAATCCACGATGCCGGTCTTGTCAGATACGCTGATGATGGCTCTTTTGATCTTTGACAGTGGTACACCCCCTCGTTGAGAGGCGCATACTCGTGTATGCACGATTCGAATCGGTTCCCGATAGATAAACCTGGCTACACCGCCTGCGCGAACCGTCGCCGACGCTTCGGAATCCGCAGCCGCCCTTCTCTTCCAGGAGTGCAAAACGTCGTTCATCCTGCGATGGACAAAGGTCACGGGCCCTCCGCCGAAGCTCGGGACCCGATAAAACGTTTCAAGGAAAGAGCATCTGCCATCGACATCTGAACCCGGTAGATGCCCGATGTTGGCTATATTGGTTTGATATATAACAGGCTCGCAGCCTGTATCAGAACGTTCAAAATGCGCAGCCCGTGCGCTGCCCTTTTAACGCCGGCCGCGATATGAGCCACGATGAGGAAGAGGGACCTGGAGATCAAGCTGGAATCCGTGCAGGGGTTCGACGGCCCCGACCCTTCGCTGGAGCAGTACATGACGCCCGCGACCATCGCGGCCGACGTCCTGTACAGGGCGTATTCCGAGGGCGACGTGGCGGGCCTGAAGGTCATGGACCTGGGCTGCGGCACGGGCATGTTCTCTATCGGCGCATGGCTCCTGGGAGCCGGGATGGTCGTCGGATACGACATCTCGGACAAGGCCCTGGCCGTCGCAGAGTCCAACAAGGAGGCGTTCGGAGCGGACGTGACGTTCATGAAGAAGGACGTCCGCGATGTCGACGAGGGCGCCGACACCGTGTTCATGAACCCCCCGTTCGGATGCCAGAGCCGCCGTGCGGACAGGCCGTTCCTCGAGAAGGCCATGGAGTCTTCGGAATGCGTCTACTCGATCCACATGGCGTCCACATTGGGATTCGTGGAGGAGTTCTGCGGAGAGCACGGGCGCACAGTCGCCTGGCATAAAACGTATAAGTACGTAATTCCGCATACGTTCTCATTCCATTCCAAGGAGAAGAAGAGCGTTGACGTCGTGGTCGTCAACATAAGGTGATTTTCAATGAGCGAGAAGCTGGTTTTTCCGGGCGACGAGGTCGCAGCAGAAGAGGAGTACATGGGAGGAGAGGGGACATTCTCCGAGGACGGCACCGTCTACGCGTCCCAGGTCGGGACCCTCGAGCTGGACGACGAGGAGTGCATCGCCCGCGTCGTGTCCTACAATCCCCCGAACGTCCTGAAAGAGGGCGACATAGTCTACGCCATCGTGGCCGACATCAGGAACACCATGGCCACTGCGGACGTCATCGCGAAATCGGGAGTCGAGAGGACCCTCGGAGGCGAGACATACGCCACCATCCACGTGTCCAAGATCTCCCAGAAGTACACCGATGACGTGTCCAAGGAGCTCAGGAAAGGGGACTTCATCAGGGCCAGGGTCACTGGCACCAAGCCGTCCCTGCAGCTCACCACCAAGGACGACAACCTCGGATGCATCAGGGCGCTCTGCTACCACTGCAAGACCGAGCTCGTCAGGAAGGGATCCTCCCTGTACTGCCCCGAGTGCAAGGTCACCACGCCCAGGAAGCTGGCCAACGACTACGGCGACGTCAAGATCTGAGCTGCGGGCCGGGGGACACCGGCCCCTCTCAGAGGCACATCGCCATGTACAATGGCAGGTAAACCACATTCCCTTCTTTCCTCAGGTTCTTCGCATGGAGCACGTATGCTTGTCCGAGGGACTTGGAATGCATCTCCATCAGCCTGTCGAGCGATGCATGCAAGCTGCTCCGGCCTCCGGACTTCACCTCTACAGGGCAGATCTTGCGCCCGCGCCTTATCAGGAAGTCCACTTCCTGCCTGTTCCGGCTGCCTTCGGCATAGAACGAGTAGAAGAACAGGCCATGGCCGTTGGCCCTCAGCATCTGGGCGATGATGTTCTCGGCGAACATGCCTTCGTTGAAATGGAGCTTGTCCGTCAGCAATGCAGAGTATATCTCGTGCTTCGACTCCTTGTCGGCATCGATGGACATGGTCACCAGGAGCCCCGTATCGCCCATGTAGACCTTCTTGGCAGAACGGTCCAAATCCATCCTCAGACCTATGTCCGGTGCAGTCGACCTCCAGCATATGTTGCATATGTATGAGTCGTCCAGCCAG
>CAVHQB010000026.1:0-18584 GCA_963637895.1 Lachnospiraceae bacterium
TCGCAAGGATATTCGTCGGCTCTGACAATCGCTATCTGATACCTTGCTCTGCATTCCTTGGAGCTGCATTGTTGATTGTTAGCGATCTGGTGGGAAGAGTGATCATCGCTCCTTCGACGCTTCAGGCTGGAGTGATCATGGCATTCCTCGGAGGGCCCATGTTCCTTTGGTTGATCATGAGGCGCAAGTCCAAGATCTGGGGATGATGCGATGGAGATAGAGATCGAAAACGTGTCTTTCGGATATGGGGGGCGCCAGGTTCTACATAATATAGACCTGAAGCTCGACGAGCCTGGACTGGTATGCATCATCGGACCCAATGGCGTGGGAAAATCTACGCTGGTCAAGTGTATTAACGGCCTGCTTAAACCGACTGAAGGTTCCGTTCGCATAGACGGCAAGGATGTGTCGGAAATGAGCAAAGCTGAGATAGCGGATAGAATCAGCTATGTTCCTGCGACGGGGATGGATTGCTTCTCGATGCCCGTCCTGGAGGCAATTCTGGTTGGCAGGAGTAACCGTCAGAAGTGGAAGACGACCAAGGAGGACCTGCAGGTTGTTAATGATGCGATGGACCTCTTGGGTATAAGCGATCTGTCTATGCAGGGATGCAATGAGCTTTCTGCCGGACAACATCAGAAAGTCACACTGGCCAGAGGCATCGTTCAAGAAACCGATATTATGATTCTGGATGAACCGACGGCAAACCTGGATGTCAAGCACCAGATCTATGTCACTCAGCTTCTAAGGGCTTTTGCGGATATTGAGAAGAAGCTAGTGGTCATGATTTGCCACGACCTCAACATTGCTGCGAGATATGCTACGAAAGTCATCGTGATGGCTCCTCCTGGAAAAATCGACAGCATCGGCACTCCATCAGAGGTCATCACCGAAACTGTGATCAAACGTATCTATGAGATCGATTGTGAGGTGATCAGGTACGAAGGGAGGCCATTGGTGATCCTAAAGTCTACTTTCGGTATAGGAGATGATCTGGTTTCGATGCCAGAGCATTCTTGAGAGAATTAGAAACCCTTTCGGCTTCGTCCGTTTTGGACGCGGGCCTTCTTTGATATCCTGCATCGGGCATGTGCCATGGCTATGTCAAGTGGGGACAGGGGTTGCCCTGTCCCTAGATGACTGAGGAGCGAAGGTGCTTGTTTTCCGCACCTTGAGGAGATAGAGAAAAGGGGGCTGTGCCTCGCGGCACAGCCGTTCAGTTTAAGATCATCCGTCGAGAGCGGCGATCATCTTGGGGGCGATGTCGGTGGATGTCTCGGTGTAGACATCGGCTCCGATCTCGTCGGCCCACTGCTGGGTGACGGGTGCTCCACCGACGTTGGTGAGGCACTTGCCCTTCAGGCCCTCTTTCTTCATCATCTCCTCGAAGGTCTTCTGGTTGACCATCGTGGAGGTCATGAGAGCGGAGGTTCCGACAGCGACAGCGTTGTTGTCTTTGCAGGATTTGATGATCTCGGAGAGCTTGACGTCACGTCCGAGGTTGACGACATCGAATCCGGCGACTTTCAGCATGATAGCGCAGATGTCCTTTCCGATGGAGTGGATGTCTCCCTCGATGGTGCAGATGACGAACTTTCCGCGGGAGGAAGTGGACGCGTTCCCGAGGTTGGGGGTGATGACGTCCATTCCGGCGTTCAGCGCGTTGGCTGCGGCCATGATGTGGGGGAGGAAGAGCTTCTTCTGGGCGAAGAGCTCTCCGACCTCGTTGATCCCGGCGGTGAAACCGTTGTCGATGATGTCGACCAGGTCGAGCTTCTCTGCAACTGCCTGCTCTGCGATCGCTTTGGCGCCCTTGATGTCGTATTTCAGGACGCACTCTTTTGCCTTGCTGTTTGCTTCTTGCTGTGTAACCATTATAATCACTCTGCCTCGAGCTTCTTGACCCTGTCGAAGTAGGCCTGGTCAGCGGCCTTGCAGATCTCCTGCCACGCGGCGTCGACGTCAGCGTCGACGGGCTTCACTTCATGGTTTGCGAGGATGTCCACAACGATGTCGTGAGCGACATCGACTGCGTCCTTCTTTCCATCGGCGGTCCACTCACCGAGCATGCGCCTGTCGAAGACCTGGGGGTCAGAGGCGATCTCGAAGTTCTCCATGGTGGTGGGCTGGGAGATGAAGTCGTTACCGACTCCGACAGCCTTGATCTCCTCGATGTCGAGGGTCTCGTCGAAGACGGGGACTCCCTCCATGAACTTCCTCTCCATCATGATGATGTCGTTGTCGATGACCATCTGCTCGAGGGAGAAGGTCTGTCCGAGCTCCAGCATACCGGATCCATAGATCATGTTGACTCCAGCCAGAGCGGCTCCAAGGGAGGTGATAGTCTTCTCGTGGGCGGCCTGCTCGTCAGGCACCTTCGCGTCGGTCTACATACCCGCGGTGAACACGGGGAGGCCATAGTACTGGCCCATCTTCGCGACGGCTGCACTGATGAGTCCGAGCTCGGGGGATCCGACAGGAGCGGTTCCTCTCTTGAGGTCGAAGGTGGTGGTGGAGGATCCGTACATGATCTTCGCACCGGGCTTCGCCAGCTGGGACAGGACGATACCGGACAGGATCTCGGCGTTGTGCGTGACGAGGGTTCCTGCGAGGAACACGGGGGACGATCCGCCGGCCATGGCCATGGACAGGACGTTCACGGGGATTCCGTACCTGGCACCCTGGATGATGCACTGGGCTGCGTTGTAGGACAGCTCGAGGGGCGAGGTGGGGCAGACCAGCATCGACATGATGGGGTAGTTCAGCGCTTTGTACTCGTCGCCGTGGTAGTATGCTTTGACCATTTCGAAGTAGTACTTCACATTGTCAGCGACGGGGTCGATGTGGTGGAAGTGCATGGTCGTGTTCTTCATCGAGGTGTAAGCCTCGTGGACATCCTCGGATCCGTTTCCGGCCCAGTTCCTTGCGGAGACCGGGAGGGAGAAGAAGCTGAGGCCGTCCATCGCATCGCACAGTTTGGCGATGTTGGCGAGATCCTGCTCGTTGGAGTCGCGGGTCTGGAATTCTCCGTGGCTCTTGTAGTCGCACACCTGGATTCCGGTTCCGAAGCAGGTGTAGTGGACTTTTCCTTTCCACTCGAGGGGGAATGTCCTCTCCTCTTCGCGGCCGTACAGGTAGTATTTGCTGGGGCAGGTGGCGAGGGCCATGTCGAGGACGTGAGAGGGGATCTTGACGATCATGGTCTCTTCGCAGACCTCACAGCCGGCATCTTTGAAAAGCTGCCTGGCTTCGACATCGGACACCTGGACACCGTAGTTCTCCAGAACATCCCTTGTCGCCATATCGATTTTACGGGCTTCATCATCGCTGAAGAGCTCGAACTTGATCCCGTTCTGACTCTGGTTAGACGGGTAGATCGGAGTTCTTGTTGCCATTATGTTTCCTCCATGGAACGCTTATCCAACGTTCACGAGTAAGAAATTATATCCATGACTATTTAAATTTTATTGTTGGATTCATTAAAATAGCTGTTTTCCTCAACAAATAATCAGGCTTATCGAAAGCTTTATAAATGCTAAAAATCGGCCATTGGAAAAATAAGCAAATTATAAATAGAACAATTTGGGATTTAATTTTTGAAGCGTTTTTGTCTTGAATCAACGTTCAAAAAATGGTCAGAAATGCCTTCAATAATGTAATAACTGGCTACTTAGACGAGGAATATCTGGATGTACGTTACATCCATAGCCATCCATAAAGTCTATAATTGTTCAATGAAGAGAGAAGGTAATCAGATGGCATCGGCACACATGGCAGCATTCCCGTTCGTACGCGTGGTTGGACAGAAGGAGATGAAGAGCGCATTGCTCCTCAACATCGTCGATCCCGGCATCGGCGGGGTCCTCATCAAGGGAAGCAAGGGTACGGCGAAATCCACAACGGTCCGTTCGATCCCGCAGTTCATCCCCCCTCACCGCGTGGTGAAGGGATGCAGGTTCGGATGCGACCCCTCCCAGCCCGGGAAGATGTGCCCCGAGTGCGCCGAGAAGCTGGTCGCCGGTATCGAGCTGGAGTCCGTAGAGGTGCCCACGAAGGTCGTGGAGCTGCCCCTGAACGCCACCGAGGACAGGGTCGCGGGGACCCTTGACCTGGAGCATGTGCTGGAAACAGGAAAGAGGAGGTTCGAGCCCGGCATCCTGGCCAGCGCCAACGGGAACATATTGTATGTAGATGAGATCAACCTGCTGGACGACCACATCGTCGATCTCCTCCTCGATTCCGCGGCCATGGGCCGCAACTACGTGGAGAGGGAGAGCGTTTCCTTCTCCCACCCTTCAAGATTCATATTGATAGGGACCATGAACCCGGAGGAGGGGGACCTGCGCCCGCAGCTCCTCGACAGGTTCGGGCTGTCCGTGGACGTCAAGGAAGAATATTACTTGGAATCCAGGATGGAGGTCATCCGCCGCCGCATGCAGTACGACGAGGATCCCGAAGCCTATGTCGCGGGATGCAAGGACGAGCTCGAGGCGCTGGGGAGGCAGATCTCCGATGCCCGCGAGCTGATACACAAGATCCCCATCGACGACGAGGCCATCCGCTGCGCCGCGAAGATCTCCGCCCACTTCAAGATGGAAGGGCACCGCTCCGACCTGGCGCTGATCCGCTCCGCGAGGGCGCATGCGGCCCTGAACGGAAGGCCCTCCATATCCAAGGAGGACTTCGTCGAGGTCGCTCCGATGGTGCTCACCCACCGTCTCAAGAAGTCCGCCTTCGAGAAGGCCACGCTGGACATGGGAGAGGTCAGAGCATGTCTGAACAAGGCCTGATGCCCTTCTCGGCCATAGCCGGGAACCCCGAGGCGAAGAAGGCCGTCAAGTGCCTGCTGGTGAGCCCCGAGATCAGGTGCATGATGGTCACCGGCAGGGCCGGGACCGGGAAGACGGCTCTGGTCCGCTCCATCGCCACTATAGATGATACAATACCTGTGGTGAACGTCCCGATCGGATGCTCGGAGGACCGCCTGTTCGGTTCCATCGATATAGAGCAAGCCGTGCTCGAAGGCAGCATCCGGACGGATGAGAGCCTGTTCATGGACGCCGATGGAGGGGTGCTATGCATCGATGACATCGACCTGATGGACATCAGGACCTCGCTGGAAGCTGTCGAGACCGCGATAACCGGCAGGGTTGAGATCGAGAGGGACGGCTTGTCCGCAGGCTATGATGTCGACGTCTCTCTGGTGGCCACCGTCTGCGGAGCTGTGAAGGGCGTCGACAGCCATCTCCTGGACCGCTTCGACCTCTGCGTCCGCATGTCCCGTCCGTCTGATGACGAGTACATGGGATCCCTCCGCAACAACCTGCTCCTGGCCGACGAGGATGCTGCCACCATCGAGGCGATGGCGGCCAAGGACAGGGAGGTCATGGATGAGATCTCCCGCGCCAGGGTGGTCCTGCCCCATGTCAGGCTGCTCAAGCGCCACCGCGACGCGATAGCCCGCCTGTGCGTGATGTACGGGGTCGTCGGATACAGGGGCCCGCTGGCCTGCGCCAGGACCGCTGTGGCATTGGCGGCTCTGAACGGCAGGCGCAAGACCACCGACGACGATGTCGTCGAAGCCGCGGAGCTGGCCCTCACCCATAGGAGGACCATATTCGAGACAGAGAAGAAGACCGTCGTCGAGCAGGAGCGCATGCCCGAAGGATACGACATCATGCGCTTCATCCACGACGACAGGAAGAAGAGCCTCAACACCTCCATCGTGGACAAGATCAACGAGGACGTTCCCGTCGAGCTCGCCGGGGAGGACGACGAAGAAGAAGAGGGCCAGGTCCTCGGCGACGACATCGAGGAGATCGAGGTCAAGGTCGGCAAGAAGTTCCAGGTCATCGACATCATGGAGGCCGCCGACAGCCGCGGACAGGAGGACGACAAGCGCACAAAGAGGTTCGTGGAGTCCCCCATGGGAAGGTACTCCGGCGCCCGCGCCCCCAAGGGCGAGTGCACCGACATCGCCATCGACGCGACCATCCGTGCCGCCGCCCCACACCAGCTGGAGAGGGGCCGCGACGGTCCTGGGATCATAGTCAGCAGGAACGACCTGAGGGAGAAGGTAAGGACCAAGCGCGTGGAGCAGGTGTTCTACTTCATGGTGGACTCCAGCGGCTCGCTGATCATCCGCAACCGCATCTCCAAGGTCAAGGCCGCGGTCATGTCCATGCTCAAGATACACTATGAGAAGAGGGACCGCGTCGGGCTCATGACCTTCAACGAGGAGAACATCGAGGAGCTGATGGCCCCCACCCGTGCCGTGGACGAGGTGTCCAAGGCTGTGGAATCCATAAAGATCGGGCGCGGGACCCCGCTGAGCGAGGCGTTCATGGTGTGCTGGACATTCGTCCAGAACTACACCAGGCGCCATCCTGAGGGGTTGGTGCACATCATACTGTTCACCGACGGGAAGGCCACCAAGGCCCTGGACCCCGATTCGGACCCCTGCGAGGAATCGCTCAGAGTGGCGTCCACCCTCCATGCGGACAACGTGGACTGGATCGTTGTCGACACCGGACTGGGCACCACGAAGAACGAGATGCCCGAGAAGCTGGCCGACAGCCTCGGAGGGCGCTTCTTCCTGCTGGACGACCTGCAGACGGACGACAACGTGGAGACTATCTGGAAGAAGCCCGAAGGGGTCCACACGACCCTTCCTCTGTGGGAGAGGGACAGGGCCCGCGGATACAGGTGAGATGGATCACTTCTCTTCGGACATCAGGCGGTTGACGAGCGCCACGATCTCGGACCCCGATGACGAGTACCCGTCGCCGCCTATCTCGTCCACCCATTCGGAGCTGCAGGGCGCTCCGCCGAAGATCGTGATGACCGTCCTCTTGCCCTGCTTCACGGCCTCCACCACGTACTTCTGAGCGACGAGGGTGGTGGTCATCAGAGCGGATGCGCCGATGACGTCTGCGGAATGCTCGTCGGCGGCTTTCAGGAAAAGGTCAGGGGACACATCGGAGCCGAGGTCGATGACGTTGTATCCGGCTCCGCGGAGCATAGCGCAGCAGACGTTCTTTCCGATCTCGTGGATGTCTCCGCGGACGGACCCCATTATGACGGTCCCGCGGTAGAGGTCCTTGTCCGCGACCATGAGGGGTCCGAGCATCAACAGGGCGTCGTCCATGGTCTTGGACGCCGCCAGGACCTGGGGCAGGAAGATCTCCCCGTCGTTGAAGCGCTGGCTGATGGTGTCCATGCCCTTGGAGAGCCCGTCTGCTACTATGGACTTGGGATCGATCCCTTCGTCCAGAGCCCTTTCGACGCTCTTCTTCATGAGCTTGTTGTCCCAGGTCTCCACGGACCTCTTGAGGTCCAGGAGTATGGCTTCTTCACCGGTCATGCGCGTTCCTCCCCAGCTTCTGCGCATGCGTGAAATCGGTGCTTCACTATAAATATACAATTCTCCCCGTCAATCGGGCCCGACACGTCCAGCCCGTCGGAGGTGAGCCGCAGCGCTTCCGAGGGCATTTTCTATATAGCGGACGGAGGATGACCGTCCCAGAGGGATTTCCCATGAGTAAGATTCAAGTAGCGGTGCTCGGGGCCACCGGGATGATCGGCCAGAGGTTCATCCAGATGCTCGAGGACCATCCGTATTTCGAGATCGAGGGGCTCTACGCTTCCGAGAGGTCCAACGGGAAGAAGCTGTCCGAGGTCCTGAAGGTCAGGGACCACGTCTACCTCGACGAGACCATGGACAGGAAGATCGAGACCATGGACATCTCCAAGATCTCCAAGGAGTGCAGGGTGGCGTTCAGCGGGATCCCCTCGGACCTCGCCGGCCCCACCGAGACCCAGCTCGCCGAGGCCGGAGTGGCCGTGTTCACCAATGCGGGCTCCCACAGGATGGACAAGAGCGTCCCGATCCTGATCCCCGAGGTCAACTCCGCACAGATCGAGGCTATCAAGGACCAGCCCACCTACAAGGACGGCGGGTACATCGTGACCAACGCCAACTGCTCCTCCACCGGGATCGCCGCGCCGCTCAAGGCCATCGACGACGCCTTCGGACTGAAGCAGGTCTTCGTCTCCACCTACCAGGCCCTTTCCGGTGCCGGGTACCCCGGAGTCCCCTCCCTGGACGCCGTCGGGAACGTGGTTCCGTTCATCAGCCACGAGGAGGAGAAGATGGAGTCCGAGCTGGCCAAGATGCTCGGAACCTACAGCAATGGCGACTTCCACTACGCCGGTTTCAAGGTCATGGCCAACTGCGCCAGGGTGCCCGTCGTCGACGGCCACCTGGAGTCCCTTGTCCTGGACATGGAGCAGCAGCCCGGGCTGGACGAGCTGGAGTCCTGCCTTGTGAACTTCCGCGGAGAGCCCCAGAAGCTCAACCTGCCCTCCGCTCCCGAGCAGCCCATCATCGTCAGGCACGAGGAGAACCGCCCTCAGCCCGTCTTCGACGCCATGGCCGGAAGGCCCGAGCGCGCCAAGGGGATGGCGGTCACCATCGGAAGGCTCAGGCAGAGCAACGGGTACTACAAGGCCTTCGCCATGTCCCACAACACCCTCAGGGGAGGCGCCGGAGGATCCGTCCTCAACGCCGAGCTGGCCAAGGCCAAGGGCATCCTCTGATGCTGCATCCCGGGCCCGGTCCCTCGGGCTCGGGGCGACCAAACTCTTTCTCCTTCCCTTTCTCGATCCCGTCTCAGGCGCCATGGCTCTCGCTGTGACCACATTTATCATGTAGTTGGCGCATACATCCAATATGGGCGACGCAAAGAAAGCCATCCTCATGGTCAGCTTCGGGACCAGCTACAACGACAACCGCGAGAAGACCATCGGCGCCATCGAGGCCGATGTCAGGTCGAAGTACCCTGATTGGGAAGTCCGCAGGGCGTTCACCAGCCGCATGATCATCAAGAAGCTGATGGAGCGCGACGGGCTGAAGATCGATTATGTCTCGGAAGCTATGGACAAGCTCGTCCAGGAAGGCTATGGCAACGTCCTCATCCAGCCCACCCACGTGATGAACGGCGTGGAGTACGACGATGTCGTGAGGATCGTCTCGGAGCACATGGGGAACGTGAAGGACCTGCACATGGGAAGGCCCCTGCTCACCTCTTCCGAAGACTACGACGCCCTCGTCGATGCGATCGAGGCCGTGTTCGCGAAGGACCTCGCCGACGGAGAGGCCCTGGTGCTCATGGGGCACGGCTCCGAGCACTACGCCAACGCCACCTACTCCCAGCTTCAGATGAAGCTCTGGCTCAGGGGCATGAGGAACGTCTTCGTCACCACTGTCGAGGGATTCCCCGGGTTCGACGACACCATCGGCCTGATGAAGGAGGCCGGGTTCTCGAAGGCGGTCCTGTTCCCGCTGATGGTCGTCGCAGGCGACCATGCCACCGAGGACATGGCCGGAGACGAGGACGATTCCCTCAAGTGCCGCCTCATGTCGGAAGGCTTCGGCGTCACATGCATCGTCCGCGGGATGGGGGAGTTCCCCGAGTTCAGGGAGCTGTTCCTGAACCATGTGGCCGATGCCATGGAGAGGCACGGCCTCAGAGATTGAACGACAGGATCCCGGTAGCGGTCCCGTCCGACGGGTGCCCGAAGAAGCGCATCACGATCTCCGAGCTGGATGTGGAGGGATACCATATCACAGGAGACTGGGCTTCGGGCATCCATCCCGTGGACCCCAGGTACGGGATGGCCAGCATCTCCATGCTCATCCCTCCCTTCGCCAGCCTGTCCGGGTACATCACGAAGTCGTCGGAGACCATCACCACATCGTCCCTCCTGGCGTAGTCGAGGGCCTCGTCCAGGGGGATGTCGTGGCCCAGCACGTTCATCTCGGAGTCCACCAGCCTCATGGAGGTCTCCCTTGGATGCCAGGCGGTCTCGTCCTCGAAGACGCATACCCTGACGTCCCTGTCCATGCATGTGTCCAGGCCTGTGTTGATGACAGGCATGCTCCCGAGGGCGGCGGTCACGGTGGATTCCTCTGCGAGTATCTTCTGCATAAGCTCGTCCGGCACGATCTCGGCGCGGACGATCCCCTTCTCCGACCTCAGACGGTCCAGAACGGCTTCGGTGTCCATGGATGGCGATGGACGTTTCCTATAAATAGCATTGATGGGAATCTCTATCCACCATGGACCCGCTGGCATACGTCATCATCGGAGGATTCCTAGAGCCCGTATGGGTCATAGGGCTCAAGAAGTACAACGACACGCACAGCATCCTGTGGGGCATCGTGGCTGTGGCCTTCATGTTCATCAGCCCCGGTGTGCTGGCTTTCGCCATGCAGGGCATGTCCGTGGGAGTCGCATACTCCATCTGGACCGGGATCGGAGCTGTGACTACGGTGATCGCGGGCAAGCTGCTCTACAACGACGCCCTCGACAGGAGGCGCGTCCTGTTCATCTTCATGATCATCGCCGGAGTGGTCGGTCTGGAGCTCTCTTCGGGGGTGGACCTGTGAACAAGGCATGGGCATGGGTCCTGATCGGCGGACTGTTCGAGACCACCTGGGCAACCGGGATGAAGCTGTCCGACGGGTTCTCCAGCATCGGGTGGACGCTGTTCACCTGCGTCTTCCTGGTGGTGAGCGTGCTCTTCCTGAACCAGGGGTTCAAGGCGGGCCTGCCCACAGGCGTGTGCTACGCCGTATGGGTGGGCATCGGGGCAGTGGGATCCATCTTCGTCGGCATCGTCCTGTTCGGCGAGATGCTGAACATCCTGGGATGGCTCTGCCTCGCCGTGGTCCTCGGAGGGGTCATCGGCCTCAACCTGACCGAATCGGATGAAGGCGGAAGCTCCTCATAAAAAGGCATATTTATCCCTCTATTATACGAACTGACAGAGGGCTCAAATGACGCTTAAACTAGGAGTTCCCAACAAAGGACGTTTGAACGAGAGGACCATCGAGCTGCTCCTCAAGGCAGGGCTGGACCTCGGAGAGGATTTCGGAAGGAAGCTTTACCTCAAGGCCCGCAACCAGGACGTGGAGGTCCTGTTCGTCAGGGCCCAGGACATCCCCGAGTTCGTCGCGACCGGGGCCATCGACGTCGGGATCACCGGTCATGACATGGTCGCCGAGTCCGGGAACGAGCTCCAGTGCGTGCTGGACCTCAGGTTCGGATACTGCCACATGGCCCTCGCCGTGCCGGAGTCCTGCGGGATAAAGGACGCGTCCGAGATAGCCGACGGCTGCAGGGTCGCCACCTCGTACCCGAACATCGCCAAGAAGTTCTTCAAGTCCATCGGGAAGGACGTCAACGTCATAGTCGTCACGGGAGCCGCCGAGGTCATGCCCTACCTGGGGATCTCGGACTACATCGTCGACCTGGTCTCCACCGGGTCCACCCTCAAGATGAACAGGATGATCGAGGCCGGCAGGATCCTGGATTCCCAGGCCGCGGTCTTCACGTCCCCCGAGGCCATGTCCAGGATCGGAGGGCAGATACAGGAGCTTGTGGACTCCATCGAGAGCGTCATCGAGGCGGAGAACAAGAAGTACATCATGGCCGACGTGCCCAGGTCCAGGATCGCGGACGTGGAGAGGATCATCCCCGGCATAGGGGGCCCCACCGTGCTGGACATCGCCGGGAACACGGACTTCGTCGCCGTGCACGCTGTGATAGACTCCGACAAGACCTTCCACGCCATATCCGAGCTCAAGAAGATCGGCGCCAAGGGCATCCTCACCACTCCGATCGAGAGGCTGGTGAACCGATGACCGTGGACAGGAGCATAATGAGGGAGACCACCAAGGGCTTCCAGATGTACTACAGCCCCGACCTCCACGGAGAGATCAGGCTGGACACCAACACCAACGTGCTGGGCTCCAATCCCGCCGCGGCGGAGTACCTGAGCCATGTGTCCGTGGACCTGAACGGGTATCCGGACACCTACTCCAGGACGCTCAGGGGCAAGCTCGCCGAGCTCTACGATCTCCAGCCGGAGAACCTCATCGCCGGGAACGGGTCCGACGAGATGCTCGACGTGATATTCAAGACGTTCACCAACTGGGGCGACAACAGCGTCGTCCCGGTGCCTTCATACTCCCTCTACGACTACTTCGTCAAGTGCAACGGGGGAAGGGCCATCGAGGTGGACCTGACCGAGGACTACCAGCTCGACGTCGATTCCATGGTGAAGGCCGGAGGGAAGGTCACCATCGTGCCTTCGCCGAACAACCCCACCGGGAACTGCTTCAGGCAGAAGGACCTGGACGATCTGATCTCCAGGTTCGACGGGATCGTGGTCGTCGATGAAGCGTACACCGAGTACGCAGGCGACGGCATGATCTCCAAGGTCGACGAGTACGATAATCTGGTCGTCGTCAGGACGTTCTCCAAGGCCTACGCCATGGCCGCGCTACGCGTGGGATACATGGCGGCGAACAGGAAGCTGGCCGACATGATGATCAGCGTCAAGATCCCCTATTCTCTGAATGCTGTCAGCGAGGGAGCGGCGGTCGCCGCCCTGGGAGACCAGGGCTTCGTCAGGAGGAGCGTGGAGATGGTCAGGGAGCAGAGGCCCAAGCTGGACGCCGGCCTCAGGAAGCTGGGCTTCGAGACTTTCCCGTCCGATTCCAACTTCATACTCGCCCGCTCGCCCATAGACCACGCGAAGCTGGTCGAGGGCCTGAAGCAGAAGGGCGTGCTCATACGCGACTTCGGCTCCAAGCGCGGCACCGAGAACTGCGTCAGGACCACCATCGGCACGGAAGAGCTCAACGCCGTCCTGCTGGAGAAGGCCGCAGAGGTGATCGACGGATGCCGCTGAACATAACCCTCACCGATTACGGTGTCGGCAATCTGTATTCCATCCGCAGGTCCCTGGAGAACTGCGGCGCCAATGTGAAAGTGGTCACCGACATGTCCGAGGTCCTGGACGCCGAGTGCATAGTGTTCCCCGGAGTGGGGGCGTTCGACAAGACCATGGAGAGGCTCCAGCCCTACAGGGACGAGATAAGGGCAAAGCTCCTGGACGGGACGCCCGCATTGGGCATATGCATCGGGATGCAGATCATGTACGAGGGAAGCGCCGAGGGCACATCCCCCGGGCTGGGGCTGTTCAAGGGCCGTGTCATCCCCCTCGAAGGGAGGATCGTCCCCCACATGGGATGGAACTGCGTCCAGTCCGACGATGAGCTCATGGGCGGTATCGAGGACAGGAGCTTCTACTTCGCCCACTCGTTCCGCGGATGCCCCGAGGAGGACATCGCCATCGGCCACACCGATTACGAGGGGAAGGAGGTTCCCGTGTTCTTCAGGAAGGCCAACACCTACGGGACTCAGTTCCACCCCGAGAAGAGCAGCGCATCGGGGATGAGGTTCCTGAGCAACTTCATCTCCTTCGCGGAGTCGGTCCTATGAGGGTCATCCCCGCAGTGGACGTGATGGACCACATGGTGGTCCAGCTCGTCGGAGGCGTTCCGGGAAGCCAGCAGATCGTCATGCCCGATCCCCTGGAGGTCGCGCGCATGTGGGTGGAGAAAGGCGCTCCCTACCTCCATCTGGTCGATCTGGACGCCGCTTTCGGGAAGGAGAGCAACGTCCCCGTCTTCAAGTCCATAATCAAGGAGTTCGACGTCCCTGCCGAGGTCGGAGGGGGAATACGCTCCAAGGAGACAGTCGAAGAGCTGATCTCGGCGGGAGCCGACCGCGTCGTCGTCGGGACCAAGGCGGTCAAGGAGCCGGAATGGCTGGAGGACCTGGCGGACTCGTTCCCCGGGAAGATCGTGCTGTCCCTGGACACCAAGGCCGGGAAGATAGCGGTCAAGGGATGGCAGGAAGCATCCCCCGTCAGCGTCGAGGAGATGTTCGACCGCATAAAGGGGATGGACCTCGCCGCCGTCCTGAACACCAACGTGGACGTGGAAGGACAGAGGAAGGGCATCGACGAGGCGCAGGCCAGGGACTTCATATCGAGATGCCCCGCGCCCGTGATAGCGTCCGGAGGGGTCACCTCCGTCGAGGACGCCAGGATCCTGTCGGAAGCGGGGGCGGAAGGCGCCGTCGTGGGGCTGTCGATGTACACGGGCATCATCAAGCCGTGGGAATGGGCCACGCCCTGGAAGGCATGAGCCTTCCGAGCCATCTTTATATCCGATGCGGAACATCGTGGTGATACCATGAAGATGCCCTGCGAGCTCATAGTCACTCATATCCTGCCCACTGCCAGGGGAGCCCTGGTCAAGGAGCTGGTGAACAGGCACGGGATGACCCAGGTCGAGGTCGCCAGGCTTTTCGGGGTGACCAGCGTCGCTGTCTCCCAGTACGTCAAAGGGCTGAGGGGCGGGAACAACCTCATCGACAGGAGCGCGTACCGCGACGATTTCTACAAGCTGATCGCGGACACCGCGGACAGGATAGCATCCGGAGAGGATGTGACCATGTCGCTCTGCAACATATGCGCCTTCGTCAAGAGCAGCGGCCTCCTGAGGGCTCTGTACGTGTTCGAGGGGTACACCGGGGAGCTGGGGGTCTGCGCCGAGTGCCCCAAGACCGCCATAGTCGTTCCGGACGGGCTCGAGTTCTGAGGCCGGACGTCTTCCTGTCTCATCGCATAGGCTCGGTCTAGGCCTTCTGGTCATAGAACTGAGATTCTGCGTGTGGAAGTAATCCGTCTTTCAGGTCATGAATCGGCCTGCTGGTGGATATCATCTCCATAGTCCTTCATCTTCCGTCCAGAAAACGATGGATGACCCGTTCTATCGACTATTTGCGTGGCAATATCTTCCAATTCTGTGGGATTTTCTATCCTATCGGGGTGCATAAGATTATTCGAGTAGTGTTACGGTTATCGTTCTAAAGGCTATGACCAGGCAATTCGAGAGCCAGTAATCCAATTTAGGAATGGTTGAAATATCATCTTTCAGTGGCAGCATTGGATTTATCATCCAACTGATTGACATGGATAACAAACTCATCTACGTGGCAGCGGCCCTGGTCGCTGTGATCGTTGTTGTGGCAGCCGCTGTCTTCATCATCGGAGGAAAAGACAAAGGCTCCAATATCGACGACTATGACGGAATAACGACCGACTTCGTCTACAGCCCGGAGGTCAGGCTCGCCATCTTCGGAAACGCCAACGGCGACGACTATCTCGACGAGAAGGACGTCACGACCCTCGAGAACATCATCAAAGGGGTCATCGACTACAACCCCAAGTTGAACTGCTTCGCGGACACCAACGCGGACGGTGTCATAGATTACAAGGACGTCGAGCTCCTCAAGAAGTTCCTGAACAAGGAGGAGGCCACCATGTACTACTGGTCCAACCAGTACAAGATCGACTCCATCAACTATCCCCTTACCGGAACTATAGCTTCCCACCATGTCTACCCCTTGGATGCCTGCATCATCCTCGGCCTGTACGACCAGGTCGTGGGAATGACCAATCAGGGATACTCCAACTCCATCGGAAAGGACCCCACCAGGTACCCCGGAATCAACGACAAGGTCGCCAACATCGGCGTCCCCGAGGAGGATCCCTCCAAGCTGTTCAACAGCGGAGCCAGCGTCTTCATCGCGCCCGCCTCGTCCAAGGACTACTCCAAGGCCGTCGATATGTACAAGGCTGCCGGAAAGGAGCTCCAGATCGTCAGGCTGTGCATGAGCCAATACTACACCGACTGCGCCGACCTGTACGGCAGCATGCTGATGCTCGGCGTCATGTTCCAGAAGGAGGAGGCGGCCCAGAAGTACATCTCCTTCGTGGACGGCATGCTCGATTACGTCAACGACTCCCAGAAGGACCTCGACACCTTCCGTTTCATCACCCCTTACGACATCACCGACACCACTTGCGAACTGGACTCCAGCATCGCCAACGGATCCATGATGGGCGATGTCTACACCATCAGCAAGCTGCCGATGACCAGCACGAACGTGGTCACCGCCAACAACTACTGCCCCGAGGTCAAGCTCGAGACCATCATCGACCTTAACCCCGAAGTCATCGTGATCATCACCTTCCACACCTATGCGTGGACCGTCGAGGAGCACCAGGCCGAGCTCCAGGAGCTTGCGGAGCACTTCAAGGGCACCAACGCCTACGACAACGGGCGCATCTACTCTGTCAACTACTACAACATCGCCAACTACGGAGGAATCCCCCAGCTCGCTCTGCTCGCATCGTACATCTGGCCCGATGCATTCAGCTCCGAGACCGGATGGAACTACCTGCAGGAGTACTACTCCAACTACACGGCGTACGAGAACCCCGATGTGAAGGAGATGGGAAACGCCATCCCCTACAAGTGGGAGAAGCCGTGATAAACTGCGAGGGGTGCAAACCCCTCCATTACCCGAATCCCGAAGGGATATCGTGATAAAAGAAGAAGTGAGCAGCGACCCTCTTATCAGAGGACTCGTCCGCGATTCACTGGAGCTGTGGGACTCTCCGTCGGACGACGCAGGCTCGCAGGCCATAGAGCAAGGCTATCAGAACTACGTCAGGCGCAAATGGGCCTTCATGTTCATCTGCATCATCCTGACCATCGTCGTGGTGGGATACTCCCTCACGATCGGAGACTATCACATCGATTTCCTCAGATGCTACGAGGTCATCTGGGAGCACCTGACCGGCAACGTCACCAACGCGTTGGAGGATTACGTGATATTCAATCTGAGGCTCCCGAGGATCGAGATCGGTGTCCTGGCCGGGTTCGGACTGGCCGTGGCAGGAGTGGTCATGCAGAGCACCCTGATGAACCCCCTGGCAGATTCCTATACCACAGGAGTATCTTCCGGGGCATCCCTCGGAGCGACGCTCGCCGTCGTCGTGGGATGGTCCATCGGAGGTTCCGACCTGGGCATCATCGCCAACGCTTTCGTGTTCTCCCTGATCCCTATGGTCGTCATCATCGGCATGTCGAAGATCAAGAACGCGTCCCCTACGACGATGATCATGGGAGGTATCGCGATCATGTACATCTTCAGCGCGTTCACCACCCTGTTCACCTTGATGGCCCAGCCGGACCAGTTGGAGTATCTCTACAAATGGAACGTCGGATCCCTCGGATTCGCTGGGAAGGACTGCATCCCGATAGTGTTCGCAGTCGTGTTCATCGGCTCCGTCATCCTGATGTTCCTGACCAAGCAGCTCAACGTCCTCGCAGCAGGCGATGAGAGCGCGAAATCGCTCGGTGTCAACGCGGACATGATGCGCCGCATCTGCCTGGTCATCACTGCACTGATCGTTGCGGCCGTCGTCAGCTTCACCGGGACCATAGGTTTCGTCGGACTGGTCGCACCGCACGTGATCCGCATGGTCATCGGTCCGGACAACCGTTTCCTGCTACCGATATCGGGCCTCTTCGGAGGCTTGCTGCTCATAGTCGCCGACCTCATCGGAACGACGATCATCGCGCCCGCCATACTTCAGGTGGGAGTGATCATGGCGTTCCTCGGAGGGCCGCTGTTCCTGTGGCTGATACTCAGGAAGAACACGAAGGTATGGGGGTGAACCGATGAAGCTTAGCGTTCAGAACGTATCGTTCGCATACCGCCATTCGGACGTCACAGTCATCCATGACATCAACCTGGAGATCGAGGAGCCGGGGCTGTACTGCATCGTCGGGCCCAACGGGGTCGGAAAGTCCACGATGATCAAATGCATCAACCGCATCGTCAAACCGACCACGGGAGATGTGTTCATCGACGGCGTGAACACGAAGGACATGACGCTGAAGGAGATCTCCGAGCACATCGGATGCGTTCCCGTGGCGTCTCAGGACGTGTTCTCCATGCCCGTGCTAGATGCCATCCTATTGGGAAGGCAGAACAAGGGGCGCTGGAGGACCACGCCGGCCGATATCGACATCGCGAACCGTGCGATGAAGATGATGGGCATACAGGACCTCGCTTTCAGAGGCTTCAACGAACTCTCCGCTGGACAGCACCAGAAGGTCGCCATCTGCCGCGGGCTTGTGCAGGAGCCGGAGATGCTCATGCTCGATGAACCGACTGCAAACCTTGACGTGAAGCACCAGGTGTACGTCTCGGAGCTCCTGAGGGGCATTGCCATCGAGAAGGACATGATCGTCCTGATGATATCCCATGATCTGAACATCGCGGCGAAGTACGCGCACAAGATCATCGTCATGGAAGGAGGCACCATCACCGCGATGGGAGACCCCAACTCCGTGATGACCGAAGAGACCATCCGCAGGATCTACGGCGTCGAATGCAGGATCGAACAGGACGAGGGCCGCCCGCACGTGGTGCTGGGCTCCGCACTGGTCTTATAAACCTCTTATCCGGGCGTTTGCCCGGAGCACATCCTCACGTCCGATGCGCACTGATGTGCAATCATTTTCGGATTGTGTCACTTCCAAGCATTTCTGGAGGGTCATGGGGTGGAAGCATCCTATGGTCTGGCGTGAGGCGATGTCTCAGCACTCTGTTCCATCGATTCCATTCCGGAGCCGCAATGCTCATGCATCATCGAACCGGATCCCCACGAACGATCGATACGGTCTGCTTGCCGGGGCATAGAACGAGGCAGCTCGGCATGATCGGTTGCATCTGTCATGCTAGCGCAGTATACGGAACCGGCGAAGCATTAAGAACGGTCGGCAACTCGATAGCAGCATGTTGCCG
>CAVHQB010000027.1:0-18529 GCA_963637895.1 Lachnospiraceae bacterium
GTGAGAAAGGATGAGTGCAGCCGCCGGGATTCGAACCCGGGCAATGAGCTTGGAAGGCTCAGATCCTAACCAGCTAGATCACAGCTGCACTAAAATCCCCTTAATTCAAGCTCATATATAATATTAACCGAGTCCATCCGCACGTTTTTCTACCATCTAGCGGTTACACCTGGCATGACAGCCCAGCCTTTCCTTCAATCGCAGTTCGAGAACCGCCTCTGGAGGCGTCTGAACGGAGGAGGGCTCTTGGGCAAGTACGCCGCCACCAGCGGAGCCGTTCAATCGACCATGGCCGACATCGCCGAGCACGAGGGGAAGATCGGATCGTCCCTGCTGATATCCCTGATGCAGCATCTCGACGCCGAAGCTGGGGCTACATTCGATTCCCTCAGCAAGATCGTTCTCAAATCGCGTCCCAGGGACTGCATGGCATCCGTCAGGGCTTCGGAGATCATGCTGGACAAGGGCGACATAAACGCCGCCAGGGAGCTCCTGTCCATGTCGTCCGGGTCTAAGGAGGTCCTCCACCGCGAGCTCATGGAGGCCCGCATCTGCCATGCGGAAGGTGACCTGGCCGCTACCAGGGAGCATGCGTTGAAGGCAGTGGGCGCCGACCCCTCCTGCATGGACGTCTACGACCTCCTCGAGAAGGCGGACCCCGACGGAGGATGGGGCGTCAAGCGCAGCATCCAGGACATCCTCGCCGGCCGCAAGCCCTCCGGAGCCGCGGCTGACGGAAGCCACCAGCTCCTCTACAACGCATATTACGAATGGTTCTGCGGCAGCAGGGAGGCCGCCACGGACCTGATGGTCCGTTCCCGCCACAGGACGGAGAACGACCCCGATTTCATGCTGGCATCCGCCAGGATGTCCGCCGACGAGAAGGACTGGCGCTCGGCGGCCATGATGTACGGCAGGCTGATCCCGGGGGCGCCCCCGTTCCTGCTCAGGGAAGCGGCGGAGGCCGTGCTCCGCGCAGGCGACCCCGCCCACGCGCTGGAGCTCCTGCAGGGCTCCGACCAGTCCCATCCGGACACCATGAAGGGCTATGCCCGCATCTATTCCGAGATGGGGAGGACCGCGGAGATGATGGACTCCCTCCGCTCCTACCTGGACAGCGAGTGGTCCCGTGCCGACGATTGGATCGAATCTGTCCTCATGCTCCTCGACAGGAGCATGCGCGCGGAGGCCGAGGGCCTCCTTTCCATGTACACCGAGGGGATGGGATGGGACCCCGCCGCCCTCACATGCAGGTCCGCCCTGCAGATGGCCGCCGGGGAGTACCCCGGCGCGCTGATGTCCGTCACTGAGGCGGTCCAGCGCGACAAGGACAGCATCCCTGCCAGGGTCCAGCTGGCCCGCGTGAAGCTGGCCATGGGCAAAGGGCCCGCCGCCCAGCGCGACTGCGACCGCATCCTGGTCCAGGATCCCGGGAACAAGGACGCCCTCAGGCTCATGATGGAGATGCATTCCGCCGCCGGGGATCATCAGAGGGCCGTGGGGATATGCAGGAGGATCCTGGAGGAGGACCCTTCCGACTCTCAGGCCATGATGGACCTGGCCGATGCCATGCTCCTCGCAGGGCAGAAAGGCGACGCCATCGACATGTGGAACCGCGCCCTGCGCGCGGACGCGTCCAGGGAGGCCTACGCGAGGGCCGCCGGCTCCATGATCCGTGCGGGGCTGTTCTCCGATGCCACCTTCGTATGCAGGGACGGGGAGAAGCTCCATCCCCAGGACCCCATGCTCAAGAGGCTCCGCGGCAATGCGGAGTACACCCTGGGGGAGTACCTCAAGGCGTCCGTGGCCTATGCCGACGCTCTGGCGATAGACAACGGGAACCCCGTCCTGTGGTACTCCAAGGGGATGGCCGACGAGATGCGCGGCGACCTGGAGTCCGCCGAATCGGCGTTCAGGCGCGCCGTGTCATTGGACGTCTCCGAGCCGGAGTACAGGATCGCGCTGTCCGCGATGGCCGAGGCCAACGGGGACGATGTGGCCGCGGTGAGGCACCTGAACGACGCCATATCCCTGGACCCCACCGACCCGTACCCGATCCGGAGGAAGGCGGCGGTGTTCGCCAGGCACGGCCGCATGGAGGAGGCCATCGGGCTGCTGGACATGGCCCTGTCCTGCGCGCCCCGCGACAAGGGGTGCCTGGAGGAGAAGATGGCCTGCCAGTGCAGCCTCCACGACCACGACGGGGCGCTGGCGTCCTTCATGCTCATGGACAGCCCCTCAGAGAAGTCAGTGCTCTTCGCAGCGGACTGCTACGCATCGAAGAACATGAGAGACAAGGCCCTTCAGGCCCTGAACACGGCGATCTCCAGGCTGGGGCCGACCACGGCGCTGACCGACGCCATCACCCGTTACTCTTCAGATCATTCTGAGCCGGAATGGACCGAGGAGGCGCCGGCTGTGGCCAGGATAGAGTTGCCCGTGGAAGAGCCGGAGGCCCGCCCCTCGGCCAAGAGGAAGGAGCCCGCGGTGGATCCCGAAGGCATGTTCTCCATGGCTGCATCCCTTCTTGCGGCGGAGGACTGCGACGGCGCCATGAGGTCCATAGACCGTGCGCTGTCCGTCGATCCCGAGGAGCCCAGGTACATCGCGCTCAAGGCGGAGATCGCCCTCGCATCGGGCGATGCGGACGGGGCGTCGTTCCTCGCAGCATCGGCGTCCAAGGCGATGCCGGACGATGCCCGGCTCCATTTCATCACAGGGCGCGCCAGGGCCGCCAAGGGCGACCTCAAGGGCGCGCTGCAGGCATACGACACGGCGATATCGCTGGGCATGGACGATGCCGAGGCCCATCTGGCCAAGGCCGACGCCTATGAAGCTCTGGGCGCCCAGGACAAGGCGGCGGAATCCTATTCCGCGGCGTTCTCCCGCGACCCGGGCCTGCTGGACATCGGCGAGAAGCTGGCCAGGATAATGATCTCCCGCAGGGAGCTCATTGCTGCCGACTCCGTCGTGTCCAAGGTCCTCCGCCGCGACCCGTCCAGGGCCTCGGCGATACTCCTGAAGGCGGAGATCGCCTCCAAGAGGGCGGACTCCAAGGCCCTCGAATCGGCTTACGACATGTACCTCTCCTGCGGAACCCAGACCTCCGATGCGACGGTGGCGATGGCCCGCATGATGGAGGAGGCCGGCCTGGCCACCGAGGCCAGGGACCTTGTCGCCGGGAAGGCGGACCAGCAGGTCGGGGACCCTGTGAAGCGCTATGCCGAGAAGGCTCTCAGGAGAGCGTACACGATGAAGCAGTCCCCCACGGACCCGGACGTCATGGGCTACCTGGGGCTGGACTCGGCCATGTCCGCCAAGGTCTCCACGTTCCTCGCAGAGCGCCGTGACGCGGGGTCCATAGCTCCCGGCACCGATGCGTTCCGCGAGATGGAGCGCAGGTCGCTGGACGCGGTCGTCAAGCTGCAGTGGAAGGACCTGGAGAAGAATCCCGACCTCCCCCTCGCCGCCGTCTACGTGCAGTGCGGGTTCAAGGACGTGGATGCAGCGAAGGACCTGGTGGCTTACATCAAGAGGGCGATGCTCACGGACATCGGCCGCAGGGCGGACCCCCGTCTGTCGGAGATGTCCCTGGGCCTGCCTAAGGGCATGACCGTGTACGAGATAATGACGGAATGCTCGATCGGGGTGTACGAGGCGAGAGTGGTCCAGAGCCAGATAATCTGATCCGGGATGTCAGTAGTCCCTCATCTCGGACTTCATGAACTCCCTCATCAGGCATGTGGCGTAGTTGCCCTTGGGGAGCGAGAACTCCAGCGAGTAGGTGTCTTCATTGAAGACAGGCGCTATCGACTTCACGGGGCACAGGAGCTCCCTCCTGCCTCCCTTGGAGCTGCACCTGGAGAGCCCGGGTATGACGAAGTCCTGAGGGGACAGCCTGTGCGATTCCACTACGGCCCTCTCGATCTCCCCCGGCTCGCCTTCCGCTGACACGGATTCGGATCCGAAAAGGGAGCCTGTCACGAACGCCCTTCCGGCACGGACCTGCCTTGCGACGAGGTCGATGTTCTTGGCGGTGGCCATTATGGGGTTCTCATGCTGGGGGTTCCTGTCCTGGTCCAGGGGGATGATGACATCTCCCTCCACGGGCATGTTGAGGGGCAGCCCGCGCTCCATGCGCAGGCTGAGCATCTCGTTGAAAAGCAGTGATTGGTAAGCGTGGACGAACATCATCTGGAGGTTCGACGGCAATGCTTCGATCGCATCGGTCCATGAGCCTCCGCCGGCCAGGACCTGCGCCATCGTCTTCTCGTAGGACATCTGCTCGGGCATGGCCTTGGCAGCCTCTCCCCAGTCGTCCGTGTCCTTCAGCGAGCCGCGTATGGCTTGCAGCTCCTCGTCCTCCTCCGGCGTGGTGAATGAGATGTAGGTCCTCACCGCTCCTTCGATGTCCCCGCGGACGAGCCTCTCGCCGACCAGATGGGTCACGGGCCTGACGACTCCGAACCTCTGGACACCGAAGTAGTTGGGGTACCCGCCGGTCTTCCTGATGAGGGCTATATCCTCCGCGACCACCTCGCGGACCGAGGCCATGTCCATGGTGCAGTCCCTGACGGTGATCGTGAAGTCGTTGCCCAGGAGGTCGCCGATCTGGATGGCCCTCGCTCCGCGGTACGCGTCTTTGATCTCGACGTCCTTGAGGTCTACCTTGGAGAGGTCCTCCGGAGGGCATTTGAAGGACATGAGCTGCGTCGTGACAGCTCTTTTGTCTTTGGTCCCTGCGAATCCGATGCGTTCGCGGGACATGCCGATGCTGCGCGCCATTATCCTGACCAGGCGGTTGGTCTCCCAGTTGCGGCTGGTGACGGTGGCGATGGTGAAATCGCCGTTGTCCTTCGCTCTGGGGGGATCGGAGATCTCCTTCACGACGAAATCTTCGGGAAGGGTCTTCAGGTGGCCCCCTGTCCCGTCTGCGGGGCAGAGGTAGCACCTCATCCCTATGTCGGCCTCGGCCGTGCGGCAGCTTCTGTACAAGTGCTCACTCGTTCAGTGTGCTGTAATAATCGGAAACGGCCTGGGAAGCCTTCTTGACGGCGTCGAGGGCATCTCCGGACTTGACCTTGACGTAGAGCCTGCGGTCCTCGAGCTCCGGGTGCTTGTCGATGTACCTGACCAGCTCGACGTTGCTGTCATCGTACAGCGCCTTCATCAGAGGGGTGATGAGGGTGAGGTTGGCTTCTTTGAAACCGAGCGTGACGGAATCGGACGTCTTTTCGGCGACATAGGTCTGCATGCTTCGGTCTAATCCCTATTTATTATATAAGCTGGTCTACCGGACGTTCCTTGTTCCATTTAAATACGGAGACCCGCATCGGGCGTCCGGAGGCCCCTCGGTTGGAGACGGATTTCGAGATGTCGGTGCGCCAGTTCCTGGCCCGTCCGCCGTTCCTGTTCAGGAACGTCCCGCAGGGGGACCTGGAGAGGTTCTGCGAAGCCCTCACCCATGACAGCTACACCAACGAGAAGGGCGGGGCGCCGTACGAGAGGCTGGAGTTCCTGGGGGATGCGATCCTGGAGTTCCTGGTCTGCGAGAGGGTCTACTCCTGCACCGACCTGAAGGAAGGGGCCATGACCGACTACAAGCAGGACAAGGTGGCCAACCACAGGATCTCGGAGAGGGTGCTGGCATACGGCCTGGACATCGACGGCATGATGAGGGTCGGCGGGATGCACATCGGCCCGGACAGGAAGCCCTCGATCGAGGAGAACATGCGCGCGGACTGCTTCGAGGCCCTGGTGGCTTCGGTGTACCTGTACAAGGGAATGGACGAGGCCAGGCGCGTGGTCTCAGAGGTCATATTGGATCCAGAGCGAGGCATTCAGCCGGTCGCATCATCGCAATCCTTCGGAGTCTCCGATGGTGATATTGCACCTTTTTAAACATCGTATTTGATGCCGTGGCATGACATTGTCGGAATCCATCGACAGGTTCTTCAGCGTCTCTGCCAGAGGTTCAACTTTCAGGACCGAGATCTGGGGCGGAGTGCTCGTATTCATGTCGATGTGCTACATCATCGCCGTCAATCCCGCCATGATGGCGGATGCCGGCATGGACAGGGACGCCGCCTATACGGCCACGATCCTCATGTCCGTGATCGGAACGCTCTCCATGGCGCTCTACGCCAAGTATCCCGTGTCGCAGGCGCCGACCATGGGCGTGAACGCGTTCTTCGTGTACAGCATCGTCATCATCATGGGGTTCACCTGGCAGCAGGCCCTGGCCGCGACGTTCATCGCGGGGATCGCGTTCCTGCTCATATCCGTCAGCGGCGCCAGGAAGAAGATCATCGACAGCATCCCCGATGCGCTCAGGTACGCGGTCATCGCAGGCATAGGATGCTTCATAGTGTACATCGGGATCAAGAACATGGGCCTCATCGTGGCCAAGGACGGGCTCACATCCCTCGGCAACCTGGCCGAGCCCGCGGTCCTGCTGGGGGTGTTCTGCATCCTCCTCACGCTCTTCCTCTGCGCGAGGAAGACCACCGCCGCCGTCCTGATCGGGATGATCGTGACCATCGTCGTGGGGATATGCGCAGGGGTCATCGCGATCCCGTCGGCGATCGTATCGATGCCCGTCATGCCCGATTTCACCGCGTTCCTCGACGGGTTCAATTCGGGGATATTCACGATCGAGTTCCTGGTGGCGGTCGTGGCGCTGACGTTCATGCAGTTCTTCGACAGCACCGGGACCCTATTGGCCGCCGGAGAGCTGGCAGGCCTCAAGGACAGCGAGGGGAGGGTGAACTACGACAAGGCCCTGGTCGCCGATGCAGCCGCATCCGTCCTGGCAGGAGTCGTGGGGACAACGCCCACGGGCTCCTATGCGGAATCCGCCGTGGGAGTGCAGGCCGGAGCGAAGACAGGGCTGGCATCGCTCGTCGTCGCCATCCTGTTCTTCCTGACGCTGTTCATCGGCCCGCTGTTCGGCGTGGTGACCGCCTCGTGCACCGTCGGGGCGATGATCGTCGTCGGAGCGGCGATGATAACCGTCCTCAAGAATGTGACATGGAATGACTGGCCGGAGACGGTCTCCGTCATGGCCACGATCCTGTTCACCGTGCTGGCCTTCTCCATCGTCGACGGCATCGCGTTCGGTGTGATCTTCTACTGCGTCTGCATGATCGGAGCGGGCAGGCGGAAGGAGGTCAGCCTTGTGATGTACGGCCTGGCCGTGTTCAGCCTGATCTACTTCATAACCATCTCTTTCTTCCTCAACTGAGGACGGATGCCCCGGTCCTTCCGGGGCATCCGAAGGACCTTGGGTCGGCATTATAACCGCCGAGGGCATTCCCTGGAATCGTGAACGACATCATCGCAGAGACCGCTCAGGGGATTCGCGACATGAAGATCCGCGGCGCGGGCAGGATCGCGCGCGCCGGAGCCTCCGCACTGGGGGATTTCGCCGGGTCGTACCCTGGCACGGACCCCGATTCATTCAGGAAGGACCTTGCGGCCGCTTCCAAGACGATACTCGACTCCAGGCCCACCGCCGTGTCCCTCTGGAACGCGGTCCATGCCGCTCTGAGAGGGGTCGATTCCGCGCGCTCGGCCTCGGACATCAGGGCCCTCGTCCAATCCAACGCGGACGAGTTCTGCGTCAGGTCGGAGAAGGCCGTCGAGAGGATAGCCGTCATCGGCGCCAAGAGGATCGAGGACGGCGATGTCGTCATGACCCATTGCAACAGCAGCGCGGCCATAGGCGTCCTCAAGGAGGCCCACAGGCAGGGGAAGGAGTTCAGGGCATACGCGACGGAGTCCCGTCCGTGGAGGCAGGGCATCCTGACCGTCCGCGAGCTCTCGGCCGCCGGCATAGACACCACGCTGATCATAGACAGCGCCGTCCGCTCGGTCATGAAGCACACGGACAAGGTGTTCGTCGGCGCGGACACGATAACGTCCCACGGCGCACTGATCAACAAGGTGGGCACGTCCCAGCTGGCCCTGGCCGCCCACGAGTCCCGCGTGCAGTTCTACGCATGCGGGGAGACCTACAAGTTCTCGCCCATGACGCTCTTCGGCGACATGGTCACCATAGAGGAGAGGGACATCTCCGAGATAGTCCGTCCGGGGGAGGTCCCGGAGGACGTCAAGGTGTTCAACCCCGTCTTCGACAGCACGCCGGCGCAGTACATAGACGCCATAATCACGGAGCTGGGGATGATCTCCCCGGGATCCGTCTACGACGTCATGGTCCGGCAGCTCGGTGAAACGATTTTCGAATTGGAGGATTTCTGATGGAAAGCTATTCCTACATGCATCTGGGGGAGCCCAGCGACCCGGACCGCTACGTGGTCTGCAGATACAAGGTGTCGACCGACCTGCCCATGGAGAAAGCGGCGGAGGCCATAGCCGCGGAGCAGTCCACGGGCACCTGGACCGGGATCTCCACGCTCGACAGGTCCATATTCGACCATCTGGGCGCCAGGATAACGTCCATCGAGGGGGACATCGTCACCGCAGAGTTCCCCGTGGACGATTTCAGCATCGAGGTGGGCTCCGTCCCGCAGATCCTCAGCGTCATCGCCGGGAACCTGTTCGGCCTGGGCGCGCTGAAAGGCGTGAGGCTGGAGGACGTCACGTTCCCGCCCGCTATAACGGAGCAGTTCAAGGGCCCCAAGTTCGGGGCCGAAGGCATAAGGAAGGCGCTGGGCCGCCCGGAGAAGCCCCTGGTCGGGACCATAGTGAAGCCGAAGATCGGCCTGTCCCCGGAGAAGACCGCAGAATACGTCTACGAGGCGGGGGCCGGAGGCCTCACCAACTCCAAGGACGACGAGACCCTGGTGGACCAGCCGTTCTGCCCCATCGAGGACAGGACCGTCTGCGTCGCCGAGGCGTTGGACAGGCTGGAGTCCGAGGGGCACCTGATGATGCACGCCATCAACGTGAGCACCCGCGGCGACAGGATAGTGGAGCTGGCGGAGAAGGTCCAGGGCTGGGGCGCCAGGGAGCTGATGGTCGACGTCATAACCTGCGGGTTCGGAGCCGTCCAGGCCCTCGCCGAGGACCCGTCGATCAAAGTGCCCATACACGTCCACAGGACCATGCACGGAGCGTTCACCAAGAGCCCCGACCACGGAGTGGCGATGCTGCCGCTGACCAAGCTCACGAGGATGGTCGGAGGGGACGCACTCCACATCGGGACGCTCGGCGTCGGCAAGATGTCCGGAGGCAAGTCGGAGGACTCCAACCTCAAGGCCTGCCTCGGAGACGATGTGCCTTACAAGGCGGTCATGCCCGTGTGCTCCGGAGGGGTCCATCCAGGACTCGTCGGGGAGATAATCAAGCGTTCCGGAATGGACGTTCAGATACAGGCAGGCGGAGGAGTCGCAGGCCACCCGCAGGGGGTCCGCGGAGGGGCCAGGGCCATGTGCCAGGCCGTCGACGCGGCCTTCGAGGGGGTGCCCGCGGAGGAGTACGCCAAGGACCACCGCGAGCTGGCCGAGGCCATACAGATGTGGGGATCCATATGAAGCTCATCGCGAAATCATACGACATCGACGTGTCGGACCCCGTGGTCCTGATACACGACGACGACTGCGCCGAGATCGGCGTGAAGGAGAACGACCGCGTCACCATATCCGCATCGAGATCGGTTGTGGCCCTCGTCAGCAGGTCGGACACGCTGGTCGAGAAGGGGACCATGCTGGTCCCCAACGCCCTGATGGCCCGTTGCGGCATCGCCGATGGAGAAGAGGTCTCCGTCATGTACTGCCAGAAGCCCGACTCCGTCAGGTCCATACGCAAGAAGATGGACGGGGAGAAGCTGTCCAAGGAGGAGATCGAGTCCATCGTGGAGGACATCCTCCACAGCAAGCTGTCCAAGATCGAGATCTCCGCATGGCTCACCGCCCTGTACATCAGGGGCATGGACATCGATGAGATCGCCGACTTCACCAGGTCCATGGCGGACACCGGCGACATAATCAAGTTCGACAGGTCCACCGTGTTCGACTTCCACAGCCTCGGAGGCGTCCCGGGCAACAAGATCACCCCCATCGTGGTGTCCATCGTCGCCAGCGCGGGGATAATGATCCCCAAGCTGTCGTCCCGCGCGATCAGCAGCGCCTGCGGGACCTCCGATTTCGTGGAGGTGTTCTGCAACGTCCTGATGGACGCGGAGACCCTCAGGGACGTGTCCGAGAACGTCGGAGGCGTGTTCGCATGGGGCGGAGGCATGAACCTCGCTCCCGTCGACGACATGGTCATCAAGATCGAGCACCCCCTCGGCATCAACCCGAGGGCCCAGATGCTCGCATCTATCATGAGCAAGAAGGTGGCCGTCGGCGCCACGCACCTGCTTGTGGACATCCCCACCGGCATGGGCACAAAGGTCCCTACCATCGAGGACGCCCGCTCCTACGCCCGCGACCTGATGGACCTGGGGGAGAAGCTCGGCATGCACGTGGAGTGCGCCATCACATACGCAGACCAGCCCATCGGCAACGCCGTCGGGCCCGCACTGGAGGCGAGGGAGTGCATCTCCATCCTGGAGGGCGCCAAGCATCCGGCCAGCGTGATCGAGAAGGCATGCGACTGCGCCGGGATAATCCTGGAGATGGCGGGGATACCCTCGTCCAAGGCCCGCGAGATCCTGGAATCGGGGCAGGCCTACGAGAAGTTCAAGGAGATCGTGGCCGCCCAGGGCGGGAACCCTGAGATCAAGTCCACGGACATCCAGCCCGGGAAGTACAGCGAGGACATCATCGCGATGAAGTCCGGGTACATCCACGGCATCCGCAACAAGGACATCGTGGCCATAGCCAAGGCCGCCGGGGCCCCCTCGGACAAGGGCGCAGGCCTGATGATCTACCTGAAGAAGGGCCAGAGGGTCGAGGCCGGAGAGAAGCTGTTCACGATCTACGCGGACAACGAGGCCAAGCTCAGGCGCGCGAAGGAGACCGCCATGAAGTACCCGCCGATGGACATCGAGGGGATGCTCCTGAAGAGGGTCTCCACCATCCCCGTGAGGCAATGAGCCGCAGGCTGTACTTCACGGTCGACGTGGACCGCGACTGCAACATCCCCTTGAAGGGGACTCCTGTCGCCGGGTCCATCGACAGGGGGGCGGGGGAGTCCCCCCGCTTCTCGTCTTCGGCCGAAGGCCTGCCCATCCTGGCGGACCTCCTGGACGACCTGGGCGTCAAGGGCACTTTCTTCATAGAGGGCCGCACCGCCGAGACCATAGACTGCTCCTGCCTGGAAGGCCACTGCATAGGCCTCCACGGCTACGACCACGAGGACCTGACTGGGAAGGAGACCGGGGTGGTCCCAGATGTCGAAGAGGTCCTCAGGAAGGGGTTCGACGCCGTCTCCGACGCTGTTTCCGCCCCGACATGCTTCCGTGCGCCGTACATGTCCGCCGACGGGAGGGTCCTGGAAGCCGTCAAGGCCCTGGGCATCCGTGCGGACTCCTCAGTGTACACATCTGTCGGAGGCCCGACGGATCCCTACGAATCCGACGGCATGACCGTTTACCCCGTTCCCAAGGCGAAGGACCGGAACGGGAAGACCATCGCCGCCTACCTGTGGCCGATGCACGAGGGGAAGCGGCGCCCGGAGGACTACGTGGACATGGCCTCCGGATTGGACCACTTGGTCCTCGCTACTCACTCCTGGCACATGACGGAGTCCCGCGACGGGGGCATGATGCCCCGCGGCAGGGCGGAGGAGAACCTCGGGAACGTCCGCGCCGTCATAGAGGGCATCCTGGACCTGGGCTTCCGCCCGGGCACGGTGCGTCACGGAACCGACTGAGGATCCAACGTCCAACGCGTCCTGTCGCACGCGAATATTATTAACAGGCGCGCTCATCCCAGCTGACAGGTGAAACATGACCGCCAAGCTGATCCTAGGTAAAGAGGTCTCGGAGGAGATCTACGGAGAGCTCAGGGAAAGGATAGCAGCCTTGAAGGCCGAGGGCATCACGCCCGGCCTGGCAGTGATCCTCGTAGGCGAGGACCCGGCTTCTCAGGTCTATGTCCGCAAGAAGGGGGAGATGTGCGAGTCCCTCGGCATGGCCTCCAAGACCATCATCATGCCCGAGTCCACCACGCAGGAGGAGCTCCTGGCCAAGGTGGCCGAGATCAACGCGGACCCGTCCATACACGGGCTCCTTGTCCAGCTGCCCGTTCCGGACCATATCGACGAGAAAGCGGTCATCAACGCCATAGACCCGGCGAAGGACGTGGACTGCTTCCACCCCTACAACGTCGGGAAGATGCTCATCGGAGACCCGGACTTCCTTCCGGCCACTCCCGCTGGAGTGCAGCAGATGCTCGTCCGCTCCGGCATAGACACCGCCGGGAAGAGCGTGGTCGTCGTCGGCAGGAGCAACATCGTGGGCAAGCCGATGGCGGCCATGATGCTCCAGAGAGGGGCCGGCGCGGACGGCACCGTCACGGTGGTCCATTCCAAGACCCCCGACCTCGCCGCCATCACGTCCAAGGCGGACATCCTCATAGTGGCGATAGGCAAGCCCCGCTTCATAACCGCGGACATGGTCGCGGAAGGGGCCGCCGTCATAGACGTCGGTACCAACAGGATCGACGATCCCACCCACCCCAAGGGCTCCAGGCTCGTGGGCGACGTGGACTTCGAGGCCGTCAAGGAGAAGGCCTCATACATCACGCCGGTGCCGGGAGGCGTCGGCCCGATGACGATATGCATGCTCATGGCCAACACAGTCAAGGCGGCCGAGAAGGTGAAGAGATGATACGGGAATGCGAGGAGCACGGATACTTCAGGGACGAGCGCTGTCCCGTCTGCGGAGAGGAAGGCAAGTTCATAATGTCCGATTTCGAGGTCGAGAAGATCGGAAGGACCCTCGCCGCCATCCTGAGGCACGGCAAGTTCGGCCTGGAGATGGACTCCGACGGATACGTCGACCTCCGCGATGTCACGGCCAAGATCCGCGAGCGCAACCCCCGCATGAACTGGATGAGGGGGAGGCACATCGAGGCCCTGGTGGAGACCGACCCGAAGGGGAGGTACGCCATAGCCGGAGGGAAGATCCGCGCCACATACGGCCACACGATTCCCCTGGACATCAAGCTCGACTGCGAGAACATACCCGACGAGCTCTTCTACCCCGCCACCCAGGAGGAGGCGGAGCTGATCCTCGAGTCCGGGATATACCCCTCGGACCGCGCCATGGTGCACCTGTCCAAGACCTACCGCGACGCCTACAGGGCGGGAGCGGTCAGGACCGAGGACCCTGTCATCCTGGTGATCGACACCGGGCTGTGCATGGAGCTGGGCTCCGACATAGGCAGGGCCGCGAAGACCGTCTACCTGTGCAGGTCCGTGCCCTCCGACGCCATAGACCTGGCGGACCCGGAGGACTGGGACAACGGGGAGGATGAGTGAGATGGTCCAGATACTCAGGCCGGACGAGGTCCGCGAGAAGTACGGCAAGATGTTCTGCCGCGGGTTCTACACCCTGGTGGACGAGGCCAACGGGAAAGCCCTTGTGATAGAGAAATGCGTGTCCAAAGGCCCCGGAGAGTGGGACATAGTCAACAGGCGCCGCACCAAGGGCGTCATCAGGTCCATCCGTCTGGAGTCGGACATGATCGTCATGGAGACCGACATAGGCGAGAGCGAGCTCAATTTCGGTCCCGTCTCCACGGAGATGGGCGGACAGGGGCTCAAGGCGCTCAAGGTCGAGGGAGACGAGGTCCGCACCACCTGGTACGGCATCGCCGGCGCATCCGTCGGAATCGGTGCGTGCATCCCGCAGTGCTCCGACGTCATCCGCACCGAGTACCCCGACGACTTCGTCATGGGAGGGGCGCACCGCGCCCACGTGGACATCATCACGCCCAAGCTGGTCAGGGTGATCATCGGCATCGACGACACCGACACCAAGGAGAAGGGCGCATCGTGGGTGGCATCCCTCAAGCTGGGCACCACCTGCCCCATAGGGCACTTCCTGGAGCACAAGATCATCCAGCTCAACCCCAAGGTCCCCAACAAGACCACCAACTGCTGCTCCACCGCCGTGTCGTTCGCAGTGAAGGAGTCGGAGATCCCCGCGCTCATCGAGTACGCCACCGAGTTCATCAGGAAGGAGTCGTACTCCGAGGACGCCGTCATAACGGTGTTCCAGGGCCTGGAGGTCCCCGAGAAGCTCAGGGACTTCGGCTGGAGCTGCAAGTCCGTCCTGTACACCCCCGACGACGCCATCCGCGTCGCAGGCGAGAACGGCGTCCAGATCATCAGCGTCACCGGCATGAAGGGCGTCATCGGCGCCGTCGCCGCCATCGGATGCTTCGATCTCGGGGAGAAGTCGGCAGGCATACCCGAGGACTTCGAGTGATCCGATGGCCGTCCCCCGCATAGTGACCGACCGCGCCTACTCCACCTACGAGGCGCACATCGAGCGCGAGGTCGCCGCAGGCATCAAGCCCAAGCACATCGCGATCATCATGGACGGGAACCGCCGCTATGCGGAGGAGGTCCTGGGCAAGGAGCCCATGGAAGGCCACAAGCTGGGGCGCGAGAAGCTGGAGGAGGTCCTCCACTGGTGCCTGGAGATGGACATCCACATCCTCACCGTGTACGCCTTCTCCACCGAGAACTTCAACAGGGACCCGGCGGAGGTGAAGTACCTCATGGAACTGCTGGAGCAGGCCCTCTACGACTTCGCCGAGGACCCGGACGTCCACAGCAAGAAGGTGGCCATCAAGGTCATCGGCTCCATGGAGATGCTCCCCGAAGGCGTGGTCACCGCCGCGGAGTACGCCAGGAAGCGCACCGAGGGCTACGATTCCAACCAGTTCAACCTGGCCATCGCCTACGGAGGCAGGCAGGACATAACATCTGCAGTCCGCTCCATCGTGGCCGAGGTCGTCCAAGGGAACCTGTCGGTGGACGACATCGACGAGTCCCTCATTTCCAACTACATCTCAACCACAGGCCAGCCGGACCCGGACCTGGTGCTCCGCACCTCCGGGGAGGAGAGGATCTCCAACTTCCTCCTCTGGCAGATGGCCTATTCGGAACTCTACTTCACCGACGTCTACTGGCCCGGGTTCCGGAAGATCGACTTCCTCAGGGCCATAAGGACGTACCAGCAGCGCAAGAGGCGCTACGGCAAGTGATTTCCGATGAGCTCAGACATAATCTTCATGCACGCGCCCAGCGTGTACGACTTCAGGAAGAAGCCTATATTCTACGGCCCCGTCAGCGATGTGATCCCCTCGTCCCCCGTGTTCGAGATGTACCCAATGGGATTCATGACCATATCGTCCCATCTCGAGGCGGCGGGGTTCAAGACGAGGATCGTGAACATCGCGGTCCAGATGCTCCAGAGCGAGAAGTTCGACGCGGAGGAGAGGATCAGGAAGCTGGACGCCAAGGTGTTCGCCATCGACCTGCACTGGATGCCGCACGCCCACGGGGCGCTGGAGCTGGCGAAGATAGTCAAGAAGCACCATCCCGACGCCAAGGTCGAGTTCGGAGGCCTCACATCGTCCTACTTCGCGGACGAGCTCATCCGCAGGCCGGAGGTCGACCTGGTCATGAGGGGGGACACCACCGAGGTCCCCACGGTCAGGCTCATGGAGGCCCTCACGAAAGGCGGAGACCTGTCACAGGTCCCCAACCTGGTCTGGAAGGACTCCGAGGGCAAGGTCCACGACAACGGCCTCACCTACTCCCTGGAATCCCTGGACGACATCATGTTCGACTACGGTACCATGATCAAGTGCGTCATGAGGAACAGGGACATCAAGGGCGCCCTGCCCTGGTACGGATGGGACAAGCTCCCCCTGACCTCCGTGTTCACGGTGAGGGGATGCAGCATCAACTGCGCCGAGTGCGGAGGGTCCCATTACGCCAACGAGAGGGTCGTCTGCAGGAAGAAGCCCGCGTTCCGCAGCCCGGAGAAGCTGGCGGAGGACATCGACATCGTCCAGTCCTACCTGGACACCCCGGTGTTCATCGTCGGCGACCTGAGGCAGCAGAGCATGGGCTACGCCGAGAGGTTCCTCAAGGAGTGCAGGGACAGGAGGATCAAGAACCATGTCGTGATCGAGCTGTTCAACGGCGCGACCCCGGAGTACTTCAAGGACATAGACAGGTCCTTCGAGGGCGGATGGTCCATCGAGTTCTCCCCGGACTCCCATGACGAGAAGGTCAGGCTGGCTTTGGGAAAAGGATACACCAACGAGGCCATCGAGAAGACGATCCCCGCGGCGTTCAGGAACGGGTGCTCCAGGTTCGACCTGTTCTACATGAACGGCCTCCCCTATCAGGACAGGGAGTCGGCCATGAGCAGCGTCCGCGCGTCCAAGAGGCTCTGGGAGTCAGTCCAGCGCGACGACAGGCTGTTCATCTACAACGCCCCGTTCGCGCCCTTCGTGGATCCCGGGAGCAGGGTCTTCGAGGAGCCGGAGAAATGGGGATACAAGCTGAGGGCCCGCACGCTGGAGGACCACAGGAAGCTCCTGGACAACCCTTCATGGAAGCATGTCCTCTCCTACGAGACGGAATGGATGTCCAGGGACGACGTCGCCGAGATATCCTATGACGCGGCAGTGGAGCTGGCGAGGTGCGAGCACGAGGTCGGAAGGCTCGACGACCAGGCCTACAAGGACAGGGTCGAGAGGACCGAGTTCGCCCGCGACCTGATGCACAGGGTCGACGAGATAATGGCCATAGCCGATCCGAAGGAGCGCGAGGCCCGCCTGTGGGAGACGAAGGACGAAGGGACCCGGATGATGAACTCCACGGTCTGCAACAAGAAGGACCTGGACTGGGAGGCCGGGTCCATATGGTCCAACGGCCCCCGCGTCGCATGCGGTCTGGTGAAATCGCTTTTCAGGTGATCAGTTCCCGCTCATCCTGCGGGACTTCTCAGTAGCCGCGTCCACAGCGGCGATCATAGCTGAGCGGAGCCCGAGGTCCTCTGCGGCCCTGACCCCCTCGATGGTGGTGCCTCCGGGCGAGCAGACCTCGTCTCTGAGGACATCGGGGTGCTTCCCGGTCTCCAGGACCATCTTGGCGGCCCCGAGCATGGACTGGGCGGCGAGCCTTATCGAATCGGCCCTCGACAGGCCGTTGAGGACGCCGGCATCGGCCATGGCGTCGATTATCTGGTACATGAAGGCGGGAGAGCTCCCTGCGATGCCCGTGATGGCGTCCATGTCCGACTCCTTCACTTCTGCGGCGAGCCCGACGGCGCTCAGGATGCCTGCGACGAGTTCCTTGTCCTCGGACGTCAGCGAAGTGTCGCAGCAGTACCCCATGGCCCCCTCCAGGACCATGCAGCAATGGTTGGGCATGACCCTCACGATCTTGGCATCTGGCACATATTGTTTCAGGCGGTCCACGGACAGCCCCGCGACGATGCTCACGAGGATCTTCCCCTTGAGGTCGAGCCCCTCGTCGAAGACCTCTCCGACATTCTTCGGCTTGACGGCGAGGACGACGATCTCCGACTCCTCGCAGAGCCTCTTCGCATCCTCGAACATGGCGATCCCGTATCCCGAGGCCATCCTCGAACGGGTGGACTCGGAAGGCGCGCAAGCCGCGATCTCGGCTTCCGTGTAGACGCCTTTCGCTATCAGTCCGCCGATGAGTGCCTCGGCCATTTTCCCTGCTCCGATGAATCCGATTTTCGAGGGCATGATCGAGGTCATCGGGGATGACGTTCTTAAGAGTATCCAGTCGGGTTTTGAAAGGGTGTAATGGAACCCTCTTCATATATAAGGCAACAGCCCACAGTTTATGTACTACAAATTCATCGCGGAAATCAATGTCACTAATTGTGTACTACATGCCATTAGCGATAGTGAGCCTTATCGCTCTCGGATTCGCGCCGTTGGCATGGTGGGCATCGAGGTTCGTTCGCCCTAAAAAACCCACTCAGTGGATGGAATCAACCTATGAGTGCGGTTCAGAACCCATCGGAGAAGCCCAGGTTCAGTTCAGGTTCCAATACTACACTTTTGCACTTATTTTCGTTGTTTTTGACCTGATCGCAACCTTCTTGATGATTTGGGCCGTCGCGTTCACAGGACTTTCCATGAATGCGAAGACCATGATGATCATCTTCTTCGGAATCATGGTTCTGGGTGTCGTATACGCCTTGAAAAAGGAGGAATACGTATGGATATGAGCCTCTACCCCCATGCTGTAGCAATGAGTGCTGACGAGTTCATGTCATGGTCTGACGCCATGATCAACAACCTGCTCAGCTCTGGAACCAAGAAGACTGTGGATGAGCTCACCGGGCCTATCTGGTCCTGGGCCATGAAGAACTCCATGCACCCGCTGCACTGGGGTCTCGCATGCTGCGCTCTGGAGATGGCGGCCGCTTCCGCCCCCAGGTACGATGCTGAGCGTTACGGTATGATCTACCGTTCATCTCCCAGGCAGACCGATATCCTTCTGGTCAACGGCTGGATCACCAAGAAGATCCGTCCCGACCTCAGGCGTCTGTACGAGCAGATCCCCAACCCCAAGTGGGTCGTCGCCATGGGCGAGTGCGCCATCTCCGGCG
>CAVHQB010000028.1:0-18486 GCA_963637895.1 Lachnospiraceae bacterium
ATCTTCAGAAGTTCTTGGATATGCTCAACCATCGCATTTGTCCTCAATGCGGTCAGAAGATGGATGTTCTTCATGATTACCGCATTGTGTTCATTTGCGGGCATTGCGGCGAATGTTGGGTAGAGAATGAAGAAGATGATTCGGAGGAATTCTGATGTCTGCTCCGACTATCTTCGATAACCGTTTATCATCCCTTCGTGATTCTGTCAATCAGAACATGAAGGGAGGTGAGAAAGAAATGGTTAGCGAATGGGAAGAACTTGAGAAGCTGTCTAAGGACGATCTTATCATCGAGCTCGTCAAGGAACGTACTGCACGTCGTAATGTCGATCGTGTGCTTCGTTCCGTTGTCGATGTTGAATATCCGGTTTCTAGAAGGTTCTCTGTCTTCGGCGAGGATTACGATTCCAATTATGAGACTACTTCTGATGATTGGGCGTATAAGATTGCATATTATGCGTTCATGCATTCTGATGGCGATTTTTCCCCATATGATCTTGAAGAATACGGTCTCGAATCGGATCAATCTTTGGAAGCATATCGTAAGCTTCGCGTGAATGGCGTTGTTACCGATTCCAGTTATGATCAGGACGGTTGGTTCTGATGGTTCGTAAGGTTCGTCGGTTTGATCGTGAACCCGATCATGAAGCTATGTCGGTTACGATTGAAGCTGATTCCGTGAAAGAGCCTTTGAAGTTCCGTAGGTCTGGTGATCATAACGCTCTACAATCGGATCTTGATGGCAAGGTGGATATTACCATTGTAGATCCTCTTCCAAATTCATCCGGTGGTTTGCGTAGATCTAAGCGCGGTGATGTCATCTCGGGCAGGGATTTTACTGTCGATGCTCGCAAGATCACTAAGCGCGGCAAATCAAAGAAGAATCCAAGCAGGGATGTTGCTACGGCTTCAAAGTATGTCCGTATCTTCAAAAGGAGGAAGGGCGAATGAGCCGTTATCCCTTCCGTGCCGTCGTCAACCGCTATATGGAGGCTTACGACGGCGTTTACGCCGAGTCCACCTACAAGGAGCTCGACCGCCGCTTCCGCCGGATCGAGCGCATCTTCTCGGAGATGCGTTCCGCCGGAGCGATCTCGACGACCGACCCTGCCAAGCTCTCTCCGGAGGATGTGAAGGCTTTCGCCGTCCGCCTCAAGAAGTCCGGGATCACTCCCGGAGCTTTGCAGCATGACATCGGAACCCTCGGCACTCTCTGCCTGTTCTGCGGCAACGACTGCGTTCGCCTTGCCCGTGCCCGTTATCCTGCTGCCTTCCCCATGTACCGGAAGGCACGCGGATCCGTTCTCCTTGAGAGCGAGTTCACGGCCATCATCAAGTATGCCGGAACCTGCTCCGGCTCGGATCTGCGCGATGCCGCCTCCGTGTGCTTCGCTCTCGGAACCGGTGCCCGGCCCTGCGAGATCCGCGAGGCCAGGGTCTGCGACCTCGACCTTGCCGGAGGAACGTTCTACGTCCGCCGTCCTAAGGGCGGCGATTCCTACGGGGCCAAGAGGACGGTTCCCGTCCGTCCGGAGGTGCGCGGCATCCTGTCGTTGTACATCTCAAGTGCCGGCCTCGGATCCGATGATCTGATCTTCGGCATCGGAGGATCCGTCGTCTCCTCGAACTCCTTGGGCGTCTGGCGCTCCAAGGTCTGCGATGCTGTCGGGATCTCTTTCGACTTCCGGAAGCTGCGCCGCACCTATGGGCAGTACCTGCTCGATGAAGGCTGGACGCTCTCTGATGTTTCCGTTTTGCTCGGTCATACGAACGTGATGACAACGAACACGTTCTATGCCGGAGCCAGGCCGTCGCGCGTGGTTCAAAACGTGCTCCGCGGTTGGGAATTGAACGATGATAATGAAGAAGAAAATAACAGCGCTGGCCTTTCGATAGCTGGCGCTGGTATTTGTGGTGCAAGGGAAGGGATTTGAACCCTCGAACTCCTACGAGAATAGGCCCTGAACCTATCTCCTTTGGCCAGGCTCGGATACCCTTGCATTGAGCCTGAGACGGAGGATTGCGTCCCCCTATTTATCAGTTGCGCGGACACGCCCTTCAGGCGTTCATGATCTTCATCCATCCGCCGGACTCGTAGATCGCGAGACCCCTCTTGGCGAGGATGGATTCGAACTCTTCCCAGGTGATGACGTCGAGTCTGTTGTTCTTCCCCTTGGTGAACTGAACGCCCTCGGTTCCCTTGACCTTTCCGGGCTTAAGTCCCTTGTTCTTTGCGATGGCCTGTGCCTTCTTCAAGTCAATGCGCTCCATCATGGCTGCACCCCTTTCGACGATTGTATCTTAATGCGTTATATATAAAAGTTCTTTAAATACTGCACACGTCTGGGTATGCCGAATCTGTACATTCAGTATTATTGAGCCAGATGCATCCAATGTACATTACTGTTCAATATTATGCTCTGGCAATCATATTATAAGGTTATATGACCGAATAAAGGATGCCTGCATCGAAGTGGGAAAGGCATAATAATGGAACTAGCCTAGGCAAGAGCATGGATCCCCCGAACAGGATTCTCCTGAGGTCTTCCGAGACCGAGAACACCGGGCCCGAGATGGGCCTTCTCCTGGGCCGCGCCCTGGCGATGAACTATCGCAAAGTGGTCATCGCCACGGACCTCATGAAGAGCAGCACCATGATGAAAGAGGCCCTCGTCGCCGGGCTCCTGTCCGCAGGAGTCGATGTCCTTGACATCGGCGTGGCCAGCGGGCCGGTGGTCGGCATGGCCGCATCCAAGGGGGACTGTGCCGTGTATGTGACCGAATACCGCAGGTCTGGCACCATCAGCGGGTACATCCTCATCAACTCCGACGGCAGCCTGTTCAAGATGGATCAGATAAGGCATCTCGACAGGGTCCTCATCGATCCCCCGAAGCTGCCCGGGCACGACGGCCTCGGCCGCATGCTCAGATGCGGCACCGCGGTGCAGGAGTACAACTCTCGCCTGGAGTCGCTCATCGCAAAGAGCTCAGGATGCTCCGTGGTCCTGGACTGCAAGTGCGGCCCCGTCTCGGGTTCCGCGCCCATGATCCTGAGCGCCCTGGGCGCCGACGTGATAACCCTGAACGCACAGAGCGACAGGGACTGCTCCGCATGGGACCTCGGAGAGGAAGGGGCTGACGACACCAACGTGAAGGAGATCGTCGGCTCCAACCCGGGCTGCATCGGCATCACCATGAACAGGATCGGGACCATCGCCACCGTTGTGGACGAGAAAGGCCTCTCCCTCACCCACGAGCAGGTCTTCGCCATCATCATCGGCAGCATGGAGCCCATGAGCATAGCCGTGCCGATAGACACGTCCCTGGTGGTCCTGGACGCTTTCAGGAAGCTGCCTGCCGACCCCGACAGGAAGGTGGTCTTCACGGACATAGGCGTGGGAGCGGTCTGCAGCGCGGTCGCGGAAGGCGCCGAGATCGGATATTACGAAGGCGGGGAGATATACGGCGGGATCAGCCTGATGCCTGACGGCATCCGCACCGCCGCGGCCCTCGCGGCCATGGCCGGCGAGGACAGCCTCAACAGGCTCGCAGAGGAGCTCACCGTATGCTACCGCGACTCCAAGGAGATCGAGTGCGGCTGCCCCGTCGACTCGTTCGTCCGCATGATCGAGTCCGAGATCGGAGACGTCTCAGGGGAGCTGCATTCCGCGGCGGGAGCATGGCGCGTCGACATGGAGGGCGGATGGTTCCTCGTGTCGGTGGAGAAGGGCGAGGAGACCATGATAAGGATAGATGCCGAGTCCAGGGACCGCGTCTACCTGCTGGGCCTGATGGAGATCGCCGACGAGCTCGTGGCGAAATGCATGAGGGGCGCCTGAGCGCCGATCTTTCAGTAGATCACTTCCAGCTCCACTGGCTCGCCCCTGGAGTCGTACGCCCTCCAGCTGGTGCGGTCGTAGGGCTGGCATGTTATGAAATGGACCCCGCCGGTGTTGCTGAAGAAGGTCTTGTCCTCTTCCGACGGCTGGTTGGAGTACCCTGGATGGGAGTGGGCCGACCCGGCGATGCTGTAGTCGATCGGCTCCATCCACTGGTTCAGGAAGCTGTGGCTGTCGCCGTAGACGGTCCCGGGCAGGAGCACCATCTCCGACACCACCCCGTCCACCTGGCGGGTCATGCACAGGAACTCGTCGGGATAGGTGGACCTGGCGGACTCGTTGAACGCATCGATGAAGTCGATGTCCACCGCGTAGATCTTCGTCATAGGGTGTTCACCAGCTTCTCCCTGACGCGAGAGTAGAAATCGGTCTTGAACCTGATGAAGCGGGCCTTCTTGTCGGACATCATGAACTCCACCTTGGTCTTCCCTTCCATCTCGTACTCCGCCTGACCGTCCAGGACGATGAGGCAGTCCTTGTCCAGGACGCTCTCCACCGTGATCTTCGACGTGGCCGGCACCACGAACGGGCGCGAGTTGAACTTGTAAGCGGCCATGGGGACCACCATCAGGGCGCTGACGTTCGGGTCCATGTAAGGGGCTCCGAGGCTCATGGCGTAGCATGTGGACCCGGTCGGCGTGGAGACGATCACACCGTCCGCCCTGAGCTCGGAGGCCAGGACGTCGTCCACGTAGACCTTGAAGTGCCTGATCTTCGCCACGGACCCCGTGTGCACCACGGCCTCGTTGACGGAGTCTAGCAGGTACTCCCCGTTGTACCAGCAGCTGAGCTTGAACCTGGTCTCGATGATGTAGTCCTCCGCCAGGAGGCGCTGGATCCCGCCGGCGATGTCGTCGTGGTCGATCTCCGCCAGGAACCCTACGCTCCCGCCGTTGACGCCTATGACCTTGGCATCGGTGCTCTGCAGCGCCCTCAGCAGGGTGCCGTCTCCTCCGACCACGATCACGATGTCGGCGTCCATGTCCTTCAGCGGGACGCCCGGGATGCCCATGACCTCGGCGATCTGGCTGTCCACGTAGTACTTGCTGTCCCCCAGGGCGTCTATGACCTGCCGGGTGTAGTCCACGGCATGTGAGATGTGGGTGTTGGTGTAGATTCCGTACCTGTGCTCCCTGCGGACGTCCCTGTGCCTCAGGATCAGGTTGTACACCCTCATGTCCCCCACGGCCAGGATGTTGGACCTGTGCTCCACGTCGAAGGGCATGTCCAGGACCTCTCCCTCGAGGTTGTAGACCTCTCCGCCGGCCTCCCTGAGAATGATCACGCTCGCCGCGATGTCGACGATGCGTATCTCCCTGGTGTACCTCTCGGCCTTCACGAAGAACCCGTCCGCCTCGCCCTCGGCCACGATGGCCATCTCCAGGGACGCGCATCCCAGGGAACGGGACGACTTGACCCTCTTGGCGACGGAGAACGCGTCGGTGTGGGCGCCGTTGCCCATATAGATCATGATGAACAGGTCGTCCAGGTCGGCTTCGCGGACGTGTATCGGGACGCCGTTCTTGAACGCCCCCTTGCCCTTCTCGGCGGTGTAGACATCGCCGGTCACCGGGTTCCTCAGGTACCCCAGGCGGATCCCCGACAGGGACCCTGTCCCCACGGCCAGGGAGATAGTGTAGTAGGGGATGGACGCGATGGCGTTGGAGGTGCCGTCTATGGGGTCCATCACGAGGGTCTCCTCCGCGCCGTTGTCCACGTATCCGATCTCCTCGCTGAGGATGTTCAGCGGGACCGAGTTGCGCTGGATGTACATCAGCGCGGCGTTCTCGGCGACCTTGTCTATCTCCTTCGTCGGCGTCCCGTCCGCGCCCATGCAGACGACCTCGCCCTTGGAGCGGGAGTCGGGTATCTTGTCGATCTCGGCCTGGACGGCGTCGGCGATTGCGGAAAGGGTTTCCATCGTGATCATGGATGGCGCGATGCTCTTCCCTTTTAAATACACGGCGGGGCATCCACGCACCCGTATGGATGCTTTGGATTTCTCGGACGGGAGGGTCTTCGGAGAGAGGGGCCGGATATACACTGAGTCCGCATGCCCTGGCAAGAGGGTCTACGGGGAGAGGCTGGTCCGCAGCGGGGCCTCGGAGCTCAGGGAATGGGACCCGAGGAGGAGCAAGCTCGGCGCGTACATCTCCAACGGCGGGAAGCAGTTCCCCTTCGGGAAGGGCTCCCATGTCCTTTACCTCGGAGCGTCCAGCGGGACGACCGCGTCCCATGTGGCCGACATCTGCTCCGAAGGCAGAGTCTACTGCGTGGAGTTCGCCCAGAGGATGTTCAGGGACCTGGTGGGGACCTGCAAGGACAGGCCGATGATGATCCCCATACTCGGGGACGCCACCCGCCCGGATGAGTACGCCATGTTCGTCGACAGGGCGGATGTGGTCTACCAGGACGTGGCCCAGAAGAGGCAGGCGGACATCATCTGCGACAACATGGACGCCTTCAACGCGTCGTTCGGGATGGTGGCCGTGAAGGCCAGGTCCGAGGACGTCACTTCATCCCCCGAGGAAATCTTCGCGGCGACGGAGGCCCGCATCAGGGAGAGGGGGTTCAGGATCCTGGACGCCCGTTCGCTGGAGCCTTACGAGAAGGCCCATGAGATGATCGTTTTCGAGAGGCCGAAGGCATGAGGACTGCCTACGCCGTGGCGTTCTCGGGGGACCGCTTCCTGATGGTCTGGCACCCGAAGAGGCACGGATGGGAGATGCCCGGCGGCCACGTGGAGGCCGGAGAGACCTCGGAGCAGGCCTGCGTCCGCGAGTTCATGGAGGAGTCGGGGTACTCGATCGAAGTGGTCGCGACCCGCGACATCGGATACTGCGACGTCTGCGCCGCCGTCCTGAAGGAGAAGTCGTCCGGCGACTGCGAGATGGAGTCCCGCCTGTTCTCCGAGCTCCCGGGGGAGCTGTCCTTCGACAGGGCCGAGTACGAGGACACGGTGCCCTGGGCCAAGCGCGAGGTCCTCCGCTCGACGGGGCAGGCCCCTGGTACGCGCGTGTAAAGGGCGGGCATTGTACAGTTTATATACTGCTTCAACATCGCAAGGGTCAGCCTCGCCGCCTAGATATGATTCGGAGGATCACATTATGGCAAGAATGCACACAAGAAGGAAGGGCAAATCCTGTTCCAAACGCCCCATGATTTCCGAGAACCCCGCATGGGTTCCTCTCAACGCCACCGAGATAGAGGACCTCATCGCGAAGCTCGCGAAAGACGGAATGATCTCTGCTAAGATCGGGCTCGTCCTCAGGGACCAGTACGGCGTCCCCGACGTCAAGCTCGCGACCGGAAAGACCATCACCGCCATCATGGAGGAGAAGGGAGTCGCAGGATCCCTCCCCGAAGACCTGGCCAACCTCATGAGGCGCGCCATCGACCTGAACGTTCACCTCAGGGACAACAGGGGAGACGTCTCCAACAAGAGGGGTCTCAACATGATTGAGGCGAAGATCAGGAGGCTGGAGCGCTACTACAAGAGGAACGGCGTTCTCCCCGCTGACTGGAAGTATTCCCTCAGCAACGCGGAACTCATGCTCAAGTGAGTCCCATGGAGGACAAGGTACCTTCAAAACTCCTTACCACTCTTAATCAAGCTGCGGACATAGTCCGCAGCCATGATTTCATACAGGTTTTCTCCCACTACGATGCCGATGGAGTCTCTTCCGCGGCGATCCTCGCCAAGGCCCTCCTGAGGGCGGGCAAGGAGTTCAGGGTCACGCTCTTCACCACCCTGAACGACCACAACATGGATGTGATCCGCAACACCAAGTCGGACTGCACCATCGTGTCGGACCTGGGAGCCTACTACATAGACCAGTTCGACCAGATGGACAGGGACGTCATCGTCCTGGACCATCACACCACGGTCGTCCCGGAAGCCAAGAAGACCTGCTACGCCAACCCCCACCTCTACGGCATCGACGGGATGACGTCCGGATGCGGAGCCACCATGTGCCTCCTGTTCGCCGTCACCCTGGACGAGCGCAACTGGGACCTGGTGCAGGTGGCCTTCGCCGGGATCGCCGGCGACAGGCAGCACATCAACGGCCTGTCCGGGCTGAACGTCCACCTCCTGGAGGAGGGCGTGAAGAGGGGATACATCGAGAAGACCCCTGGATCGCTCATACCGTCCGGAGACCTCATGACGGAGCTGTTCCTGTGCGTCGACCCCTACATCCGCGGTGTCAGCGGCAACGTCGAAGGCGTCGCGCAGCTGCTGAAGGACGCTGGCGTGTCCAACGGCACCACGTTCAGGGACCTGACCGAGGAGCAGCGCAGAAGGCTGTCCTCGCTCATAGCTGCCAAGCTCACCGCCCAGGGCGTCATGCTCTCCTCCATGGAGGAGATAGCCCGCGACCGGTACTACCTGACGGGATACGGGATGGATGCCGAGTACTTCTCGGCCATCCTGAACAACTGCGGGCGCGCGGGCATCGGCGGAGTCGGGATCTCCGCGGGCATGGGAGACGAGAAGGCGATCAACGAAGGCGCGGACCAGAACAGGGAATCCGCCAAGCTGGTCGTCGAGAGCATGGTCGAGCTGGACCGCACCGGGCTGAACCAGATGGAGAACATCCAATGGTTCGACTCCACGGATTCGGGGTTCACCGGCATGCTTTGCGGGATCGCCATGCAGTCCATCGCCGACCATTCCAAGCCCACTATCGGGCTGAACATGTCCAACGACCCCGTCAACATCTCCTCCAGAGGGATGTTCGAGCAGCTGGACAGAGGCGTGGACCTGGCGGTCGCCATGGGGAAGGCCTGCTCCGCAGTGGGCGGCCAGGGCGGGGGCCACAGGATCGCCGCAGGCGGATCCGTCCCCAGCGACAAAGTCGAAGAATTCTTGAAGATACTCGACGAGACCATCGGGGAGCAGCTCAGCTCCTCCATGTGACGTCGACCTCGTCGGTGCGGAACCTCTGGCGGACCTCGGTGTCCGCCATGTCCATCCTCACGCCGGACATGTGCATCTCGGCTCCGAGCCAAGCTATCATCGCGCCGTTGTCCATGCAGAACCTGCGGTCGGGAACGAACATCTCGGCTCCGCGTGCATGGGCCATGTCGGCGACCATGTCCCTCAAGCGGTTGTTCTGAGCGACCCCTCCGCCGAGGAGGACCTCGTCCTTCCCGATGTGGGCCATGGCACGCTCGGTGACCTCGGTGAGCATGGCGAACGCCGTCTCCTGCACGGAGAGCGCTATGTCCTCCAGCGGCACCCCTTTCTTCTGGAGCGCCAGGGCCGCGGTCATGAGGCCGGAGAACGACACGTCCATCCCTTTCACCGAGTACGGGAGCTCGTAGTAGCGGTCCCCGTCCTTGGCCAGCTTCTCGAACACCGGCCCGGCGTAGAAGCCCATGCCCAGCTCCCTTCCGAGCTTGTCCAGCATGTTGCCTATCCCGATGTCCTGCGTCTCCCCGAAGATCCTGTAACGGCCTTCGGCGAAGGCGATGACCTGCGTGTTGCCTCCGGATGCGTACAGCAGCGCAGGGTCCTTGCAGCCGGTGAGCGCACGGCCGATCTCGATGTGCGCGATGCAATGGTTGACTCCGACGATCGGGATGCCCAGCGTGCACGCGAACGCCCTTGCGGCGGTTCCGGCCACGCGCAGGCAAGGCCCCAGGCCGGGGCCCATGGAGAACGATATGAGATCTATGTCCTTGGGGCCGACGCCTGCGACATCCATCGCACGGCGCATGATCTCGGCGACCATGTCCGAATGGTGGTTGGCCACCTCGCGGGGATGCAGGCCTCCCTCTTTCGGGCGGAACATGTCCAGCTCGTTGGCTAGGACATTGCATTCCTCATCGACTATCCCCACGCCCAGCGTGTGCGCGGTGCCTTCGATCCCCAGTGTGAGCATGGCATGCCTCCTTGTCGCTGGTTCCCGGTACCATGCCTGCTTATAAAAAGGACGCCCAACGGCAAACAGTGCTGCATCGCCTGCGATCCGGGCTGTGCGGCTACGATGAGATGCCGTGTTTTTCGGTGATCTGCGAGATCGGGCCCGATCGGCTCGGACTGAACCGCCTGGATGTCGCTGAAGATGCTCGTTCGAAGATGGTGAGATTTGCGCTTATCCGACAGATCCACTCCCATCAAAGCGTGCTGAGTTGCATAACAGCAATCCTTTGAGTGCCAAAAGATATAAGAACAAGAACGATATCATCGCCTTTGCTGGGCTCGTGGTCTAGGGGTTATGACGTCGCCTTGACATGGCGGAGGTCGCCGGTTCAAATCCGGCCGGGCCCACCAGCTTTCAATTCTCATATACCTCATCAGCACGGGCATTGCCTGGACGATTCGAAGGACAAGGCTTCGATTCTTATGTTGTCCTAATACAGACAACCAACAACGTTAATCTACCTGGACAACCTGGACATCTTTATGCAATTCATCGCTGTAGTGGACTGCGCATCCACGGGACAGATGTACATAGATGACATCATCGGAATGGGATACCGCCCTCTCGCCATCTACAGCTACTTCGATACGGAGCATGCTCAGGGCTGGAGTTCCAACGTGGAGAACGTTAAGAAAGGGATCGGGGACAAAGCGGATTTCATCCAGATGCAGAAAGAATGGTCGCTGGACGACCTCATCGACCAGCTGGATGGATACGACGTCGTCTGCGCGGTCCCGGGATCCGAGATGGGCGTTCGCCTGACGGACAAGCTGAACAAGGCCCTCGGGCTCAGGGGGAACGACCCGGACACCACATACATGCGCTGCACCAAGGAAGGGATGTACGAGTCCCTGGGGAGAGCAGGGATCAGGCGCATCGAATCGGCCATCGTCTCGTCGGAAGAGGACGTGGAGAGGTTCTGGAAAGACAACGCTCTGACCAAAGCTGTCCTGAAGTTCTCCGAGGGCGGAGGGACCGTCGGCCTGAAGATCTGCGATTCCCTCGAAGCGTGCCTCGAGCACTTCAGGCTCATGCATGGCATGTACAACAGCTGGGGCGCATTGGACTCTCCCATCCTGATGCAGGAGTACATCGGAGGGACCGAGTACATCGTCAACAGCATCAGCATCGACGGCAAGCACAAGATCTCCGACATCTGGAGGTACGAGAAGATCGTCCAGGACGACGGGGTGCTCGTGTACGACACATGCATCCTCGTGGACCGCCTCGTGCCCGGGATGCAGGACATACTCCAGTACGATTACAAGGTCCTCGATGCCGTGGACATGAAGAACGGGTTCAGCCACAACGAGATAAAGGTTGACGAGAAGGGCCCGGTCCTGATCGAGACCAACGCCAGGGTCATGGGGGGCAACCTCACCCGCGAGTACCTGGACGAGGTCTTCGGCAGCCACATGACGGATGTGACCCTCAAGTCGCTGCTGGAGCCCGCGTTCTTCGACAGCTACATGCTGACCCCCTACCGCCCCCGCAAATCCGCCATGTTCAAGTTCTCCATCGTCCCCGGGGACGTCAAGGCGGACCTCGGGCCGTTCTTCGAGCTGGTGAGGCATCTGGACTCCTTCAGGGAGATCGTGTACTTCGGCGGGACCGGGATGCAGGAGTACCTGCGCACCATCGACCTGGAGACATCTCCGTTCTTCATCAGGCTGATCAACGAGGACTACGGGAAGCTGAAGAGGGACTACGAGCTCCTGCGCCTGATGGAGGAGCGCTACTTCGACATGCTGTTCGCAGTGGACGACAAAGCAGAAGGCGTGCCCCTGCAGACCGATGTGGAGGCGCTCATCGCCATGCTCCCCCTCGCGCGCAGGTTCGCCATCATGAAGGACGACGGGATAACCGTCATGCAGTACGGGAAGAGCTGGTCGCCCGACGGGTTCGACATCTACGACGGCGCCATCTTCGCGGAATGCGGGCCGTCCACGCTCACGGACCGCTTCCGTCAGATGATGGTGTGCATGAACCAGGTCAGGAGGGGCGGGCCCGTCTTCATCGTCCCCGAGGCGTACCGGAGCCTTCCCTACGGGGCCGTGGCCGCGGAGACCGTCATGAACGTGATGGGTTTCGATGCCGGGATCCCCCCGTCCATCGGCAACGGCATGCTGTACGGGATCAAGAGATGATATGATGGACAAGGTGGAGAACGGCCACGGCCTGTACCTGCTCCTGGCGCTGCTCGCGCTGTCGACCATACTCGACGGCCTGGACGCTTCCATAGTGTCCGTGGCCCTCCCCACGATATCCGAAGAGCTGAACGTCTCCGTCGGGGACACGTCGTGGATCACGCTGACCTACGTGATCGCCCTGGCGGCCCTCCTCCTGCCCATGGCGAAGCTCGCCGAGAACGGAACGGTGAAGAAGGTGTTCTTCTGGGGGATCGTGGTGTTCACTGCATCCTCGATAGCCTGCGGAGTGGCCAACAGCTTCGCATCCCTCGTGGTGTTCAGGCTCATCCAAGGCATCGGAGCCGCGCTCATGACGGCGGCGGTGCCCGTGCTCATCGCCCGGTTCCTGCCCGCGGACAAGAAGGGCCTCGGCCTGGGGGTGCTTGCGGTCGCCTCGGGAGTGTCCATCGTCATCGGTCCATCGGTCGGAGGGTTCGTGACCTCCGCGCTGGACTGGCGCTGGATATTCCTGCTGAACATCCCGTTCGGGATCATCGCTGCTGTCCTGACCCTCAAGGTCCTCCCGAAGGACGAAGGATACGACAAGGCCCGGAACCCGGACCTCCTGAACAGCATCCTCGCGGTCTTCGGAATAGGCGCCGCGATCGTGTGCATCCAGAACATCACAGGATCGATTATGCCCATGGCCTCGGTCGCCGTGTGCGGCGTGGTCGGAGCCGTCTTCCTGCTGATCCTGGCCCGCAGGATGTCCAGGCGGCCTGATTCCGCGCTGATCTCCACGGACATGCTGAAGCGCCGCGATTTCCAGCTGCTATCAGTGGCGTTCACGATGACCTGCATGGTGATCATGGGGACGCAGTACGTCCTCCCCTACTTCCTGCAGGTCTGCGGGGAATACAGCGTGACCGATTCCGGGCTGCTGCTGTCGGTGGCTTCCATATTCGCCATAATCCTGTCCGTGCCCGTCGGGAGATGGTGCGACACCCGCGGATGCAAGCTGCCCTCGGTCCTGGCAGGGGTCGGGCGCCTCGTGTTCTGCTTGATATTCATCGTTATCGTCCCGCCGGACGACCTCGTGCTCCTGCTGATAGGGCTGGCGATCATGGGATGCTCCATGGCGTTCGCCGGCACGGGCCTCGCCACTGCGCTGGTCCATCATGCCGACACGGAGAACCAGGCCGATGCCGCGACGTTCCTGCTGGAGGTCAACTACACGGCCGCGTCCCTCGGAGTGGTCCTTTATTCCGTCGTCTTGCAGTCCGGAATCGGGTCGGCGACTGCTGCAAGCGTCGCGGAGAATGCGATGTGGGGCAGCTTCGATGCCACAATGGCCGTGGGATGCGTCCTGTCCGTTGTGGCCATCGTCTGCGCCCTGGTCGTGAAGAACGTGGTCCCGAAGAAGGACGGCAACGGAGAGGCCCAGGCCTGAAAGAAAACAAGATGCGGATCGGGGATCGCAGATGGACCGCGCATGCAATCATCCATCAAAGATCATGAAAGTTCATCCATGCCCCGATCCGCCCACCCTCCTGATTACGGACCGTGTTACGCAATAGCACTGTGATGCCGACCAGCATCAGAACAAATAGAACCTTAATCTACCAGAACAACCTGGACATCTTTATGCAATTCATCGCTGTAGTGGACTGCGCATCCACGGGACAGATGTACATAGATGACATCATCGGAATGGGATACCGCCCTCTCGCCATCTACAGCTACTTCGATACGGAGCATGCTCAGGGCTGGAGTTCCAACGTGGAGAACGTTAAGAAAGGGATCGGGGACAAAGCGGATTTCATCCAGATGCAGAAAGAATGGTCGCTGGACGACCTCATCGACCAGCTGGATGGATACGACGTCGTCTGCGCGGTCCCGGGATCCGAGATGGGCGTTCGCCTGACGGACAAGCTGAACAAGGCCCTCGGGCTCAGGGGGAACGACCCGGACACCACATACATGCGCTGCACCAAGGAAGGGATGTACGAGTCCCTGGGGAGAGCAGGGATCAGGCGCATCGAATCGGCCATCGTCTCGTCGGAAGAGGACGTGGAGAGGTTCTGGAAAGACAACGCTCTGACCAAAGCTGTCCTGAAGTTCTCCGAGGGCGGAGGGACCGTCGGCCTGAAGATCTGCGATTCCCTCGAAGCGTGCCTCGAGCACTTCAGGCTCATGCATGGCATGTACAACAGCTGGGGCGCATTGGACTCTCCCATCCTGATGCAGGAGTACATCGGAGGGACCGAGTACATCGTCAACAGCATCAGCATCGACGGCAAGCACAAGATCTCCGACATCTGGAGGTACGAGAAGATCGTCCAGGACGACGGGGTGCTCGTGTACGACACATGCATCCTCGTGGACCGCCTCGTGCCCGGGATGCAGGACATACTCCAGTACGATTACAAGGTCCTCGATGCCGTGGACATGAAGAACGGGTTCAGCCACAACGAGATAAAGGTTGACGAGAAGGGCCCGGTCCTGATCGAGACCAACGCCAGGGTCATGGGGGGCAACCTCACCCGCGAGTACCTGGACGAGGTCTTCGGCAGCCACATGACGGATGTGACCCTCAAGTCGCTGCTGGAGCCCGCGTTCTTCGACAGCTACATGCTGACCCCCTACCGCCCCCGCAAATCCGCCATGTTCAAGTTCTCCATCGTCCCCGGGGACGTCAAGGCGGACCTCGGGCCGTTCTTCGAGCTGGTGAGGCATCTGGACTCCTTCAGGGAGATCGTGTACTTCGGCGGGACCGGGATGCAGGAGTACCTGCGCACCATCGACCTGGAGACATCTCCGTTCTTCATCAGGCTGATCAACGAGGACTACGGGAAGCTGAAGAGGGACTACGAGCTCCTGCGCCTGATGGAGGAGCGCTACTTCGACATGCTGTTCGCAGTGGACGACAAAGCAGAAGGCGTGCCCCTGCAGACCGATGTGGAGGCGCTCATCGCCATGCTCCCCCTCGCGCGCAGGTTCGCCATCATGAAGGACGACGGGATAACCGTCATGCAGTACGGGAAGAGCTGGTCGCCCGACGGGTTCGACATCTACGACGGCGCCATCTTCGCGGAATGCGGGCCGTCCACGCTCACGGACCGCTTCCGTCAGATGATGGTGTGCATGAACCAGGTCAGGAGGGGCGGGCCCGTCTTCATCGTCCCCGAGGCGTACCGGAGCCTTCCCTACGGGGCCGTGGCCGCGGAGACCGTCATGAACGTGATGGGTTTCGATGCCGGGATCCCCCCGTCCATCGGCAACGGCATGCTGTACGGGATCAAGAGATGATATGATGGACAAGGTGGAGAACGGCCACGGCCTGTACCTGCTCCTGGCGCTGCTCGCGCTGTCGACCATACTCGACGGCCTGGACGCTTCCATAGTGTCCGTGGCCCTCCCCACGATATCCGAAGAGCTGAACGTCTCCGTCGGGGACACGTCGTGGATCACGCTGACCTACGTGATCGCCCTGGCGGCCCTCCTCCTGCCCATGGCGAAGCTCGCCGAGAACGGAACGGTGAAGAAGGTGTTCTTCTGGGGGATCGTGGTGTTCACTGCATCCTCGATAGCCTGCGGAGTGGCCAACAGCTTCGCATCCCTCGTGGTGTTCAGGCTCATCCAAGGCATCGGAGCCGCGCTCATGACGGCGGCGGTGCCCGTGCTCATCGCCCGGTTCCTGCCCGCGGACAAGAAGGGCCTCGGCCTGGGGGTGCTTGCGGTCGCCTCGGGAGTGTCCATCGTCATCGGTCCATCGGTCGGAGGGTTCGTGACCTCCGCGCTGGACTGGCGCTGGATATTCCTGCTGAACATCCCGTTCGGGATCATCGCTGCTGTCCTGACCCTCAAGGTCCTCCCGAAGGACGAAGGATACGACAAGGCCCGGAACCCGGACCTCCTGAACAGCATCCTCGCGGTCTTCGGAATAGGCGCCGCGATCGTGTGCATCCAGAACATCACAGGATCGATTATGCCCATGGCCTCGGTCGCCGTGTGCGGCGTGGTCGGAGCCGTCTTCCTGCTGATCCTGGCCCGCAGGATGTCCAGGCGGCCTGATTCCGCGCTGATCTCCACGGACATGCTGAAGCGCCGCGATTTCCAGCTGCTATCAGTGGCGTTCACGATGACCTGCATGGTGATCATGGGGACGCAGTACGTCCTCCCCTACTTCCTGCAGGTCTGCGGGGAATACAGCGTGACCGATTCCGGGCTGCTGCTGTCGGTGGCTTCCATATTCGCCATAATCCTGTCCGTGCCCGTCGGGAGATGGTGCGACACCCGCGGATGCAAGCTGCCCTCGGTCCTGGCAGGGGTCGGGCGCCTCGTGTTCTGCTTGATATTCATCGTTATCGTCCCGCCGGACGACCTCGTGCTCCTGCTGATAGGGCTGGCGATCATGGGATGCTCCATGGCGTTCGCCGGCACGGGCCTCGCCACTGCGCTGGTCCATCATGCCGACACGGAGAACCAGGCCGATGCCGCGACGTTCCTGCTGGAGGTCAACTACACGGCCGCGTCCCTCGGAGTGGTCCTTTATTCCGTCGTCTTGCAGTCCGGAATCGGGTCGGCGACTGCTGCAAGCGTCGCGGAGAATGCGATGTGGGGCAGCTTCGATGCCACAATGGCCGTGGGATGCGTCCTGTCCGTTGTGGCCATCGTCTGCGCCCTGGTCGTGAAGAACGTGGTCCCGAAGAAGGACGGCAACGGAGAGGCCCAGGCCTGAAAGAAAACAAGATGCGGATCGGGGATCGCAGATGGACCGCGCATGCAATCATCCATCAAAGATCATGAAGGTTCATCCATGCCCCGATACGCCCGCCCTCCGGATTACGGACCGTGTTACGCAATAGCACTATGATGCCGACATAAACATGCTGTTTTGATGTGTTTCTATCATTTCATCTATTGAAATGCATTAAAAATAGACGTTTGACGATGTTATGTCTTATATCAGACATTTAAAGCTACAAAAGTTTTAATTAAGATATACTACGTGGGCCACACCATCCAAAGCGCCGGGTCGCGGTCATTGAACGGGTCCCTGCACGTATGGGAGCTATTGAAATGTCGCTATTCGACTCAGTGATGGATGGTGTGGGCCATGTCAACTCATATTTCTGGGGCATCGCCTTCGTCTTCCTCATAGGACTCGGCCTCATCTTCACGGTGAGGCTCAAGGGCCTCCAGATCACCAAGATCAAGGAGACTTCCTCCCTCTCCTTCTCGGGCATCAAAGAGGGAAAAACGACCAAGCATGTGTCATCGTTCGAAGCGTTCTGCATCGGAATGGGCGCTCGTATCGGTGTAGGTAATATCGCGGGAGTCGCCACCGCCATCGTCATGGGCGGACCCGGCGCCGTGTTCTGGATGTGGATCTTCGCCATCATCGGATCCGCGAGCTCCTTCATGGAGTCCACCCTCGCTCAGATGTACAAAGAGAAGAAATCCGACGGGCACTACTTCGGCGGCCCTGCCTACTACGCCACCAAGGGACTGAAGAACAGGAAGCTCGGTGTTCTCGCAGCCATCCTCCTGATCCTCACCTTCGGTATCGGATTCGTCGCTGTCCAGGCATGCAACGCATCCAACGCCCTGTGCGGTGCGTTCGAGTTCGATAACAACTACTACGTCTTCGCGATCATCATCGCGGCCATCGCTGCGCTCATCATCTTCAGGGGGCTCAAGGCCATCGCCAAGTTCTCCGCCAAGATCGTTCCCGCCATGGCCGTCGCATGGATCGTCTTCGCGATCATCGCCATCTGCCTGAACATCAACGGAGTCCCCAACGCCATCAGCATGATCTTCACCAACGCGTTCAGCCCCGAGAGCCTCATCGCAGGAGGAGTCGGAACCGTCATCGTGAACGGACTGAAGAGAGGAGTGTTCTCCAACGAGGCCGGTCTCGGTTCCATCGCGAACATCGCGGCCACCGCCAACGTCAAGCACCCTGTCAAGCAGGGACTGATCCAGTCCTTCGGTGTCCTCGTGGACACCCTGGTCGTGTGCACGTTCACCGCCATCGTCATCCTGTCCTACGGTGACTACAGCTCCATCCTCGCCTTCGGGGACAAGGGATCGCTGCTCGTCCAGGATGTCATCTCCAGCACCGCCATCGGAACCGCTGCGAACTACATCATCGCGATCTTCATGTTCATCTTCGCGTTCACCAGCCTCATCGGGTACTACACCATGTCCGAGGCCAATGCCAGGTTCGTCAACGACAAGAAGGGGGTCATCCTCGGAGTCAAGATCCTGGTCATCATCGTCGCCTTCGTCGCCGCGACCACTGCGGACGTCTCCGCCGTGGACTCTGTGAGCGACACGTTCATGGCGCTGATGGCAACCGTCAACATGATCATCGTCCTGCTGCTGAGCAGGCAGGTGTTCGAAGCCTACGCAGACTACCGCAAGCAGAAGAGGGAAGGAGTGGAGGAGCCTGTCTTCCACAAGAGCGTCCTCTCCGACCCCAGCGGAATCACCGAGTGGGAGGACTGAACATGGATAAGAAGACCG
>CAVHQB010000029.1:0-18380 GCA_963637895.1 Lachnospiraceae bacterium
CGTTGTCCGCGTACTCGGGCGGGATGATGTCCATCTTGTCGCAGTGCTCGTCGGTTATGCGGGTGAGTTCCGGGTCGGCGTAGTTGATGAACCACTGGTCGTCGATCCTCCTTATGTGGACCCTGCGTCCGCACCTGCAGACGACCTCCTCGGTCAGGTCATGGAAGGTCTCCGCCTCTCCGGCGTCGATCATGGCCTGCTTCATCTTGTCCTTGGCCTCCTCCACGCGCATGCCGGCATAGGGCCCGCAGACGGCCTTCATGCGGCCCATGTGGTAGCCGTCCTTGTAGACCTGCTTCTTCGCGTCCACCAGGAGGGGGTCGCCGGGCTTCTCGATGCCCATCTTGTCGATGACGTCCTTGGCGGGGAAGTCGCCGTAGCCCTTCATCTCGATGATCGAGATGGGCACGACGGAGTCGATGAGCTCCTGGGAGAGCCCGTACTTCTCCTTGAGGGCGGGGTCCTTCTTCACCGCTTCAAGGGATATCCAGTCGTCGGGAGCGTCGGACGGGACGGATGTGACCAGCCCGGTACCGACGTCGGGGTTGCAGAACGTCGCGGGGAACACGGGGATCTCGCGGTGGATCATGGGCGCCTCGCACATCCAGCCGATCATCTCGCTGCCGGGTATGGTGCCCGCATCTTCGATTCCGTCCTTCTGGAGCTTCAGCTTCTCGGCGGCCTCGGGGGACACGATCCATGTCTCTCCGCCCTTCTTGATCCTCCTGTACTCCACCTCGGGGTTCACCCAGAAGCACACCTGCCCGTAGACGGTCTCGGGCCTGAGGGTGGCGGCCACGAGGAACTCGTCGCCGTGCCTGAACTTCAGCAGCACATACTCCTGCGTCTCGGCCTTCCCGCCCTTGGAGATGTCGGTCTCGGAGGGATCCACGGCGACCGGCCCGCAGTTGGGGCAGGCGGGGGCGTAATAGGGCTTCTGTATGAGGTACCCTTTCTCGTTGAGCTTCTTGAACTGCCACTGGATGAACTTCCCGTAGTCGGGGTAGAGGGTGCAGGTGAACCTCCTCCAGTCGGCGAGGAACCCGAACCTCTTCCAGTACTCTGAGACGTAGACGTCGTTGAAGAACTCCACGACGGACATGGGGTCTTTCAGCTCCTCCAGCTTCTCCTGGGGGCATCCGTTCCTCAGGAGGTAGTCGACGGTCTTCTCGTCGCCGCGGGCGATCTTGTTCGCCAGGCTGATGCCGCCGTTCCCGGTGGCGTGGGTGCCCACGGGGAAGAGGACGTTGTGGCCGGTCATGCGCTTGTACCTGCCGATCGCATCGACGTAGGTGTATCCGCGGAGATGCCCGACGTGAAGGTACCCTGTGACTCCAGGGTACGCGAATATGATCATGAACTTTGGCTTGCCGTCGATCCTCTCGGACTCGTTCAGGTGGGCCTCCTGCCACCTGGCCTGCCATTTTGCTTCCATGGAGCTGTAGTCGTTAGCCATGAGATCCCTTTCTCTATACGTGCGCGTATAAACAAGGTTGTTAAATACATTCTGAAGAAGGGGATCCTGGCCAGATGCACTGGAGGAGCCCGGCCGGGAGACGGTCCGCGGGCGTCGGACAAGGCTGCGTCGAAGGCCCCCGGCAATACCGTCGCGATCGTCCTGTCTTACGCCCGGCCCCGTGCCTTACATCCTGCCATACATGCTTCGGACAGTTTGGTTTTTGTATCAAAAAGACATGTGCATGAGTAAGACAAGCGCGGAGCACCTCCGAGAAATCGGTTGTAACCGCATTGTTTCGTAAAAACCATCATTTTTTTGATGGAAAACCATGTAAGACAAACGTCCGACTTGGTAAGACAAGCATTATATACCCCGCACGTATTAGCATCATACAAGCAAGACGGCAATTGATGGGATAGCCGGGATTGCTAGGGAAAGGAATGCGGATGACTGACGACGGTTTCAAGATCACGCTCAGGATGGGAACCGATGAAGCCCAAGAACTCGAGGACTTCATGGGAGAGCGCGACATCGAGAACAAGTCCGTCTTCATCCGCGAGGCCATAAAGTGGTACATGGCGCACTACGATGCGCCCGATGCCCCGGCCGTTCCCGAAGGCGGGATCTTCGTCCGCCTCAGCGACATGCAGATGGACGTCCTCAGCCAGCTGGTCCAGCGCGGACTGTGCCTGAACGAGGAGGAGTTCATCCGCAAGTGCGTCCTGGAGAAGATCGTCCCGAAGACGATCGAGGAGGAGGCTTACGCCGAATCCTTCAGGGCCGCACAGCAGAACGCTGCTCTCAAGTGAAGAAAAGGGATGGGAAATCGCATCCGTGGTCCAGATGGGAACGGCAATGCCGTGGTCCCGGATGCAATAAACACGTTACAAGAATCGGAAAAGATCGAAAAGGTGATGCACAATGGCAGCAACAGGAACGGAACACATGGCACCGCGCATTGCGGTGGTCGGGGTCGGCGGAGCGGGATGCAACGTCGTCGGCTCTTTCTACGGTTCGCTCTGTCCAGTGGACACCATCGCGATCAACACCGACAAGGATGCCATGCACAGGATCGACGCCGACCGCAAGATCTACATCTGCAAGGAGGTCCTCAAGGGCGAGGGAGCCCACGGGGACGCCGAGGTCGGAAAGAAGTGCGCAGACATCCACAGAGAGGAGATCAGGCAGGCGCTCGCCGGCTACGACTTCGTGTTCGTCATCGCCGGGCTGGGCGGAGGCACCGGAACCGGTGCGGCTTCCGTCGTCATCGACGCCGCCAGGTCTCAGAACATCATCACGTTCGCTGTCGCGATCAGCCCCTTCTCCTTCGAGGGGAAGAGGAAGGAGATCGCCAAGGAAGGATACAGGCACATCAGGTCCGTGTGCGAGCACACGATCCTGGTGGACAACGACCTGGTCCTGGCCAGGATGCCCGACCTCACCATGAGCAAGGCGTTCAACGAGGTCAACAGGAGCATCAGGAAGCACGTCATGGACTGCGTCGCCAAGATGGAGTCCGCCTTCGACCAGAGCCTCCCCGGAAGGGAGCCCGTGCCCGTCGATGACGCTGCCGACAAGGCCGGATACCCGATCGACGTGCTCATCAACGCATGAGCGCCCGGTCGTAAACATCAAGATTATCTCCCCCGGGCAGGAGGGCGCCGCCCTCCTGCCGTTCTATCTCCTGGGTCGGGACCCGGATTGTTTCCTCCCGTCTCCGGATGCCGAGGATGGGGCCTGCGGCATCCGGAGGCATCAGTTCCCATATGGTCGTCACTCCTGTGTGGGAAAACTTAAGGCGGTTGTCCCGATGCAAGGTCGATCGCTATGAGCATGTTCGACAAGCGCAACCTCTCGATGATGATGGACCTCTATGAGATGACCATGTCCAACGGGTACTTCCTCGAAGGGAACCTGGACGCGAGGGCCACTTTCGACGTGTTCTTCAGGAAGGTGCCCGACAACGGAGGATATGCCATATTCGCCGGCCTGGAGCAGGTCATCGACTTCATCGAGAGCATGAGGTTCGATGCGGAGGACATCGAGTACTTCAGGTCCCTCGGCATGTTCGACGAGAGGTTCCTGGAATACCTGAAGGGCTTCAGGTTCAAGGGGGACATATGGGCCTTCGAGGAAGGGACCGTGATCTACCCCAACGAGCCCGTCCTCGTGGTGACTGCGCCGATGATCGACGCCCAGCTCGTCGAGACGGCGATCCTGGCGCAGGTGAACCACCAGTCCCTGATCGCCACCAAGACCCGCAGGATAGTCCGTGCCGCTCAGGGCAGGGGAGTGTCCGACTTCGGGGCGAGGAGGGCGCACAACATGGACGCCGCCGTATACGGTGCGAGAGCAGCCTACATCGGCGGAGCGGGAGGAACGGCCACCGTCCTCTCCGGCCAGATGTTCGGGATCCCGGTCAGCGGGACCATGGCCCACAGCTGGGTGATGTACCACGACTCCGAGTACGATTCGTTCAAGAGGTACGCCGAGATCTATCCGGACGACACGGTCCTGCTCATAGACACCTACGATGTCCTCAGGTCCGGGACGCCCAATGCGATAAGGTGCGCCAAGGAGGTCCTGGAGCCCATGGGCAAGCGCCTCAAAGGGGTCCGCCTCGACTCCGGCGACCTGGCCTACCTGACCAAGGAGGTCAGGAAGATGCTGGACGATGCCGGCCTCAGGGATTGCAAGATCATAGCTTCCAACAGCCTCGACGAGTACTCGATCCAGTCCATCATCGAGCAGGGCGGGAAGATCGACGCATTCGGCGTCGGCGAGAGGCTCATCACATCCAAGAGCGACCCCGTGTTCGGCGCTGTGTACAAGATAGCCGCCATCGAGAAGGACGGCGTCGTGAGGCCGACGATCAAGATATCCGAGGCGGTGGAGAAGATCACCAACCCCGGGAGGAAGAGCGTCCACAGGATCTACGACGCATCCGGGCATGCTGTTTGCGACCTCATAGCCCACGAGGGCGAGGAGATCGACCTGTCCAAGCCGTTCAAGGCCGTGGACCCCGTCAAGCCGTGGAAGTCCGTCGTTCTCGAGGGATGCACATCCAAGAGCCTTCTGAAGAAGGTAATCTCGGACGGGAAGAGGGTAGAAGGCCCCAGGGACCTGAAGGAGATCAGGGCCTACGTCCAGAAGCAGCTCGATGAGGAGATATGGCAGGAGGAGCAGAGGTTCGAGAACCCTCACATCCACCACATGGACATGACCCCTTCCTATTACGCGTTCAAAATGGATCTCCTCAGGAGGGGCGGGAACCCCTCCGAGGAATGAGTTTATCAGTTCTTCACTGCGGAGTAGCCCATCTCGAAGGCCTTGATGTTGAGGTCGAGCGCCTTCGAGGGCACCTGCGCCTTCAGGGCCTCGAGCAGGACCTCCTTCTCCAGAGGGAATCCCTTGACCGCAGCGACCGCTCCGATCATGACGGCGTTGGCCACGACGGCCTTGCCGGCCTCGACGGCGATCTTGGTGGCGTCGATGGTCACCACGTTGCCGTTGACTCCCTTGACAGCAGAGACCAGGTCGTCGATCTCGGGGTACTTCTCCAGTCCGGCCGAGACCATGGCGGGGTACACCGGGTCCAGGTTCATCAGGACGGTCGTGCCCTTGTTCCCCTGAGGAAGGCAGCGGACGGTCTCGGTGGGCTCGAACCCCATGATGAGGTCGGCGCATCCGGACGCCTCCAGGGGGCTGATGACGCTGTCCCCGAACCTGACGGTGGACATGACGCTGCCTCCGCGCTGGGCCATCCCGTGGACCTCGCTCATGGACACCTCGTATCCGGATTCCATGGCGGCGTTCCCCAGGACCATCGATGCAAGGAGGACTCCCTGCCCTCCGACTCCTACGATCTGTATGGAATACTTCACATTCTCACCCCTATGGCGTCGCGGGGGCAGACGTTCGCGCACATCCCGCATCCGATGCACTGGGCGGGGTCCGTGCGGACTACCTTCCCGTCGATGATCAGAGCAGGGCAGGCCACTGTCTTGAGGCACAGGTGGCAGCCGATGCACTTGGAAGCGTCGACCTCGCAGGTCTTGGGCACCAGGAGCTTCATCTTCTTCAGCTCCAGAGGGCAGGGGCACTTGGAGATGACCACTGCCACACCGTCGAACTCGATGGCCTCCTTCATGACCTTGGTGGCCGTTGCGATATCATAAGGATCGACCTGCCTGACGAACTTGGCTCCGACCCCCTTCACGAGGGTCTCGATGTCCAGGCCCTCGGTCTTGATGCCTCCGAAGTCCCTTCCGACCCCGGGGTTGGGCTGGTGGCCGGTCATCGCGGTGGTCCTGTTGTCCAGGATGACCATGACGATCTTGTGGTTGTTGAACAGGGCGTTCACCAGCGGCGGTATGCCGGAGTGGAAGAACGTGGAGTCTCCCATGAACGCGATGGGCAGCTGGTCGGTGGACTGGGCGAACCCTCCGGCGGCGCCGGCTCCTCCTCCCATGCATATGATGAAATCGGCGGTGTTGAACGGCGGTGCCACTCCAAGGGTGTAGCATCCGATGTCCGAGCAGTAGACGACGTCCTTGTTGCCGACGGCTTTCTTCGTCGCGGCGTACATCCCCCTGTGGGGGCATCCGGCGCAGAGCGTCGGGGGCCTTGCGGGAAGGGCGACGGAAGGCGTCTCCATGGGCTCTTCGAACTGCGTGACCTTGACGAGGTCGGAGATGGACGACAGCGTCCTGGGGGAGTACTCCCAGGCCATGGGCAGGTGCCCGGACCTCTTGCCGTACACAGGGACGTTAATCGAGTTCTGGCCGCAGATCCTCAGGACCTGGTCCTCGAGGAAGGGCTCCAGCTCCTCCACGACGATGACGGCCTTCTTGCCCTTGACGAACTCGGCGATCTTCTTCTCCGGCAGGGGGTTGGTGAACCCGAGCTTCAGGATGGAGGCTCCGGAGGTGAACTCCTTCACGTAGGTGTAGGACACTCCGGACGTGATTATCCCGACCTCTCCGTCCCCTTCGACGAAGTTGAGCGGAGACGCCTCGGAGAGCTCCTTGGCCTTGGCGTTGAACTCCAGCAGCCTCTTCCTGTTGACGCGGGCGTTGGCGGGGACGTTCACGAACCTGACCACGTCCTTGTCGAAGTGGCCCTTGACCTTGGGCTCGGCCCTCTGTCCGAGGACGACGGCTCCGCGGGCGTGGTTGACCCTGGTGGTGGTCCTGTAGATCACAGGGAGCGTTGTGGCCTCGGAGATCCTGTACGCCTCGGCGACCATGTCCTTGGCCTCGGCGGGTGTGGACGGCTCCACCATGGGCAGGAGGCTCAGGGCGGAGTAGTAGCGGTTGTCCTGCTCGTTCTGGGAGCTGTGAGCGGACGGGTCGTCCGCCGTCAGGATGAGCATCCCTCCGGTGATACCGGAGTAGGCGAGCGTCATCATCGGGTCGGCAGCCACGTTGAGGCCGACGTGCTTCATGAACACGAAAGACCTGAGCCCGGAGGAAGCCGCCGCAGCGGACACCTCCATAGCGACCTTCTCGTTGGTGGAGAACTCGAAGTACATACCGGCATCCTGAGAGAGCTTCTCGAGGAGGTTGCCGATCTCCGAAGACGGAGTCCCCGGATAAGTGGAAGCGAATCCCGCCCCGGACTCGAAGAGGCCCCTTACGATGGCCTCGTTGCCCAGGAGGAGCTGCTTTCCTCCGTTCGCAAGTAAATCCGACATGATATTCCTCAAACGGCTCTGTATCTTAGAAGGAAGTCTTATAAGCAACGGTGACCGAGAGTCCCATCCAACACATGAATGGAGCTTGAAACGCTGTGATGAGCCTTGATGAATGCGCTAAGGAAGTCGTATAATTCAGAGACATTGTTGAAATCATATGCATTCTATTTTGGAATTCACCCTCATTCTTAATATCTGGACATCCTTCTGACGCTCATAATGACCCTCACCCCTGAAGGATATCGGCCAAGGCTCATCGATGCGACCATAGCCAAGAGGCTAAAGATATCGGGGTCCGTCTGCATCGAAGGTCCCAGGCACTGCGGTAAGACCTGGACCGCCCTGCACCATTCGAACAGCGCGATGATGCTGGACGACCCCTCGGGGAACCATCGGAACCGGGCCCTGTGCGGCATGGAGCTCGAGAGGGCGTTCGTCGGAGATGCGCCGCATCTTATCGACGAATGGCAGTGCATACCGAGCATCTGGGACGGGACCAGGATGGCCGTCGACTCCACGGCGGAGAACGGACGCATCATACTGACGAGCTCGATCGCTCCGAAGAAGAAGGGCGTGATGCACAGCGGCGCGGGAAGGATATCCACGGTCCGGATGCGCACCATGTCCCTCTATGAATCCAGCCAATCGGACGGCAGAGCATCGCTCGGCTCGCTGTTCTCAGGGACGTTCCAGCAGTCACTGTCTTTCGACGATGTCCCGCTGGAGCGCCTTGCATCCCTGATTGTGAACGGAGGGTGGCCGGGACAAGCCGAAGCGGATCGCAATGACGGATGCACGTTATCGGATTCCGTCCTGAGATCCATGGTCGCGGAAGCTGCTTTGGCCGACGGGAAGAAGAGGGTCAGGAAGAAGATGGAAGCCGTCATCCGCTCGATGGCGTTGAATGAGAGCACCCTATCATCCGACACGAAGATCATCGATGACGTCGAAGAGCGCACAGGCGCGAGTATCGACTGCAGGACGTATTCAGAATACACAGATGTGCTGAGCCGCATATTCCTGACCGCGGACCAGCCGGCGTTCGATCCCCGCTATGGGACGAAGGTACGTGTAGGGAAGAAGCCGAAAAGGCATCTGGCCGATCCATCTCTAGTCGCATCCGCCCTTGAGATGACACCTGATGACCTCATTGACGACATAGGCGTCTTCGAACGTCTTTTCGAATCCATGTGCGAGAGGGACCTGGACGTCTATGCTGCCGCATCTGGAGGCAAGCTGCTGCACTACCACGACCATCAAGGCAACGATGCCGATGCGATCGTCGATATGCCCGACGGAAGATGGGGCGCGTTCGAGATCAGGCTCGGCCTGAACCAAGTCGATGTCGCAGCTAGGAAACTCCTCGGCCTGCAATCCTACATGGACAAGAAGAATGCGAAGAGGATGCCGTCCGTCCTTGCCGTCGTCTGCGGCATGGAATCGAGCGCCTACCGTCGCGATGACGGGGTCTACGTGCTGCCGATTACCGCATTGAAGAACTGATCCTGCCGGATGCACAGACATAACCGCTGTCCGATGGCCTGCCATGAACGGCATGGACCGCTTCAGGCTGATACTGACCGGCCTGGGGCTGTCGTTGCTTCTAATCGTATGGGCCGCCATCCCCGCATCACATGACTGTCCCTGGACGCCTGCAGTCGTCGTCATCGCGGCGATCCCGCCCACGTGCCTCGTCCTCCTGATGCTGAGGAGATGCCGCAGGGCCGACCGATTTCCCTTAAAAATGATAGCTCGATATATGATCATGGACCCGTTCACAGTCGCCATAGTGCTGATCATCATCGGAATCCTGTTCCTGATAGCCGAGGCCTTCAGCCCCGGCGCGTTCATGGTCATCCCGGGCACGGTGATACTCATCATCGGCCTCATCGGAGCCGCGTACCCGGACATCCTGTTCTCGCTATGGTCGCCTTTGATCGCGGTGGCGGTGGCCATCCCCGTCACGCTGGTCACGGTGTACCTGTACAAGTCCCTGGCCAAGCCGGAGCCTCCTACGACCACGGTCATGGAGTCCCTGGTGGGGAAGAGGGGCGTCGTGACCGTGGCGACCGAGGACGGGAACATGAAGGGCAAGGTGAAGATCGGATCCGACACCTGGTCCGCGACCTCCGACTCCCCCATAGAGGCGGGAGCCGAGGTGGAGGTCGAGAGCAGCGAAGGCGTGCACGTCCACGTCCGCAGGGTCTGAGAAGGAGATGGGATAACATGGATGCCAACATAATCATCGTCCTGGCGCTGATAGCCGTCGTGGCCGTCATCGTGATCATCATCAGCGGAGTGAAGATCGTCCAGCCCTACGAGCAGGCGATCTACATGAGGCTGGGGAAGTACGTGAGGGTCCTGAACCAAGGGCTCAACGTCGTCTGCCCGCTCGTCAACCAGGTGGTGAAGCTGGACCTGCGCACGGAGGTCCTTGACGTCCCCAAGCAGGAGGTCATCACCAAGGACAACTCCCCCGTGCAGGTCGACGCTGTCATATACATCAAGGTCACAGACCCCAAGAACGCGTTCTTCGAGGTCACGGACTACCGCCTGGCGACGGTCAACCTGGCGCAGACCACGCTCAGGTCGATCATCGGAGAGATGGAGCTGGACCAGATCCTGTCCTCCAGAGAGAAGATCAACGTCAGCCTCAGGGACATCCTCGACGAGAACACCGACAAGTGGGGGGTGAAGATAGAGGCCGTCGAGATCAGGGAGGTGGACCCCGCAAGGAAGGTCAAGGACTCCATGGAGGAGCAGACCTCCGCCGAGAGGAAGAGGAGAGCCGCCATCCTGGAGGCCGACGGTCAGAAGAGGGCGGCCATCCTGGAAGCGGAGGGGCGCAAGAAGTCCATGATCCTCCAGGCCGAAGGGCAGAGGCAGTCGATGATCCTCGAAGCCGAGGGGAAGAGGCTGGCCACCATACTCGAAGGGCAGGGGGAGGCGCAGAGGCTCAGGATTATGTCCGTCGGAGCCTCCGCCATGGACTCCAAGGCCCTGTCCGTGCTGTCGATGCAGACCATCCAGAAGGTCGGCGAGGGGGAATCGTCGAAGATCTTCTTCCCGATGGAGCTCACAAGGCTGGTGGACGGGATATCCGATTACATGGGCTCGGCTTCCAGGGTCCCCGACAGGGAGATCGCGGACACCGAGAGCATCGCCAAGGCCGTCGGCGACCCCGACGAGGTCCTGGGCCCGATCCCCAGCTACGAGGAGATCAAAGAGGAGAAGGAGCGCTTCGACAGGTCCCTGAACGAGGAGATGGGCGACGTCGACCGCATGATCGACAAGAAGTCTGAATGAACGGTCGCTGCCGCTCTTCCGGGGAAAGGCCGGCGATGCGCTTCAGGTAGCCCTCCACGTTGAGGTACGTGATGCCGTCGACGGCCGCATCCCCCCCGCGGTAGATGACATACTTGCCCCTGACGGGGCCGTAGCGGTGCTCCGTCAGGGAAATCTTCTCCGCATCCTCCAGATGCCTGCGCTGTACCTTCGTCCTCTCGGCGCTGTGCTCGATCTCGAAAACCTCGCATGATCCCTCGCCGGGGTCGAAGACCACCATGTCGAACTCGCCTATCGCGAACCTGGCGACGAGGACCTCCTTCTCGGGATGCGCGGACATCGTCTCCAAGAGGACTATGTCCTCCATCATCCTGCCCCTCACCTCATCCAGTATGCGGCCGGATATGCGGCTGCGCTCGTTCAGAGGGAGGTCGGCGAAGGATGCGTCGTCCATGAGGCTCCTTATCAGAGCCTCCGCCTGGGAGTACCTCAAGCCGGGCTGGGCGACGAGCGTCCTCTCCAGCTTCTGACCGGTGAAAGGCAGGCGGACGACGTCGACGGCCTTGACGAGGTCCAGGAGCCCCAGGTACTCCTTTATCTCCGTGACATGAGCATCGGTGAGCTCACGGCCCCTCTCGTCGCCGTTGAGGATCTCCAGCAGCCTCCGCAGACGCTCGGTTACGGAGGCACGGTCCACTGCGTACAAGGCGTCCGAAGGATGCTCCCTGTCCTGGAGCAGGTTGGAGGCCGATATGCCGAGGTCGTGCGATTCGAAATCCCGCGTCAGCACATCCAAGGCGAACCTGTGGTTCATGTCCTCCACGACCCTGTTGATGACGCTCGTCAGCTCGTTGCTGTCGTTCAGGTCCCGGAGGTGGTCGAAATGGCCCCCGTGCCTGTAGCCGCAGAGAGAGTGCTGGATGTTGCAGGCTATGGCCGAGTCCACGTAGGCATCGGCAGACTCCTTGGAGCCGAAAGGGGACCGGTTGTAACGGGCCCCGCTCATGCACATCGTGCCGCCGTAGCGGATGTACTCGTCTATCCCTGCGACTCCGAGGACCCTCTCGAACTCGCGGTAGGGTATGAAGGTCGTGCGGACCATGATGCAGCGGTCGTAGAGCTGCTCGTCCTCGGCGAACGAGAACCCGAGGGACTCCGTCCCCGATAAGACGATCCTCATCCCCATGGCGGCGTAGATGTCGGAGAACAACGAAGCGCCGTCGATGAAACCGTCTATGGCTGTGGCCTCGTCGATGAACACCCGCTCGGCGCCCTCCGACATGAGGATGTCCAGGTCGTGCTTGGCATCGGCCAAGGAATCGCCGGGAGACGCCTGGATGAACGCGGCCTTGGACAGCTCTTCGGAATCCATGGACGCCAGGGCCTGGCGGATCAGGGTGGTCTTCCCAGTGCGGCGCAGGCCGCAGAGGACCAGGACGCGGCCGGAAGCCGGTCCTTCCAGATAGTCCATGAGATCCCTGAAGCAGTCGCGCTTCCTGAGCCCGGCGACGGAAGCGGAGAGCCTCCTCAGGGCCTCCCCGCGATAGACGGCCATCCTGAACCCCTCGGGCTCCGGCTCACGAGAGCGGTTCAGCTCTTCGAGCTCGGCTTCGAGCCCCTTCCTGACGGCTATCTCCCCCAGGACCGCTTCCAGCTCGGCCTCCGGGACGTACTTCTCCCTCAGCTTACCGCCCTCGCTCCAACGGCGGTAGTGATAGGCCCTCCCCTTCACGTTCTTGGTGGAGACCGAGCCTTTCGGCAGCACGGCTATCCGCTCTTCCAGATCCTTGATGCGCTCCGACTCGTCCATGCCCGGCCCCCGATGGTTATACCATGTGCGATTATTGCATGGTATAACTGGTATAACCGTTTTGCCGGGCCGCCGTCGGAAGCTGTGTCCGTCGAAGAGGCGTTCCGAACATCCCTGGGTTTGACCATCGTTTATATAGATAGTCGTCGCTGGACATCCGATTGCTTATGAAAACGAAGATCAAGGCATCCAGAAGGTCGATGGGAATGAACTACGCGATACGCGAGGTCACAGTGCCCGCCGCCGAGGCCGCCAAAACAGGCTTGAAGATGCTCAACTTCAACATAGGCGACCCCAACAAGTGGGACTTCGAGACCCCCGAGTACTTCAAGGCGACGCTCCGCGCAGCCGTCGACGAGACCGACAACGGCTACGGCGACTCCCAGGGGAACCTGGACCTCCGCGAGGCCATCGTCCAGAGGGAGAAGGAGAAGCACGGCGTCACCATCACGCCCGGCGACGTGTATGTCACAGCGGGAGTCAGCGAATGCATCAACATCATGATGGGCACCCTGGTGGAGCCCGGCGACGAGATCCTCGTCCCGGGGCCTGGATACCCGTCCTACGCCCAGTACATCGGCTTTTACGAGGGCCGCACCGTCTCCTACCGCCAGATAGAGGAGGAGGACTGGAAGCCCGACATAGACATGATCAGGAAGCGCATCACCAACAGGACGAAGGCGCTGGTCGTCATCAACCCCAACAACCCCACGGGAGCGGTGTACGACAGGAAGTCCATCACCGAGATCGGAGACGTTGCCGCAGAGTACGACATCCCCCTGATCTCGGACGAGATCTACGACAAGATCATCATGGAAGGGGAGTTCTACTCCGCGTCCAGGCTGTCCGACGATGTGCCCCGCGTCATATTCAACGGGTTCTCCAAGGTGAACCTGATGCCGGGCTGGAGGATGGGCTACTGCTACTTCATGGACAAGTACGGCCTGATGGACGAGATCAGGGAAGGGATGATGAAGCAGTTCCGCGCGAGGATCTGCGCCAACGTCCCCTGCCAGGCGGCGGCCAAGGCGTCCCTTCAGGGACCTCAGGGATACATCGAGGACCTGAACAGGAAGCTCAGGGAGAGGTCGGAGTTCTCCTACAACAGGCTGAACGAGATCCCCCACATCAGCACCAACCGTGCGAAGGGAGCGTTCTACATGTTCCCGAAGGTCGACCTCAAGGGCACCCCCTGGAAGAACGACAAGGACTTCGTCCTCGACCTGATCAAGGAAGAAGGGCTCGTCATGGTCCACGGCTCCGGGTTCGACCCCGAGTTCGGCTCCGGCCACTTCAGGACCATAACCCTGCCTCAGATGGAGTACCTCGAGGAAGCCTACGACAAGCTCGATGCATTCATGAACAGGCATATCGCCTGAACCGGGACCTCCGCCCGCCGTAACGGGCGGGGGGCCCTTAAGATCAGTTCTTTCCGGCAGCGGTCATCTTCTCGAGGTACTTCGAAAGAGCCTTGCTGGCCTCGTCGTTCTTCGTCTCGGAGTTGTCCACGTAGCATTTCAGGGTGGTGCTGACGTCCGCATGGCGGAGCATGTTCTTCAGCGTCTGCAGGTCGACTCCGGTCTTATAATACAACGTGGTTGCAAAATATCTCCGCAGGGAATGGGTGGTGAGCTCGAAGCCGCAGCGCTTGCCGAGATCGTGCATCAGATCGGAGATCCTTGACGGCTCCATGGAGTGCAGCCTCATACGATGGTCCCTGCACTGGAGCAGACGGTCGTCGATGCGGACCCCGCTCTTCATCGTCGACTTCCGGTAGGCCTGTATCGCATCGAACACGGGCTTGGGAACGCTCATCCTGGCCACCAGGCCGTCCTCGCCGTGGCCCTTTCCATGGACGACCAGCATCCCGTTGACCAAGTCGGTGTCCTTGATGAGGGACATCTCGTTGCGCCTGAGGCCCATGTAGGCTCCGAGGCACAGGATGACCTTCTCGCGCTCGTCCGCCTCCATGTATGCGGCCTTGAACTTCCTGTCGTCGATGTACGTGCGGTACCTGTTCTCCCTGTTGTAGAGGATGTTCGCGGTCTTCAGGACGTTGCGCCCGGTGTGGTAGCATACCATCTGGGAGAAGCTCCTCAGATAGCTGCGCTTGACCTCCTCCTTCACTCTGAGGGCGGACCAGAGGAAGAGGATGTCGTCCTTCGACACATCCTCGGCCCGGCAGGACCGTCCTGCCTTGTCCAGCTCCCTGATGCACTGCCTCACGTTGTTGCGATGGGTCCGGATGGTGCTTTCCTTCCTCCCCATCTGCTTGAGGCCCGCGAGCCAAACTTCGATCTCATCCATGTCTTTCTCTCCTTTCATGACGTGGTTTCCAGTCATGCTGAAATTATGGCATAAGATATGTAATCCTTAGAATGATAGCAACAAAATGCTGCGAATGAACAGGGGTTCACAGAAAAAATCTGTGAGGATTTAAATATCAGAAATTAGGTTGGATGTATATGCCAACTGATATCCACGACCTCCCCGCGTTCCGCGACAGGATCAAGACCTGCGGACGCTGCCATCACACATGGTACAGCCATTCTGCCAACCCGGTCAGGTGCCCCGGATGCGGGACGTACCATTGGCAGGGCGAGCCGATCGTCAACACGTGCGCCGTGTGCGGCCACGAATGGTTCTCAAGGACCTCTCAGGTCCCGCTCAGGTGCCCGTCGTGCAAGACCCGCTCGTGGAAGTCGGAAGGGTACAAAGGGCGCACGAAGCCGACCAACCTCGCCATGGACGGGACGGAGAAGGCGATCATCGACATGTACATCTCCGGAGAAGGGTGCGTCGGCATCTCGATCAAGACGGGAGTGGCCCTTTCCAGCGTGGTCAGGATAGTCCGCGCCAACATAAACGACGGGTTCGCCACCAGGATGTGAGCCCGGCCCCGTCAGGATGATAAGAAGTGGATATAGGTTTCTAAGGCGTCGGAGGGGTCTCCCCCTCCGATGTTTGAGCTTCAGAACCTCTGGAGCATCTTGACGACAGCATCGATGACCTCGCGGCCCTTCTCGATCCTGTCCATTGCCTGGAGCTCGGTCATGCCGGGCCCCGTGATGCCGAATCCGACGGGCTTGTCGTACTCCAGCCCGAGGTCCATGATCTTCCTTGAAGCCTGAGCGACGACGACCTCGTCGTGCTTGGTCTCGCCCGTGATCACAGCGCCGAGGGTGACGACAGCGTCGACATCGTCGTCCTCCAGCACTTTCTTGACCGCATAGGGCACCTCGAAGACTCCAGGCACCTTGACGATCCTGGAGATCTCCACTCCGAGGAACTCCGCCTCGGCCTTGGCCCTCTCCATCATCAGCGACGTGACCTCGTAGTTGAACTCCGCCACGACCATTCCAATCCTGTATGATTCCATCTTTCTCACCTTGTCTGCCTTACCGGCCCCTTGTCCGCGAATCCCTGCCTGAGGCCGGTCCCGGCCCTCCTGGTGAGGCTCTCCGGACGGAAGAGCAGGTCGTAGGCGTTGACCGCATGCTCCCTGGCCCTGCTGTCGGCAAGGAAGGCGAGCTCGGCCTCGTCCTTGGCCTCGTCCTCGTGGACGAAGACCTCGATAATGTGTTTGTTCGTCATCAGCTGGGCGCGGATGAGGCCTGTGGAGGCTTCATGCGCGCACATCTTGTCCTTCTGCATGGGCCCGGGCATTCCCAGGGCCATGACCAGGTCGCATCCCTGCTCCTCGATGAGCTTCTTGGACGCGACGGGGAGGTCCTTGACGCCGGGCACGGTGTACCTGACGATCGTGAACCCTGTCCCGGTCCTCTGCAGCTGGTCTATGGCCGAACGGCCCATGTCGTACCTGGCGAACGTGGTGTCCGCTATTCCGATCTTCTTCATTGGGTTGCCCCCATCTCCCTTATGCGGGCGATTATCCTGCGGGTGGCATTCAGGTCCTCGGCGCATTCCGTGGCCCTGACCACCTTGATCCCCCCGAGCCCGGCCTCCTCGAGCTTGGCGCGGAGGTCGTCCTCCTTGAACTTCTGGTCGTATCCCAGGACTATCACGTCGGGCCTGACGTACCTGACAGTGTCGAGTATGTCGCCGTGACCGCCGACGATGGCCTTGTCCACGGGCTTGAGGGCTCCTACGATCCTCGCCCTCATGTCTTCGGGCGTCACGGGCTCGTGCTTGCTCCTGCGGACGGTGTCGTCATTGGCTATCACGACGACGAGCTCGTCCCCGTAGGAGCGTGCCTGCTCGAGATAGGAGATATGGCCGGGATGGATTATGTCGAAGACTCCCGATGCCATGACGCGGGCCATGGGCTCAGAGCTCCAGGCCGGTCTTCTCGAGGTATGCGTTCCAATGGTCGATGACGTCCTGTCCCTCGACCATGGCGATGCCCTTGGCAGAAGCGAAGGCCGCCACATCCGACTTGCACATGGATCCGCCGTCGTCCCCCATCATCTCGCAGATGGTGGCCGAAGGCTTGACGCCGGCCATGTACATCATGGCGGTGCACAGCTCGGTGTGGCCGTGGCGGGTCTTGAGGATCCTCTCCGTAGTGTTCAGGAGATGGACATGGCCGGGGGCGCGGAAGCGCTCTCCCAGCTCCTTGGATATCTCCGCGACGGGCAGGTCCTGGAAGATAGTGTCCACGAAGGCCGTGATGGTCAGGGCCCTGTCGTGGTCGGTTATCCCGGTGTAGGTGTCGCGGTGGTTGATCGTTATCCCGAAGGAGGACTTGGTGCCGTCGTAGGGGATGTCGTTGGGAGCCATCGCTCCAAGCACAGGATACCTCTCGCGGTCGTCCCAGTAGACGTCGGACATGAACGGGAGCCCCAGCTCCTTGGCCTTCCTGTAAGGGGTGGTGGTGCACACCAGCCCTCCGGCCTCGTGCCTCATCATCCTGAGGATCTCGGGCGTGACGAACTGGGAAGCGACCGTCAGATCGGACTCCCTCTCCCTGTCGTCGAAGTCATAGACCAGAATCGGCCTGCCGTTCCTGATGTCATCAAGCGCCTTTTCGAAATCCATGGGTGCACTGTCCTGTCACCGCATTACCGAATTTCAGTTAAAAAGGGCGGTAACTACTTGAAAAATGGTAGGGAGGAGGCGGGACGGTGCCCGCCTGGCTGCCCTTTTCACCTGAGGTGCTTCGCAGCTTCTTCCACAGAGGCGCCGTGGAGCACTATGTCCGACACGGCGGACATCATGCCCCTGATGTCCCTGTGCTGGAAGATGTTCCTGCCGATGGAGACTCCGCGCCCTCCGGCTTCCAGGGAATCGTGGACCATGTTCAGCAGCTCGATGTCGCTGTTGACCTTGGGGCCGCCTGCGATGACGACCGGGACCATGGTGCCCTTGACGACCTCCCTGAAGGAGTCGATGTCGCCTGTGTAGCTGCACTTGACCACATCGGCACCAAGCTCCATGGCCACACGGGCCGCGTGGGCGATGGCGGTCGGGTCGAAGGAGTCAGTGATCTTCGGGCCGCGGGGGTAGGCCATGACGATGAGCGGCATGCCCCATTCGGTGCACTGCCTGGATACCATTCCGAGGTCCTCCAGCATCTTGGGCTCGGCTTCCGCCCCGACGTTGATGTGCATGGACACGGCGTCGGCTCCCATCTTGAGGGCCTCGTCCACAGTCGCGACAAGGACCTTGTTGTTGGAGTTGACCCCGATGTCCGTGGAAGCGGACAGGTGCAGGATCAATCCGACATCGTGCCCGGACGTCCTGTGGCCCTGGGGGACGATCCCCTTGTGCATCAGGACCGCCGTGGCTCCGCCTTCGACCACGTCGCTTACGGTCTGCTTCATGTCTATGAGCCCGGGTATGGGGCCCACGCTGATCCCGTGGTCCATGGGCACTATGACCGCGTTCCCGCTGTTTCTGTCGAATATCCTCTCGATCCTGATGTTCTTGCCGAACATGTCCTTCACCGTGCTACGTGCTAACACTAAGCACTATTTAACAATGACGCATGTCGGCTTCAGCACGATCGAGAACGTGCTCGGTTCAGACCGGTGAACCATGATTCAGACCGCCGGATAATTGCCGAACTCTGTACCGTCCCTCCGACCCCTTATATGCAACCTAGGACATGAGCGACCTGTATGACAGCTGAAGATGCCAAGTTCATCAGAGAGAAGGTGATGGCCCACAAC
>CAVHQB010000030.1:0-18206 GCA_963637895.1 Lachnospiraceae bacterium
CCTTAACGGCATCAGCCTATGTTCCCAACATGAAGGAGGTCCCGATCGGCATCCAGGATTTCAAGAGGCTTCGCGATGAAGGCCTCTGTTACGTAGACCGATCGGCCTTCATAGACCGCATACTCGAGAAGGGGCCGTCCGTCTTCCTCTTCCTGCGCCCCAGGCGCTTCGGGAAGTCCCTCGACCTGTCCATGCTCGACGCGTACCTGAGCGACAAGCATCCGGGCAACCATTGGTTCGACGACCTGGAGATCTCTAAGATCCCCCTCACGACCCCGACAAGAACTCGAACCCTGTGATCTATCTGGACATGAAAGGCCTGGGCAACGGTACCTATGAGCGCTTCATCTACCTGCTCAGGGAGAAGGTCGTCCTACATCGATGCCCTGAAGCCGGAGAACGCAGCCGAACTGGAGAAGCGCCCGGAACTGCTGTTCCCGTCCCTGGACACCGAAGAGGGGATCGCCAGGTTCACCCTGTCCCTTTCCAAGCTGATGAAGCACGTCCATGACGAGTCGGGCAAAGGCGCTATCCTGATCGTCGGCTAGATTGTCGCCGCTAACGGAAAACAAGATGCGGGGGAGCAGCCCTCGCAGATTAAAGGCGGGACCGGCCCGAAGCAGGCCGGCCCCTTCGGTTTCATATCAGAGCTGCGACGAGACGAGCCACGATGCGATGGTCTTGATCCTCTGCACCAGCGTCCTGTTCTCGTACTTCTCCAGGGTGTACTCGGTGGACGTCTCCAGATCGCGCATGAACGACGCGTCCATCTCCGATCCCAGCTTCTCCGAGTAGACCATGGCGTTGACCTCGAAGTTCAAGACCATGCTGCGGTCGTCGAAGTTGGCGGACCCCACAGAGCAGATCCTTCCGTCGACCACGACGTTCTTGCAGTGGACGAACCCGTCGTTGTACTCGAAGACCCTCACGCCGTCCCTCATGAGCTCGGCGGCGCACCTGCGGTTGCACCAGTACACGAAGGGGTGGTCCCCTATGTCGGGGATGATGACCCTGACATCGACTCCGCGCATCGCGGCGGAGCGCAGCGCGCTCATGCACGCCCTGTTGGGCGCGAGGTAGGGGGTGTAGATGTACACCGACTTCTCGGCCGCCTCGATCATCATGAGGTACTGGAACGCGATCCCGTTGGTATCGCCCATGTCCGGGCCGCCGCTGACGATCTGGGCCCTGGCATCCCCCTTGCCGCGGACGGAATCGTCCGCGTAGTAATCGCCGTCGAACAGGTCCTCGCCGGATGCGTAGCGCCAATCGGCCAGGAACCTTGTCGCGAGGGCATCGATGGCGGATCCGGTTATCCTCAGCGCTCCGTCCCTCCAGTGGCCCATCGGGCCCTTGCCGAGGTACTCCACTCCGATGTTGAAACCGCCGATGTACCCGACGCGGCCGTCGATGACCGCGATCTTCCTGTGGTTGCGGTTGTTCTTCTTGGGGCTCAGAAGGACGGCGGCGGTGCTGTGGAACAGCTTGACCTGCCCTCCGGCCTCCTTCAGGGCCTTCGTGGCACTGGGGGACGTGTTGTACCCTATCCCATCGGAGAGGAGCCTGACCTCCACTCCCTCCGCGGCCTTCTCGGTGAGGATGCGGACGATCTCGTCCCCGAGCTCGTCCTTGCGGATTATGTAGTACTCCATGTGGATGAACTTCTTCGCGGATTTGAGGTCCTCGATGAGGGCGGCGAACTTGTCGTTCCCGTCGGTGAACAGCTGGACCTCGTTGTCCCTGGAGTAGTTGAAGGCGCCGGAGACCGCCACTCCTCTGGCGGTCGCGGCATCCTTGAACCCTTCCGCGGCATCTTCCTCGATGGCCGACTTCGAGGATTCCACGATCCTCTCGACATCGACATCCCCCACCTTTTTCGGGCGGAAGGCGAAATTGGAATAGAACGTCTGACCGAAGATCAGGTACAGCACGAATCCCAGGACCGGGAACACGACCATGATCACCAGCCACAGCATGATCCTGTGCGGGTCTCCCCTTTCGAGGAAGAGCATCGTCAGGAGCAGGACCAGGTTTACAATGTAGATTATCGTTAACAGCATATATCATGCCTCTCAGACTCGGTTCTCCCTGTTACAGAAAAGAGACAACCTTTGCTGTACGGACAGTAACTATGGACTATATAATGAAGACGAGAAAGTGAATCACATCTGGACCGCGAAGCAGCGGATAGCATACCGCCTTTCTCGCCCGATAGCGCCTCCCAGCCCATCTCCGATCGCCGTTCTCGATCTCCCCGTTCCCGATCGACCGCTCTGCTGGCGGTCGTCAAGGGGACGGCCTCGTCCGCGCTGTCCCGGATGCCTGCCGAGGGCTGCTCCTCTGCATCCGGATGTCGGTGAGATCCGCTCCCTGCGCCTCGTGCTACGCAAAAAGTGGTTGGCGGACAACAACCTGAACTCACAAGCTCTTTTTCCGTCGAAAGAGAGCGCCGACGGCTATCTTTCCGGCAACGCGATTCGTAGTATCAAGAGCCGGGTCGAAGAGGATCTCAATGTGAAATTCGACCTCCGCATGTGCCGCAGGACGTTCGGCCAGAGGTATCTGGACAGCGACGTCGACATCGAGCCGGTGCCAATCCTGATGGGACATGCGAGCAGCATGTCCAGAGAGGTGTTCTGCAGCAGGAATAGGCTCGACAGGACCATGGACAACGCAAGGAGCTCCTGATTGTCCAAGGGTGGACAATAAAATTGTCCATTTTTGGATGATCTGGATGTACAAAAAAAGTGGACAAGGCGAGATTCGAACTCGCGACTTCTGCCTTGCGAAGGCAGCGATCTACCGGGCTGATCTACTTGCCCATTATAATCCGGTAATCCCCCCTAGCCAGAACCCAGATATAAAAGCTTGGTCGGTCCGAATCCGGGATCCGGACCGATTGGTTGAATACCTGCCGATGCATTCCTCAAGTATGAAGCTCCGGGATGATACATCCAAAGGCTCCCCCAGGCCCATGGAGGTCTGGAACGCCAACGTGTACTTCGACGACGGGTCCGGCGCCAAGAACCGTCCCGTCATCGTCCTGGAGAAGACCGGCTCCGACTGGACCGTGTACATGGTCACATCCCACCCCCATCACCCGGGGACGGACATCAGGCTCATGGACCCATACGAGGTCATGCTCGACAGGACGTCCCATGTCCGCACGGACCGCCTGTTCAAGATCGCGCCGGCCAAGTTCAACTACAAGCTGGGGGACCTGTCCTACGACGACTCCGAGATGATCAAGGCGATATTCTCTCGCATGAAGGAGACCAGGCACTACCGCAGGGGGAACTACCGACGGATGCCCATCGGGAGATACTCGGGTCCGCCGCCGGCGCCGTCTGCATGGACGCCAGGTTCCTCACCAAGGCCGTCCTGTCGCTGAGGCTGGAGGCTGTCCCCGGTTCCGGGCTGCCGGAATGCGACGGGGAGTCCGTAAGGTTCCCCTCGGAGACGCTGGAATCCCTATACAGGGAGGATCCCAACCTCGTGTCCAGGGCCATAGCACACTGCGCCCTGCACTGCATCCTCGGACATTCGTCCCCGGGATCCGAGACGTCCCCCAGGGGCCTGGCCGAGGACATGGCCGTGGAGTACATCCTGGACTCTCTGGACACCCCTCACCTGTCCCTTCCGGACAAGGCGGAGAGGATGTACGCCTTCGAGCGCCTGGTGAATGCCGCCGGGTCCCCGTCTACGGACAGGATAGCTGAGATTATATCCCGCGAGTCCGGATGGAAGCTGCCGATGTACTCCAGGGAGTTCAACCGCGACAGCCACTCCTCCAGGACGGGCGACGACGGCCGGTGGAAGGAGGCGTCCGAGCAGGCGATGACCGAGATCGAAGGGTTCTCCAGGACCCTGGCCGGGAAGACGGACACCCTCATGAGGCTGCTGAGGATAAGGAACCGCAGGCGGCACGACTACAGGGAGTTCCTCCGCAGGTTCGTGTCCAGGAGCTCCCTCCCCAGGGAGGACCCGGACACCTTCGACCCGATCTACTACACGATGGGCCTCCAGCGCTACGGGAACATCCCTCTGATGGACTCCTCCGAGGTCACGGACAGCAGGTCCGTCGACGAGTTCGTCATCGCCCTGGACACCTCCGGGTCGGTGATGAAGGGGCCCATGACCAGGTTCCTGGAGGAGTCCCTGGACGCAGTGCGCCAGTGCCTCCCCGACGGGAGGGCCAGGATACATGTCGTGCAGTGCGACACCATGGTCCGCTCCGACATCGTGATAACGGGCGCCGCGGACATCGCGAAGCTCTCGGAGGGGTTCGAGCTGAAGGGCGGCGGAGGGACGGACTTCCGCCCCGCGTTCGGATACGTCGATTCGCTGATCGACAGCGGCGAGCTGAAGCACCTCAAGGGGATGATGTACTTCACGGACGGCCTGGGGACCTTCCCCGAGAAGCGCCCGAGGTACGACGTCGCGTTCGTGTTCTGCGACGACGGGTCCGTGGAGCATCCCATCCCGCCATGGGCGATGAAGATAGAGCTGGCCCCGGAGGACCTGGGGCCGGAGGAGATAGCATGAACATACAGGAAGCGAAGGATTCGATCGCATCTGCGGTCAGAGCGTACATGTCCAGGGACGCGGCCGGCAGGCCGTCGGTCCCGGTCCGGAGCCAGAGGCCCATCCTGGTCCTGGGCGCTCCGGGGCTGGGGAAGACGGCCATCATGTCGCAGATCGCGTCCGAGATGGGCGTGGGGTTCGTGTCGTACACCATGACGCACCATACGCGTCAATCGGCCATCGGGCTGCCGATGATCGAGAAGGCCGTGTATGGAGGCGTAGAGAACGAGATCACCAGGTACACCATGAGCGAGATCGTGTCCTCGGTGTACGATGCGATAGAGCAGCAGGGGCACAGGAACGGGATACTGTTCATCGACGAGGTGAACTGCGTGTCCGAGACCCTGGCGCCCGCCATGCTGGACCTTCTGCAGAACAAGAAGTTCGGGCCCCACAGGATCCCCGAGGGATGGGTGCTGGTGGCTGCCGGGAACCCTCCGGAGTACAACGCCTCTGCCAGGGAGATGGACATCGCCACCCTGGACAGGCTGAGGGTGATCGAGGTCGAGCCGGACACCGACGTGTGGCTGAACTACGCCCGCGGAGCAGGGCTGCAGGGATCGATCGTCTACTACCTGCAGGTGAAGCCCCAGAACCTCCTGAGGATCGAGAGGACCCCCTCCGGGCCTGTTTTCGTCACCCCCCGCGGATGGGAGGACCTGTCGCTGATGATGGACTCCTACAAGTCCATGGGATTGGAAGCGGACAGGACCCTGATATCGCAGTACATAAGGGAGCCTTCCGTGGCGGAGGAGTTCTTCCGGTACCACGGGTTCTACGTGAAATATTCTCAGGCGCACGACATCGGGTCCATATTGGACGGCAGGTCCACGGACACCGATGCGATCGTCCATGCCGATGCTGAGGAGAAGCTGTCGATAATATCGATGATGGCCGGAGCCCTGGCGTCCGATGCGGAGAAGGTGCTCGGACTGGAGCTCCTGCTGGATGCCATGAAGGAGAAGGACCCCAAGAAGGCCCTGTCTGCCATAGCCGACTCGGACCCTTTGCGCAGGACGTCCGCAGGGCTTGCGCTGGTGAGGCTGTCCTCCCCGGATGCCGATGAAGCAACTATCGGAGAGGAGCTGGAGCAGGCCAGGGCCCGCTTCGGCTCCAGGACGGAGAACGCCATGTCGTTCATGAGGTCGGCCTTCGCCAACGGGCAGGAGACCTCGTCCCTTCTCTCGGCCCTGCTGGGCAGCTACAGCGTTGTCATGGCCTCGGAGCCCGACGGGCCCCTGTACAGGATGAACGACGAGCTCTTCTCCGACGGGAAGGACCGCCGGATCGAGGAGATGCTGGGAGGCGGTGCCCTATGATGTCTGTCAGAACGGATCTGTGCGACGGCGGGCTCAGGATAACCAAGCTGTCCACCACGGACAGCGTGATAGACGTGCCCTCCAGCATAGAAGGGATCCCCGTCGTGTCGATAGGCCCCGCGTTCATGGAAGGATGCCACTCTTCCCAGGGCAGGACCGTGAGGGTCCCGGGATCCGTGAAGGAGATGGACCCGATGGCCCTGGACATGGCCACCGGGCTGTCGTCGATGGAGTACGACGGGGACATAAGGACGTTCAGCGGTTTCCGCTTGACGGCGCCGTCTGACTGCACCCTGGTCTGCAGGGACGGCGACAGGAGGTTCTCGTTCCCGTTCCCGTCGAAGATGCCCATGTCCTTCCCGGAGTTCGACGAGGCCGCCATGGCATCGATGCTGTCCATTCCCGTGGAAGCTGCCATGCTCAGGCTCTCGGAGCCGGTATTGCTTTCCGATGATGCCCGCGGATGGTACGTGAAGAAGCTGTCCGGGCTCGTCCTGCCCCGTGCGGAGCAGGCTGTGTCCTCGGGCGACAGGAAGGCGCTGGAGGACCTGTTCTCGACAGGAATGCTGGACGAGGGCGCTCTGAAGATGCTGCTGGAGAGGTCCGCGAGGTCCGGAAGGGTCCCGATGACCTCGGTGATAATGTCGCTGATCCGCAGGGCCGGGAAGGAGTGACCTTCAAGAGTCCAGCAGCCACTCGACCAGGTTCCTGTGCCTGATCCCGCCCCCTATGGGGACCAGGAATGAGTCCAGAGACAGCACTGTCTTCGGGAAGTTGTCGTCCACGTCCTTGAGCGACCTGACCTCCCTCTCGTAGACGTCCTCAGGAAGCATCGTCTGAGTCACTTGATAGTATTCGGCCTCGCCGTTGCGCACGGCAGTGAAGTCGACCTCCCTGTCCCTGTAGCTCCCGACCATGACCTTGTAGCCGCGCCTTACCAGCTCCAGGTAGACCAGGTTCTCCAGCTGCCTGCTGATGTCGTTGCCTGCGGCCAGGCCCAGGGCGGTGTTCCTGATCCCTGTGTCGGCCACATAGTACTTCTCGCAGGTCTTCAGCAGCCTCTTCCCACGGATGTCGTAGCGGGGAGCCTTGTAGATCAGGAACGCATCCTCCAACGCCCTGAGATACTTGTGGACGGTGTTCGGCGATGCGTTCACAGCATCCGCGATGTTCTTGCAGCTGGTCGTGTTGCCTATGTTAGACATCACGAACCTCACTATGTTCTCGAAACGTACCTGGTCCCTCACGCCTATGTGGGTCTGGATGTCCTTCCTGACAACGGTGTTGTATATCCCTGACAGAAGATCGGCGGTGTACTGCTCGTCCCGGTCCAGCTCGACTGCCGGAAGAGAGCCCGTCCAGATGTACTGCTGCAGCCTCCTGTTCCTGTCCTGTTCGGGCGTGGGAGGATTGAGCTCCAGGAACTCTTTGAAGGATAAGGGCAGCATCCTGATCTCCACATAGCGGCCGGAGATGTACGTTGCCAAATCCGACGACAACAGGTATGCGTTGGATCCCGTAACGTAGATGTCCGCATCGTAGTCGACCTGCAGCGAGTTGATGGTCTTCTCCCACCCTTCGACCCTCTGGACCTCGTCCAGGAAGACGTAGGACCTGTCCTTCGGCATCCTCTCCGCCAGCCAGTCGTTGAGCTCTTTGGAATCCGAGATGCCCTCGAACTGCCTTGACTCGAGATTGGCATAGATGATATGGTCTTCGTGAACGCCCATGCCCTTCAAGCGGTCCATGTACTGCATCATGAGTGTGGATTTGCCGCAACGGCGCATCCCTGTGACGACTTTGACGACGTCTGTGGCGTCCTTCCCGTCCTGCAGCCTCGTGAGGTACTGCTCACGGATGACCATAGCGCGTTTCATGAAAGTGAAAATCGATATGGATATTTGAAAATATTGTCAATTAAATGAAACGTTTTGCATAAATTGAAAAATGTTGCAATTCAATGAAAACTTATACAAGAAGATGGCCCAGGGACGAACTGCCGTTGCGCCCCCGAGGCCCGGGATCACTGAGCGGGCTCCCACTTGCACCTGACCGGGGAGACAATCGCGCCCTCGGCTTTGAGCTCCTTGAAGGCCTTGTCGATCTCCTTCCTGTCGATACCGGTGGCCTTCTCGACCTCTCCTGCGCTCATGGGCTTGCCGGCTTCTTTCATGGCTTTGATGACATCGTCTTTGACGGACATGTTAACACCGATAACTGCAATCTTCTCAACGTTAATATCGTTATCTGTCGGTCATCCGATGTTCTCGGAGCATATGGGCATGCAGGACGTTTCATCGGAGTGAGGGATCCAGCACGGAATGCGGAACGTTGCAACGAAGTGAAAACTGCAGTCGGCAGTAACTTCTATCCGTCACGCCCTGCATCGCCCTGCAGGGGATGTCCAAATGACGGATGCGGTCGGCAGGATCTCGGAATTCGCGAAGAAGGAGCCCATGCTCTTCGCTTCCGCCGTCCTGTGCGCCGTGTGCGTCATCATCGTCCGCCCTTCCATGGATGTCTGCGACGGGATAGACTGGAAGATGCTGTGCATCCTGTTCTGCTTCATGTCCGTGGTCTCCGCCATGTCGATGTGCGGTGCGTTCAGCAAGGTCGCAGGGTCGGTGGTCAGAGGGAGGATGGACACCAGGAGGCTCTGCATCCTACTTGTCATCCTGCCGCTCGTGTGCTCCATGTTCATAACCAACGACGTGGCGCTGATCACCTTCGTGCCGTTCGCGATCCTCGTCCTGGACGGCGTGGGCCGCAGGGACCTGATCGTCCCCGTCGCCGTTCTCCAGACGCTGGCGGCCAACACCGGATGCATGGCCCTCCCCTTCGGGAGCCCCCACAACCTGGTCGTGTACTCCCATTACGGCATAGGGATGCAGGACGTGGTCTCGGTCATGCTCCCTTACCTCTTGGTCGGCAGCGTCCTGATACTCGCGCTGTGCCTCCTCGTGCCGAAGGAGCCCGTGGAGATGGCTGAAAGGGAGTCGGTCCCCCTCGACAGGACGAAGATGATTGTCCTGGCCGTGGCGTTCGGAATCTGCATCCTGTGCGTCGTCAGGCTGGTGCCGTGGTGGGCGATGCTCGCCGCATCCCTCGTCGCGGTGACGGCCACCGCCCCGAAGTCGCTGAAGGACGTGAACTACAGCCTGCTGCTGACATTCGTGTTCCTGTTCGTGCTGATAGGGACGATAACCTCGGTGGACGCCATCGACGATGCGCTGGTCGACATGATGGACGGAGGCCCGTTCCTTCCCGCGGTGGGATTGAGCCAAGCAGTGAGCAACGTGCCTGCTGCCACTCTGCTGTCGTCCTTCACGGACGACTGGGCGGGCCTGCTGGCAGGAGTGAACGTCGGAGGGTTCGGGACCCCGATCGCATCCATGGCGAGCGTGATAACCTTCGGGATCTGCGCCAAGTGCGAAGGGGCGGACATGAGGAGGTTCACCGCCCTCTTCCTGGGGGCGAACGTCCTCATGGTCGCCGTGCTTTCAATCGTTTACGCGGTGCTGTGATCAGCGCCTCTTCTTGTTCTTCTGGGCGCCGGGCTTGTAGGACTTGAGGTACTTCAGGACGTTCTGGTCGTCCTCGGAGTCGGACCACTCCGGAGTGTAGCCGCCCTTCATGTACTCGTTGTACCAATCGACGCACTGCTGCATGTACCCGGTCATGTCCAGGCGGTCCTTCACGACGATGAAGGTGTTCTCCTCGTCGGGGACCCACTGCTTGGGCCTGTCGTAGTCGGCGTCCTCCAGGAACCCGACCAGGAAGACGATCCTGTCCAGGTTGGACAGCTGCGCGTATAGGGAGGCCTGGAGCATGTAGGACATGGGGACGTTGGTGTACCCTCCGTCCTCGTCCCTCCACTTCTCCCTGTCGGAAGCTGTCTTGATCTCCAGGATGGAGTTCCTCTTGCCGTCGATCTGGATGTAGCCGTCTACCATTCCGCCGAAGACCTTCTCGTTGTGGAAGTGGTCGTAGCCGCACTGCTCCTTCGGGACGGGCTCTTCGACAGCGGCCTTGGAGCCTTCGGGGATGGAGAGCGGATCCTTCAGCATGGCGTTGCAATGCGTTCCGATGTACTCCCTCAGGACGGGCTCCAGGATGTTTCCCGCGTCGATGTACTTGTTGGCCTTGTCTCCGGGATAGAGGCCGGCCAGCTCGCATGCGACCTTGAACGGGGTGGCGAACTCGCTCATCCCCAGGATGGGCGCCACACGGGTGCCTGTGATCTTCTTGAGCCTGTACGTGTCGAAGATGACCGTGCGCTCGTCCTCGTCGATGTCGACTATGCCTGCCCTTCCGTCGAATGCCATGGACGGACGATTCGTTCATAGAAGATATAAGGGTTGAGATGGGGCGTTCGCTGCATCAGGAGCGGCGGGAGACCGAGTTGGCCCATGATGTGCCTTCGTTCTCGGATGTCCAGACGTCCAGGGGCTCGAATCCGGACGCTTCCAGGAGCTCAGTGAGGGAGGATTCGGTCATGTCCGTGTACCATCTGCCGTCGCGCATCCCTTCGAAGCCGCCGAGCTTGAAGCAGCAGAAGAAGACGCCGTCTTGCTTGAGGGCGCGACGGATGAGGGCCATCGTGCCCGGGATCTCCTCGGACCTGAGATGGAGGAGCGAAGCGCAGGCCCAGACCCCGTCGAAGCGGTCGATGTAGTCCAGTTCGGAGAAAAGCAGATGCCTGACTTCCATTCCTGTCCTCTTGCGGGCTTCCCTGCACATCCCTTCGGATCCGTCGACCGATGTCACGCGGTAACCCTGCTCTTTGAACGCCAGCGAGTCCCTTCCGGAACCGCAACCCAGGTCCAGGACCTCTGCGCCGTCCTTCAAACGACGAGTGAACCTCTCCCTGACAGCGGACATGTCCGCTCCGAAGGTCTTCTCGCAGTACCCTTCCGGGTCGGAATCGTAGAAATCGAGTGTCATGACGAGCTGTTCAGCCTCTCCACGGCCTTGCCGATCCAGTCCTTCTCGGACAGGGCGTGCTGGTGCATGTACGACCCGATGCAATCGCCGACGACCATGCCGTCCATCTTGCCGGCGATCCCCAGCCCCCTCTTAACATCGAACCCGTAGACGGGCTCGGAATCTGGGAAGACGTCGGAATAATGGTACTCGTGGCCCCTGACGGTCCCCGCGAATGCGGGATTGTCCTGTGTCGCGTCTGCGATCACGTATGTCGGACCGTGGCGCTTGCCGGTCATCCTTGCCTCGGCGTCGAAGATCCCCGACATCCTGTGGACCTTGCCGTCCTTGTCCTGCAGGGACCTGCACATGGTCATCAGGCCTCCGCACTCGCCGATGACCATCTTGCCGTCTGATGCGGCAGTCTTCAGCCCCACGAGGAAATCCGTGTTGGAAGCTATCTTCTCGGCATGCAGCTCGGGATATCCGCCTCCGAGGTAGTAGAGGTCGGCGTCCGGCAGGGGGTCCCCGTCGGTGGGCCTGAACAGCTCAACGTCGAACCCCGATGCCCTCAGGCACTCGATGTTCTCCTCGTAGTAGAAGCAGTAGGCCTCGTCCATGGGCACGGCCGCCTTCAGGCCGCAGTCCCGCTCTGTGTAGGGGGATGCTGTGGGGAGCTCGGCATGCGACGACTCTGCGATGTCCATGAGTCCGTCGATGTCCACCTCGCCCACCAGGTCCTGCAGCGGGGTTACCTCCCTCTCCTGGAAGGTCTTCAGGGTCTTCAGGCCCAGGTACCTCTGCTCCAGGACGCTCCCGGGGCTCTTGGGTATCATCCCGAGAAGCTTCACATCCGGACAGTACGTCTCCATCGCCGTCCTGAGCTTTCCGGAGTGCTGCGGGCCCGACACGTTGTTCAATATCACTCCTGCGATGTTGACATCGGGATCGAAGGAGGCGAAGCCCCTCACTATGGCGGCGGCGCTGCGGGTCAGGGACCTGGCGTCGACGACAAGAACCACAGGCAGCCCCAGCAGCTTCGCCAGGTATGCGGTGGACCCTTTGTCCCCGTCGCCGGTGAACCCTTCGTACAGTCCGCGGACGCCCTCTATGACGCACATGTCCGCGTCCCTGGAGGCGTATCCCACGAGGTTGCGGATCGTGCCGTCGTCCATCAGGAACGAGTCCAGGTTCCTGGACTTCCTGCCGGTGGCCGCGGTGTGGTACATGGTGTCGATGAAATCCGGCCCGGCCTTGAACGCCTGGACCTCCATCGTCTTCGACAGGCGGGACATGAGCCCCGTGGCGACAGACGTCTTCCCCACTCCGCTGCCGGTGCCCGACAGGATGAATCCTCTCATTCCAGCATCTCCCTGAGGGTCTCGGCCGTCTCCAGGGGCACGATCTCATGTGCCCCCATGACCATGGTATGCGACGAGATCTCGCCGACGGCCCACTTGAAGCCCTGGTTCAGGTAGTTGGCCAGCTGCCTGGGCTGGTCGGTGATGAGGATGTCGTCCTCGGACATCCCCGGATAGGCATGGCAGATGCCCAATACGATCGTGAGGTCGGGAGCGAACGCGTCCACGGCGTCCTTCATATCCTGCCCGACAAGAGAATATTCATCCAGCGCTCCGACGATCTTGTCGATCTTCACGCCCTTGGAGCCCAGGTCGTCCAGGATCTCCCTGCAGTAGTTCCTGATCCTCGGCAATCCCCTGGATCCGTCCAGGTTGGCCACGAACAGGGTCTCGCCTCCGAGGGCATTCCTCGCCCTGTCCACCGCTTCGAACATGTCGGCGAAGCGGTAGGCCAGCTCCTTCTTGGCATCCATGACGACGGCGACCTTCCCTCCGGAGGACAGCACGTCGGCGATCCTCCTGCACACGTGCATCTTGGTGGGGCTCACCGCAGGCTGTATGTAGTCCTTGGAGGCCATCCCCACGTTCTTCTCCAGCTTTGTGGCCGCCTTCATCAGTGAGATCTGGCGCTCGCACTCCTCGGGGCCGATTATGCCTGCATCCCTGCCGGCTTCCAAGGCCTTGATGGCCCCGCGGGTGTTGTCTCCCATGCATCCGTGGCAGTCCACGGGGAACACGTTCGCAGAGATCCCGGCGCGGCGGATCGTCTTGCCCAGGTCCTCGCCGATGATCATGCTGGCGCATGTCCCCACCACGGCGACGGTCTCGGGATGGAACTTCTCCTCCACCTGCTTCAATGTGTTCAGCAGGGGCTCCTCCCCTCCGAAGATGAGGTCGTTGTCCCTCATCCCCGACGTCACGATCCTGACATCCGCCTCCTCCAGGGGCCTGGACGCCATGAAGCAGCAGCCTGAAGGACCGTGCTCCACGATGACGTCCACATCCATGTCGCGGAGCGTGTACATCGCCGCGACGATCGGATTGGGGCGGGGGTGGATGATCGTCCTCACTGGTATCCCTCTTTGATGAGCTCTATCAGGAGCTCCACGTCTGCGGGGACCTCCGGACGGGCCCCGTCGCCCTTGGTGACGGCCATGGGGACGCCGTAGGAGTCCACGACCTTGCGGATCTCGTCGATGTCCATCTTGTCGCAGACCTTCTTGCTCACAGGGTCCAGGATTATCATCGCGGAGCCCAGGGCGCCCATGTCCTTGAGGCATCCGAGGGTCCTTCCGATGGACAGATGGGATATGCCGGGATTGCGCTCGCGGATGACCGTGCGTCCGTCCTCCTTCAGGATCTCCCCTCTTCCGGGGACCCCCTTGAAGGTCTCCAGCGACCTGATGACCGATTCCCTCGGGATGCCCATCCTGTGGCATACCTCCAGTGCGAGGTCCATGGCCTCCAGGTACTCGGTCGAGACGTAGGAACCGTCCAGGACCGCGTCTCCGATGCCGTCGTAGTCGACGGACACCTTCAGGCCCTCGCCGAGCCGGGGCTCGGAGATCCTGGTCACCCTCTTTTTGTAAGTGGTGACGTCCTTCCCGAAGGATGCCCAGAAATCCTTCTCGTTATCGGCGACGATGTTGATCCCATCGTCGGTGAGGATATCCTTCTTGGCATCCGACGCCTTCAGCGACTTCTTGGCGATGCCGTAGTCCTCCACGAGGTTGGTTATGCATGCGATGTCCGCTTTCCCGGAGCCTCCGAGGGACACCTCGCACACGACAGCATCATAATCTCCGGCGGCAAGTGTCATGATGTATGGAGGGGCGATGCTCACCTTCCTCTCGATCATGTGGCCTTCGGACGTGTACGGGCCCTCTCCGCGGGACGTGTGCAAGAGCACTTTCTTCCCCGCGTCTGAGAGCATCTTGGCGATGAGGTAGCAGGAGCTGGTCTTCCCCTTGACCCCCGTGACCTCGATCCTGAACCTCCTGTCCTCTATGAAACGGCAGACGTCCTGGCTGAACGATATTATCTTTCCGGGATCGGCGTCCCCCAGGAACGTCCTGGGGCAGTGGGTCGGCATGACCGTGAGGTCGTAGGCGCCTTCCGGCACCTTGTCCGCGACCCTGATCTCCATGGAGCGGAGCTCGTCCTTCCTCTCCTGGGAGCAGATGCCGTAGACGTCGACGCAGGTGACGTCGTCGCCCTCGGCCAGGTGCCTCCTGGCAAGGAGGTCTCCGCCGTGGACCATGTCGAGGATGAGAACGCGCATGGTATCACTCGTACTTCCTGAGCTTCTCGACCAGGACCTCGCAGAGCCTCGGATCGCCGCCAAGCGGGACGGCGTACTTCAGCTCCACGTCCTTCCCGTCGCGGTGGATGATCCCTCCGTCGGAGAAGTCCTCGATCCCCAGCTTGCCGGGGACGTCCATGGTCAGGTGCTTGCCCAGGGAGATGAACAGCGGGAGCGCGATGATCTCCTCCGCGCCGTCATCTATCATCATGGGGATGACGTCCTCGATCTTGGGGTCGTTGAACTCGTTGTACCCGACGTAGACCCTCTTGTACCCTTTGGCGCGGAGGCGGTCGGCGTTCAATGTCACCACATCGGAGTTGTAATCGAGCCTTGAGCCGTGGCCCATGACTATGACGGCCGTGTCCTTCCCGGGGGTCCTGAGCTCCTCGATCCTCTCCACGAGGATGTCGGTGAGATTGGGGTCCTCCCCGAAGGGCTGGTCGATGTGTATCTTGATTCCTTTCCCGTTGAGGTCCACGGTCCCCTCTGTGGAGTTCTGGGGGAGCGCGAAGTGCTTGACCGGGATGTCCCTGGTCACATGTATGCCGGAGGCTATGAAGAACGGGAGGATGACGATCTCGTCGCATCCGTCATCGGCCATCTCCTCCGCGGTCTCGCGTATGGACGGGATGGAGAACTCGTTGAACCCCACGTAAACGTTGTCGTATCCTTTGGACCTGAGGTTCTCTGCCTGCATGTCAAGCACGCCTTTGTTGAAGGCCATGGTCGAGCCGTGGCCGGCCAGCATGATTCCGATCGTCATATCTCATTCGCCTCCTAGGCGCATTCCGCCCGAGGTGTCCTCGGACATGTTGAAGAGCTTCCCCGCGAGGGCCCTGTAGGATCCCGCCATGGCCGAATCCGGTTCCCCGTCGACCACGGTGCATCCCCTGTCCTCGCATGCCTGCACGACAGGGTCCCTGGGAAGCCTGTGGACCACTGCGGTGCCCATCTCCTCCGCGGCCTTGTCGACGAGGGAATCCTCGTCCTTCACGCCGCGGGAGTTCTGGATGAGACCTCCCAGACGGGCGTAGCCGTCGTTGGTGAGGTCGTTGACTGCATAGGAGATGTTGCTCGCCGCGTACAGCGACATCATCTCTCCGGAGGTGACCACGAACACGTCGCGGGCGTAGCCGTTCCTGATGGGCATGGCGAACCCGCCGCAGACGACGTCCCCCAGGACATCGTAGAGGATCACGTCCGGCTTGTACACGGCGGTCATGTCCAGCTCCTCCAGGAGCTCGAAAGCCGCTATGATGCCTCTTCCGGCGCATCCCACTCCGGGGCGCGGGCCTCCGCATTCGACGCAGTATACGCCATGAGAGCCTTCAAAGACCACGTCCTCCAGCTCCGGGTCCGGGTTGGACCTCATCGTCTCGAGGACCGTGGGGATCTTCCTCCCGGCGACGGCACGGGTGGAATCGGCCTTGGGGTCGCATCCTATCTGGATGACCTTGTGTCCCTCGGCGGCCAATGCCGCCGATACATTGCCGACGGTGGTGGATTTCCCTATCCCGCCCTTTCCGTAGACGGCTATCCTGCGCATAGGGCACCTGATGGCGGTTACCCATTAATACTTTCTCGGCGAAAAATAACACACGGTCATCCCGAAAGGGCTTCGTTTTGCTACCGACCGTTCTCGGCCCGGGACCGGCAGGCCGTCCTGGCACGGTGGCTTCGCCTGGATATGAAGGGCCCACCGTCAGCTATAATATGCTCAGGATGGAATCATCGTCCATGGACCCCGAGAACTTCAAGATCCCCTCCTCCAACGGCAAGGACGACATCAACGGCTACATCTGGATGCCCGAGCAGTCCCCTATAGCATCATTGCAGATCGTGCACGGAATGACGGAGCACATCCTGAGGTACTCGGACTTCGCGCAGTACCTGAACTCCAGGGGCATCGCCGTCTACGGCCACGACCACATCGGCCACGGCGGGACATCCGAGGAGAAAGGGTTCTTCGCCGAGGAGGACGGAGCCGGGAAGCTGGTGGAGGACGTCCACAAGGTCAATCAGAAGATGATCGACGACCTGCCCGGGATCCCCCATCTGATCATGGGGCACAGCATGGGCTCCTTCGTGACCAGGAGGTTCCTGACCATCCACGGGAAAGATGTGGACGGCGCCATCATCATGGGGACCGGCAACCAGGCCGCGATCAAGGTATGGTTCGGGAAGGCCACGGCGGCCAAGCTCGTTAGGAAGAAAGGGCCCCACTACGTGAGCGAGAACCTCCACAACATGGTCATGGACGGCTACAGCGGCAAGTTCTCCGAGCCGGACCTGCCCAACAAGTGGCTGTCGTCCAACCCGGATGCATTGAAAGCCTACGCCGAAGACCCCCTCTGCGGGTTCACGTTCACCGTCGGCGCTTACAACGACATGTTCGGCCTCATCTACGGCCTGGTCAAGCGCCAAGGGCTGGAGAACACCCCCAAGGACCTGCCCATCATATTCGTGTCCGGGAAGGAGGACCCCGTCGGGGACTTCGGCAAGGGCGTTGAGAAGGCGAAGGCGAACCTGGAAAAGGCCGGACTGAAACCGGAGATCAAGCTCTACCCCGGCATGAGGCACGAGATCCTCAACGAGATCGGGAAGGAAGAGGTCTACAAGGACCTGGGAGACTGGATCCTGAAGGTCGCCAAGGCCTGATCCCCGGCCCCGCGGACCGTCCGCGGGGTCCGATCCTTTTCATTCTGAGGACCTCTCCGCCTTCTCCGTCCTTCTTGCGAAGATGTTCGCCAATACGGCGCCCGACACGTTGTGCCAAACGCTGAACACCGCGCCGGGGACGGTGGCGAGGGGATAAGCTGCGAAATGGACCGCCGCCAGCGACGTGGCGAGCCCGGAGTTCTGCATCCCGACCTCGATCGACACCGCACGGCATCTGGGCGTGTCCATCCCTGCGAGATAGGCCGCCGCATATCCCAATGCGTATCCGCACAGGTTGTGCAGGATGACCACTACGAGGATGAGGGCCCCCGCATCCATCAGACGGACGGAGTTGGCGGAGACGACCGCCGCGACGATGGCGGTGATCGCGGCCACGGACACCAGGGGCAGGACCTCCACCGCTTTCGCCGTGAACTTCCCGAAGAACCTGTTTATGACGAATCCCAATGCTATCGGGATCGCGACGACCTCCAGGATCGACAGGAACATGCTCAGCATGTCCACATCTATGTTCTGCCCTGCGTAGAGGTACGTCAGGAGCGGCGTGACGATAGGCGCCATCAAGGTGGTCGTGGACGTGATCCCCACGGAAAGGGCCGTGTCCCCCTTGGAGAGATATGTTATCACATTGGACGAGGTCCCTCCGGGACAGGTACCGACGAGGATCACTCCGATGGCGAGCTCGGTGGGCAGGGCGAATATCACCGTGAGGATGTATCCCAGGAGAGGCATGATCGTGAACTGCGCGACCACTCCGATTGCGACATCCCTAGGGCGGCTGAAGACTATCTTCAGGTCGTTCGGCTTGAGGGTGAGCCCCATGCCGAACATCACTATCGCGAGAAGGTAGTTGATGTAGCTCGTCTTGATGAAGGAGACCGTGTCCGGGAAGAACAGCGCGATGAGAGCTACGATGATCACGATCGGAGCCATGCATGTGCTGACGATCTTCGATATCTGCAACAGCCTTGACATGCGTCCCGCCCCTTCTATCGCCGGTCACACGCGAGGACGATATAATGCTTCTGTCCCGGC
>CAVHQB010000031.1:0-17509 GCA_963637895.1 Lachnospiraceae bacterium
GGAGGGGGTGTTCGGTGACTATTGTTCAATGTATGCAGGCCAGCATCTCATGGATGCTTTCTAAAACGCGCTAATATGTTCTAAAAACGTGATATATACATCCAATACCATCACACGTCGAAGATAGGAACTGGGTGCTGCGCACCTGTCCCTCCCTGGCCGAGAAGCGGCCGGGGGGGGGGGGCGGACCGGTTCCCGATCGTCCGATCGGCTTCAGGTCCATGACTATCCAGAGGGCATGATGTCTCCGTTCTGGAGTCCGGCAGTTCCGGCGGACGAGAGTTCTGAGCTGTCATGTCACCACATGATCAACAGGAGATTGTGATATGTACAGAATGAAAAGGATCCAGGCAGCGATGCTTGCATTCATCATGGTGGCCGTCTGCGTATCGGTCATCGGAGCGGAGGGTTCGGATGCAGATTCCGCGATCACTCCGGACACCAAATGGTACAACGAGGCCGATGTCTCGTTCAAGATCAGCACCGCGGAGCAGCTGGCGGGACTCGCCCAGCTTGTGAATGATGGGAACACGTTCGAGGGGAAGACCGTCAAGCTGACAAAGGATATCACCCTCAGTGGCGAGTGGACACCGATCGGGAATGGAAGCCGTAGTGGCTCATCTTTCACCGGAAACAGCTTCCAGGGAACCTTTGATGGGAATTGGTGCTTCATCGATGGGCTAGAGATAACCACGATAACCGGTGATGATGCCGCAGGCCTTTTCGGAATCGTAGCCGGAGGAACGATTGCCAATGTGTTTCTTCGTAATGTGAACATAAACGTTCCCGACGATGAACTCGTAGGAGCGGTAGCTGGAGCCGTCTGCGAAGATGGCACTGTGAGGGGATGTGCCGTCGGAACGATCTCTGACAAATCCTCGGTTGTAGGATGGAAGGGAATCGGCGGGGTCGTCGGAAGGGTTCTGATCTCTGGATCTGTGATAGATTGCGACAACTTCGCGAGCGTGACCATCAGCAAGAGTGGCGGATACAATTCTGGCGGAATCATAGGCGCCGCGTATTATTCGGATATCGGGAAATCGATGGCTATCTCCGGATGTTTGAACTTCGGCACCATCAGCGGGACACAAGGGGCTGGCGGAATCGTTGGTCTTTCTGCGGCCGATATCAGCGACTGCGAGAACATCGGGAGCGTCTCAGGTTCAGCAGCAAGCGTAGGCGGCATTGCTGGAGAGCAGAAAGCCTGTGGAAGCATCAGGGCATGCATCAATTTCGGCTCAGTCACCTGTACAGGTGAAGGCAGCGAATATGGTGCTGGAGGAATCGCAGGATGGATTAGATACAGTGAAGAAAAAATGAGCAATGGGGAGTTCAGCTACAAGGCTATAGAGATGATAAAGGTCGAGGAGTGCATCAACCTCGGAAATGTTGTCAGCAATGGGAACAGCGCCGGCGGAATCATCGGAATGACGTACAACTGGGCTTACATCAGCGGCAATGTGAACCTTGCTGAGAAGATCGAGGCGAAAACGTTCGCAGCTGGAATTACAACGCAGCAGAATGAAACGTACCAGAGGGCCGGGGCAGGAATCACGGTTGAAAACAATGTGTCGACGACCGATTCAAGTAATATTAAAGCAAATTGCACGAGTCGGATCGTGTACATCAACACCACAGGCTCTGTCACCGAATCGGAGAACAGCTATGAGCTGCCGTCGGGATTCGTTGTCCCGGTCAAGCCCGAACCAGCATCTCCAGACAAGGTGCCGGAAGAGGTCGAGTCCGAAGACGAGAAAGCTTCTATCGTTATCTCGGAGGCAGGCACTGTCAAGGAGATCACGATGAAGACGTCCAACGGGTCTGTCACTATAAAGAACGGAGAATGCAACTCCGGTGTCATGTCCGTCGAGATTACGGTTTCAACGGAGCCCGTTGTCACGGAAGCCATCAAGACCTACGATGTCACGATTAGCAGGATAGTGTCATCTAACATCACGATTACTTTCTATGATGTCGATGTTCCGTCCGGGAAGGTCCCCAAGGTCTTCAGCTACAAGGACGGGAATGTGGTGGAGGAGAATGTCGTATCGTATACGTCTAGCTCGGTCACGATTATGACCGATCACAATACGCCTTTCTCCGTAGTCTTGGCGGATTCTCCTGTCATCTACGACGATGACGGCTACGACTACATCCCTCCGTATGTCGCACCGACGACTACCACGGACAATGACGACGACAGCAAGAAGATCCTGGCATGCGCGGCGGCAGCCGTCGTGGCAGCTCTGATGGCCGCGTTCCTCGTCATCGACAGGAAGCGCTGAGCTTCACAAACAGGATGGCCATAGGCCATCCATTTCCAAGTGCGCTCAGAGCGCACAGGGGGTGCGGATTCAGATCATCCCGCATCCCCTCGAACCTGTTCCCGCACCCGTCGCGTTCTTTTGCGCGCGTGCGCAATAATCCTTAAAAAGACCGTGGCCATTCGCGCAAAAGGTCACCATGGCAGAGATCAAGCGCGAAATCATCGAGCAGATTGCAGTACTATCCGAGTCCCCCAGCGGCTGGACCAAGGAGCTCAACCTGGTCAGCTGGAACGACAAGGACCCCAAATACGACATCAGGGACTGGTCTCCCGACCACAGCAAGACCAGCAAGGGCATAACCCTGTCCGACGAAGAGGTCGCCGTCCTCAAGAAGGCCCTCGACTCCAGGGACATCTGATCCACATCATATTCTGACAACGGAAGGCGCAGGGATTGGCAGTCACCAACGTGGTCTATCTGGAGCGTTTCCTCGAAGACGTCGACCGTCTCACGTCCGGACGCCCGGGATCCATCTCGGAGGACCGCTGGCTGATAAACAACTACGATTCCGGCAAGGTGGACCTGCTGAAAGGCTACCTGTCATGCGACGACGAGCGGATCCGCGCCGAAGTGGTCACCCTCTTCGGCGAGGTCCGCGAGCGTGCCGTCAAGGACAAGATCGACGACATGGGCCGCAGGGAGGGCGAGAAGGTCCGCATGGCCTGCATAGGCTACCAGAGCGTCCTCAGCGATGACGACGAGCTCATCCCCCGCCTCTTCGAGATAATGGACCATTCAGAAGGGTCCGAGTTCATCAAGGCGGCCTCCCGCATGGGGTCCATCGCCACCGAGGACGACATCCCCCATCTCAGGAGGATCTACGGCCAGGTCGGCGGCGAGATGCGCTCGGCCGTCAAGGTGGCGCTGGAGAGGACGGTCTCCCGCTATCCGGAGCTGGCCTCCAAGAAGGACCTGATCCTCTCGTCCCCGGTGTATCCCAACGAGGCCGAGTTCGAGAAGTTCTTGGACAATTCGATCGAGTACCTCGACGTCCGCTACAGGTCCAACATCTTCCCTCAGGAGAGGATCAAGCAGGCCACCTACAGCAACGTGGCCCGCGCGCTGAACAAGATGCGCACCCGCCTCTACAACGAGGCCGACAACCTGGACGTCTACGGGGCCGACAAGACCGACCGCAGCGAGGAGCTGGCCGCCCTGATGGCATGGGCCGGCGAGGACCTGTCCAGGAAGAAGGTCGTCGCTCCCGACAACTCCCCTTCCCGTGTCTGCGCGTCCTGCGGAGGGCTGCTGGTCTGCTACAAGGGCATGTGGATATGCCCCGACTGCGGCGGCAACCTCTGATCCCCAGCTTGCGACGGGCGTTCCTTTTCCGAGTCGGTTCTATATACCGCCTCGTCATTGACCGTGAAAGAGGCGTCTAGGTAACCTCCTGCCCCCGACGGGCCATGGAGCAATTATTCGGGATACCTTGGAACAACAAGGAGTGATACACATGGCGTACGGAGGTTACGGAAACAACGGAGGCAGAGGCGGATACAGGGGAGACAGGGACAGGCCCAAGGAGTTCTTCAAGGCCACCTGCTCGGACTGCGGAAACGAGTGCGAGGTCCCCTTCAAGCCCACCCAGGGCCGCCCCGTCTACTGCAGGGACTGCTTCAGGAAGCACAAGCCCGCAGAGACCGACAGGAGCAGGTTCTGAACTGAACCAGGGCCTCCGATGCGTCGGAGGTCCGAGAAACCCCATTCCCCTATTTTCTCAGTTCCTCTTGACCTTCCTGTGCTGGAAGTCGTAGAACGCGAACGCCCTGGTGATGCTGAAGCATATCATCGACACGGCCACGCCGACGATCATCAGGACCACTCCGGGCATCATGGAGCCCATGAGGTAGAGGCCGATGCCGAAGAATATCAGCATCGCGCCGAGGAAGAAGGTTGCGCGGCAGAGCCGCCTGAACTTGGCGATCTCCATCAGATCACTCTGTCGCCGGTGGTGCCCGAGACTCCCTCGTCCCAGACCTCCAGGGCCTCGAAGACCCATACGGCGACGCAGGACATGCCCATCTTGTCGAGCTGGGCGCTCATCTTCTCGAAGATAGGCCCGGTGTCGAGCCTGGCCTTCGCGACGGCTTTGATGGAGTATGCGTCCTTCCCCTTCCAGACCAGGAACTCCGCTCTCGGGTCCTTCTGGAGGTTCTGGGACGCGCGGTACATGAACACCTCCCCGACGATGATGGTGTCGGGCTCGGTGACCATGAGGCTGCCGCAGACGATGGCGTGGGGCTCCCCTTCCGGGGAGACGGTCGTCATGACCTTGTTGGTGCCGGGATGCTTGATCATCCTGACGACGGGCTCGGTCATCAGAACCATGGGAGCACCTCACTCGGCGTCTGCCCTTTTGATGTTGGCGATGGCGAGGACGGCCAGATAGACTGCCCCGACGAAGACGAAGTACCAGAATCCATCTACGAATTCGAACATGCGACCTGCATCCGCTGACCCGATTTTAATCCTTGCGACGGATTCAGGCCTGGCCGGAGCAGTCGCAGACCGGCCTGAGGTGCTGGACCACGAGCTCCAGCTTGCCGTTCTTGAACAGCGGCACCACAGAGCAGTCGCAGACCTTCCCCGTGGCGGGGATCACCCTGCGCTTCACGCTGGTGTTGACGGGGCCGCCGATGGTGGTCACGGTGGCGTCGCAGTCGGAGCAGGGCACGGTGCTGTCGAACAGATGGTAGCACTTCGTCCCTATCACGTCGTCCACGCACTTCCCGAACGCGCGTTCTCCCGCCCTGTTCATCCACACGATGGTGTGGTCCGAATCGTGGATGACTATGATGTCGTCGATCACGTCCATGATGATGTTCATCAGCGTCTCAGAATAGACTTCGTCAGATCCCATTTGCAGCCTCCGGGGTATGAATCCAGATGCGCGGTATATTATGGTTCATGCGGAACCGGGCAATCATGTCCGCCCCTCGCTCCCCGGGCCTGAATCATGACAGCATCTTCGACCGTCTCATGGCCCGAGGCAGCCCAGCGGGACCACCCATACGCCGTTCTCTGTGCGGTACGCGATGCTCGTGGCCGTGAGGATCATCAGGAACGAGGGCCTCTTCATTCCGTCCCCGACTGAGGATGCGAGCTTCAGGAGGTTCCTCTCTCCCTCGTCGATCCGTCCTGCATCATGACGATCGTCTTGGATGCCCTTGCGGCCGTGGTGGTCTTTCCGCACCGTTCGGGTCCGCGGATCCACACAGCTCCTTTGCTCCTCAGCTTGAAATCCAGCATCCCGTCGACGATCCTGGGCATGTACTCATTCATGGTTCTGGCCAGGTGCGCATCCCGTCACCAGCATCATAATGGTTCGGTTGTTTGAGGACAAACCGTTCGGTTGTTTGAGGATTGTCTCAGTTCACGATCGCGTCCCGGCCGACGTTCGGATCCTCCCGAACAGCTCCGAAGAGCGCATTCCGCCTGAGTTGACGGAATCTGCAGTACGGTTACGATATTCGTAGCAAAAAAGCGGATTACATGCAGAACGCGCCTGGCGGTGGCCAGCAATCGCAAATCGAGTATGTCACATTTTTATACACAGATATGATTCCGTGGTCTCAATGTGCTATGACGTGGTCATCGTAGGGGCCGGATGTGCTGGGCTGACGGCCGGAATTTATGCCAGATCGAAGATGATGAAGACGCTCATCCTCGACTCGGCCCGTGTCGGAGGGCAGCTCGTGTCCCTGTATCCGGAGAAAGGTATCCACAACTACCCCGGATTCGAGACCATCCAGGCGAGGAAGCTCTCGGACAGGCTCTACGCCCAGGCCGAATCGGTGGAGTGCGACATACACGAGAACGAGAAGGTCGAGAGGATCGACAACGGGGAAGAGAAGCTCATCGTCGTCACCAACAAAGGCTCCTACGAGGCCAAGTCGGTGATCGTCGCCATCGGAATGGGCAGCTTCAAGCCCAAGAAGATGGGATGCCCCGGAGAAGAGGAGCTCACCGGAAAGGGAGTCACTTACATCCTCCCCGCGAAGGAGGAGCTCGTCGGGAAGAAGGTCACGATGTTCGGAGGCGGCAACAGCGCCATCGACATGGCCCTCATCGCCGATTCCGTCACAGACACGACCATCGTCCACAGGAGGCCCGACTTCAGGGCCGACGAGTCCACGGTCGAGCGCCTGGACGCCAGCGCCATCAGGAAGGTCATGAACGCCAACCTGGTGTCCATCAACGGATCGGACAAGGTCGAGTCCGTCACCGTGTCCCAGGATGGCAACGAGATGGTCATCCCCACCGACCTGGCAGTGATCAACATCGGGATCTCCGCGGACCTGGACGACCTGAAGGCATGGGGCATGGAGCTCACGGACGACGGCCTGGTGAAGGTCGGGTTCGACATGAGCACGAGCCGCCCCGGGATCTTCGCATGCGGGGACGTCGTCAGCTACCCCGGCAAGTTCAAGCAGATCACGACCGCCATGGGAGAGGCGACCACCGCCGTGCTCATGGCCTACAAGTTCGTCAAGAAACCCTACTGGGCCTGAAGGCCCCGACGGGGGACAGCCCCCATCTTCTTCCTTCATAACCGGGATCTCAGTCGATCACGGAATCGACAACGCCGGAGGTCCATTTCTGGATCTCTTCCAAGTCCGAGAAGTCGAGCCCCAGGTACTCCCCGGCCTCGTCCTTCCTGTAGTACAGGATCATCAGGATGTCTATGAGCATCAGGGCCTTGAGACGGCATTCCGGCTCGGAGATCCTGCCGGCGTAATGCTCCCTGACCATCTTCAGGACCTCCTCGTCGCCAAGGGGCATTGTGAGCACCACATCGGGGACAACGACCCTGACCAGCTTCTCGTAGCGGATCATGTCGTTCCCCATGCAGATGAGGTACTTCCTCAGGCGCTCCTTGGCAGGCAGCTCCTTCTCGGACAGGACGCTCTCCTTGGTGGTCTCCATGATCTCGTAGATGCTCTTCATCAGGAGCGCGTTCTTGGAGCCGTAGTAGTAATTGATGAGCGCAGGATTGACTCCCGCCTTCCCGCCTATGTCGCGAGAAGTGATCGACATCGGGTCCTCTCTTTCCTGGAGGAGTTGGACAGTAGCTTCAAGCAGCTTGGTATCCTTGGTCATGCGGCTCTTGAGCACGTTACATGAGCGACGTATAAATCCCCATCGGGCAGATACGGCACCATGAACGATTCATCGCCGGCCGGGAGGCTGGTGGTAGGAGGCCTGGTCTGCGACAGGCGCGGCGTGAGGCAGGGGTGGGCCGTCGCCGAGGACGGGACCATCGTGGAAACGGGATACGGCCCCTGTCCGGAGAGGCCCGACGTCACCGGCTATATGGTGTCCGACGTGCTGAACATGCACACCCACTGCGCCGACTACGGCCTCCGGGTCCCGGAGGGGATGGGCCTGGAGGAGCTCGTGGCACCGCCGGACGGGCTTAAGCACAGGTACCTCCGCGAGACCCCTCCAGATGTCCTGAAGGAGTCCATGTCCCGGTTCTCCCATGATTCCATGAGGGCGGGCTCCCTGTCCTTCGTGGACTTCCGCGAGGGAGGGGCGGAGGGATGCAGGCTCCTGCGCTCCGCATCCCCCGGAGCGGTGATCCTGGGCCGTCCGATCTCCAAGGAGCTGGACACGGCGGAGGTCGAGGAGATCCTGGACGTCGCCGACGGCATAGGGATCTCCAGCATATCGGACATGGACCACCGCTACATCGAGGGCGTTGCGGACATCGTCCGCGAACGTAGGAAGGTGTTCGCCATCCACGCAAGCGAGAGGGTCCGCGAGGACATCGATCTCGTGCTCTCCCTGGACCCCGCGTTCGTGGTGCACATGTGCGAGGCGACGGATTCCGACCTAGTCAAATGCGCCGAGGCGGAAGTGCCCATAGTGGTCTGCCCCACGTCCAACAGGTACTTCGGCAAGGTCCCCCCGATCGCCAGGGCCCAGGACGCCGGCGCGGATCTGGCTATAGGCACGGACAACGGGATGATCTGCCCTCCGGACATGTTCGCCGAGGCGGCGGCGTTCGCAGAGGCCGCTGTCATGCAGGGAGGGGACCCAGGGCAGTGCTTCGCAGCTATGTCGAAGGTAACTAGCAAGATATTAAATGCCGTCAAATCCAATTCAGGTGCAGTAAATCCAGACCGCGTGACAGTGGTCCCTGTTAATGGGGCGTCCATCCCGGAGGCCCTCAGGGACAGGGGCTCCTTCATGAGCATGGATAAAAAGGAGGTATCTCAACATGGAATTCAAGAACATACTGGTTCCAACTGATGGCAGCGAGTACACCAAGGCAGCGGTTAGGGAGGCCGTCGAACTCGCGAAGCTCTCCGGCGGCAAGGTCACCGCCCTCTACGTCCTGGACCAGTCGGTGTTCACCAACATGCCCATGGACACGGCTGTCATGAACGTCTACAACACCCTCGAGAAGGAGGGGAAGGCGGCAGTCGACTTCGTCCGCGACCTCGCTGCCGAGAACAACGTGGAAGCCGAAGTGTCCATCAAGGAAGGGACCCCCGTCAAGGTCATCCTCGACGAGTCGCCCAACTACGACATCATCGTCATGGGCACCCTGGGAAGGACCGGAATGTCCAAGCTCCTGATGGGAAGCGTCGCCGAGAGGGTCGTCAGAGCCGCTCAGTGCCCCGTCCTCGTCGTCAGGGACCAAAGGCAGGGAACCGAATGAGTGCCAAGACAGTATCCGAGGTCATGGTCGCCGCGCCCATCGTGGTCGAGGTGCCCGGAAGCCGCAACGATGCCATCAACGTGATGGTCCGCAACGGCCTCACCGGCCTCCCGGTGGTCCGCTCGTCCGACGGGAAGCTCATGGGGATCGTCTCCAGGAGGGACGTGTTCCGCAAGTTCGACGAGGACCAGCTGTCCCTCATCATGAAGAAGGACTGCATCACGATCTCCCCGGACGCCACCGTCGAGGACGCCGCCCGCATCTTCTGCGCCAAGAGGATCCACAGGCTGCCCGTCGTCGAGGACGGCAAGCTCATCGGGATCGTCACCCCGACCGACCTCCTGCCCCTGGTCAAGGACATGAAGACGTCCATGACGGCCGAGGACGTGATCCGCACCACCTGCGTCACCGCCTACGAGAACGAGCCCCTCCAGTACACCATCGTGTCCATGAGGATCAGCGACGTTCCCGCGGTGCCCGTCCTGGACGGCCACGGCAAGCTGGTCGGCATCCTGACGGACCGTGACCTGTTCAGCGACCAGGTGAAGAACGTGGACGACCTGAAGGCCCTGGGCATCGCCGACATCGGCAACATGGCAGGCGCCAGGAACGTCCTCCCGCTGTTCTACACGGCCACGGACAAGCTCTCCGTCGAGGACGACACCGTCAAGGACTACATGGTCAAGGACCCCTACTCGGTGTTCAAGAAGACCAGCCTCTCGGAGGTCGCCAAGTCCATGCTCGCATACGATTTCGGCCAGGTCCCCGTGCACGGGAACAAGGACGAGCTCGTGGGCATGATTTATGATGTGGATGTGCTATGCGCCCTCCTAGGTAATGTAAATGACTGACATCAATGCCAATGACCTGATGTCCCTGTGCAAGCGCAGGGGCTTCATATGGCCCTCGTTCGAGATCTACGGAGGCGTGGCCGGCATGTACGACTACGGCCCCCTCGGATGCTCCCTCAGGAACAACATCGTCGACGTCTGGAGGTCGATCTACAAGGGAAGGGAGGGCTTCGTGGAGATAGACTCGGAGACCGTCAACCCCAGGGAGGTCTTCAAGGCATCCGGTCACGTGGACGAGTTCGCAGACCTCATCACATACTGCCAGAAATGCCAGGCCCCCTTCAGGGCCGACCATCTGGTCAAGGAGTTCTACGACAACCCCGATGTCCTCACCCCCAAGCAGCTGGAGGAGGCCTTCGTGAAGCACGGGGTCAAGTGCCCCGAGTGCGGCGGCGACCTCGGCCCGGTGGAGGAGTTCAACCTGATGTTCAAGACCACCATCGGGCCCGGCTCCGCCCGTGTCGGATACCTGAGGCCCGAGACCGCCCAGGGCATCTTCGTCAACTTCCCCAACCTCTACAGGTACAACAGGGAGAAGATGCCGCTGGGAGTCATCCAGACCGGCCGCGGCTACAGGAACGAGATCGCTCCCAGGCAGGGAATGATCCGCATGAGGGAGTTCAACATGATGGAGGTGGAGCTCTTCGTCGATCCCGAGGACAAGGACTGGCCCAGGTTCCCCCAGATCGAGAACGAGACCCTGGACCTCCTGCCCAACACCGGCACCGGCATGGTCACCGTCACCGTCAAAGAAGCCGTGGAGAAGGGCATCATCGCCAACCGCGTGCTCGCCTACTTCGTGTACACCACCAAGCAGCTCCTGACCGCTCTGGGCATCGACCCCGCGAGGCTCAGGTTCAGGCAGCACGAGAAGGACGAGATGGCCCACTACGCGGCCGACTGCTGGGATGCGGAGGTGCTCCTGTCCTACGGATGGATCGAGATCACCGGTATCGCCGACAGGGGATGCTGGGACCTCTCCAGGCACGCCGAGTTCTCCGGAACCGAGCTCACCCACTTCAAGAGGTTCGACGAGCCCAGGGAGATGGAGGTCGAGAAGGTCCGCGCCAAGCACAAGGCCCTCGGGCCCGCTTTCAAAGGCAAGGCCAAGGCCATCGCCGCCGCCATGGAGGAGGCCAGCCCGTCCGCTGTCAAGGACGGCAAGCTGAAGATCGTGGTGGACGGAGAGGAGATCGAGCTCACCGACGAGTTCTTCGAGATCGCCAAGGTCAACGAGAAGGTCACCGGCGAGCGCGTCGTGCCCCACGTCATCGAGCCCTCCCACGGGCTGGACAGGATATTCTACTCCGTCCTGGAGCACGCCTACTCCCACGACGAGAAGGAGGACTACACCGTCCTCAGGCTGAAGCCCGCCGTCGCTCCCATCAAGCTCGGAGTGTTCCCCCTGATGGAGAAGGACGGCCTGGACGACATCGCCCGCTCGATCTACGAGAAGGTCCACTCCCACAGGGTGGAGGCCTACTACGACGGGTCGGGGACCATCGGGAAGAGGTACGCCAGGATGGACGAGGTCGGAACCCCGTGGTGCATCACCGTGGACTACGACTCCCTCGACAACGGCGCCGCACCGGGCACCGTGACCATCCGCGACAGGGACTCCACCGAGCAGAAGCGCGTGAAGATCGAGGACGTCCCCAGGATCGTGGACGACCTCCTGGCAGGCGCTTCCTTCGCGGACCTATAATCTATTTAATGCTTGCTGGGAATCGTACCGGACGCGGCGCGGTTCCCGGCTTTTTTCTTCTATCGATATCGATTTTCGAAGCGCTGGCATCGGAACTCGTAAATTCTATCCGCCTGGCCGAGAAGGCTTATAACGTACCCAGCCGATGTTCTACCCAGAGGTGAAATTCTAATGGCTGTAAAGGACCTAGAGGATCTGAAGAAGATTACAATGCTCAGATCGCAGATCGACGGCTTCTCCGTCGATGAAATCATGTCCGCCGAATTCCCGACCGTTTCCTCCGATGACCGCATCTCAGATGCGCTGTCGGTCATGAGGGAGTCCAGATACCAGGATATCCCCGTGGTGGACGCCGGCGAGTTCAAGGGGATGATAAGCTACGCTTCGATCCTCAAGAAGAAGAGCGTCACCCTTGACGCCAAGGTCAAGAACTACATTAGACAGCTGCCCGCAGTGACCATGGACATGCAGATCACCAAGATCGCGGAGATCATGGTGTCCAGCAACTGCCGTCAGCTCCCTGTCCTGAACGGAAAGAAGATAATAGGCATCGTGAGGAGGACCAAGCTGATCGAGATCGTCAGGGGCATCAAGGCCCTGAAGGAGATCAAGGTCTGGGAGATCATGACCAACCCCGTGGAGTCCGTCAAGGCCAACGACCTGATGGACGACGCCATGGACATGATGATCCGCGGAGACTACAGGACCATGCCCGTGGTCAACGATGCCAACAACATCATCGGTATCGTGGGGATGAGGGAGGTCATCGACTGCAACTGGAGGAAGGACAACAAGCTCATCGGGGACCTGGAGAAGAGCTCCAAGGCCCAGATAACCGTGGAGTCCATCGCCCTCACATGCGTCCAGTCCATCCCGTGGGACAGCGACATCTCCGAGGCCATCGACCTGATGGTCGACCACAAGATCTCCACCCTTCCCGTGGTGGAGGGCAAGGAGCTCGTGGGAGTGCTCACCGAGTACGACATCATCGAGCTGCTGTCCGCCTGCAGGGAGAGGGACATGCTCCTGGTCCAGATAAGCGGCCTGGAGGACGACGAGAAGGACGCCACCGCCGCCATCTACGCGGACATCGAGGACATGGTGACCAAGATCTCCAAGATCTACAAGCCCGAGTCCCTGACGATGCATGTGTCCCGCTACAACGACACCGGAGGCAACTTCAAGTACAGCATCACCGCGAGGCTGTTCATCGCCGGAGAGGCGATCATGATGAAGGAGGTCGGATGGGACCTCATCCAGACCAGCAGCGACGTCATCACCAAGCTGGAGGACGCCGTCATCAACATGAAGGATTCAAAGGTCACCTTCCGCAAGAGGAAGAAGTGACGAGATCTCTCCGAACGGAACTTGGTGCTCTTACGCCCCGAAAGGGGCGGCAAACCCCTCCCTGCGGTTCCGCAGGGAGGATATTAAAAAGATCGGGCCCCGGTCGTCCCGGGGCCTCTGCTCATTCCTTCTTGAGCATGCGCCCGCACTTGGGGCACCAGTCGGTCCCTGCGGGGACGTGGTAGTCGCATCCGGGGCAGGCGATCATGTCGTCCTCGGTGGTCTCGACCTCTCCGTCCTCGCGGACGACCTCGGTCTCCGAGCCTTCGAACTTCGCTCCGCACTTGGGGCATACAGTTGCATCGGCCGGCACCTCTGCGCCGCACTCTGTGCACTGGAAGAAGTCCTTCTTGTGGGGCTTCATCTCCTCGGGCACGTCGATGTAGGTCCCGCACTTCCTGCAGTTGACCTCTCCGGGGAGGACGGTGGCTCCGCAGTTCTTGCATCTGCCGTATCCCTTGGGGTACAGCCTTCCCTCGGCCTCCATCTTCTTGCGGCTCTTCTCGGCGCTGCGCCTCATGATGGCGGAGAATATCAGGATCATGAAGAAGATCACAACCGCGAAGGCCACGGTGTAGGAGCTTCCGGTGAAGTAGACTGCAGTCTGGTTGCATCCCCTGTCGATCATGAAGGTGACGCTCTCTCCGCTGGAGATCTTGTTGTCCTGGGTGATCCCGACTCCGACCAGGTACAGCTTCCCGTTGTCGAGCTTGAAGTCGCTGACGGAGCAGGTGTAGACGTACTTGCCGTCCTTCGTTCCTGCATCGGTGACGGTGAGGATCCCCGTGCTTCCTTCCTCGTATCCGGGATCGGTGGTCTCTCTGAACAGATGCGACGCACCGCCCGACCGGTTCGGCACGCCGAACGATATCCCTTCGACGGGCACGGTCTCAACGATTCCATGCCAGGTCCTGGGGTTCTCGGAGTCTCCGGGGGCGCGGTCGGTGATGAGGGTGAACGTGATCGTGCCCGCATCCGCATCGTACACTATGTCCTGCACGGTGTGCGACTCGGATGTGTTCTTGTTGTTCTCGTAGGCTTCTATGGTGCCGCTGTATGCGAACGTCCCGGCAACGATTGCCATGACGGCGAACAAGACCCCTATTATGGTCTTGATCTTCACAGATGATACTCCGAGCATATGGGGTATCATATAGAGGGCCACGGCGGCGATGAAGAATCCCATGCATGTGGTGCCCAGGAACATCTCCACCAGGAGGGCTATTATTATCCCTGCGATGATCCCGACCCACTGCTTGGTGGTCAAGGCCATGAACTCCTCGCTGAGCTTGGAGCCAAGGCCAGTTGCGTTTGCGGTCATTGTGTGTGGAACATTCTGACTAGTAGATAAACGTGAGCGAACGTCCGACGTGCTGGACGCAGATGCCCGGCAGGGTCTGAGGAGCATGGACTGCTCGGTTATATAGGGGACAAGGCCATCCGCCCGCCATGGCGATACTGACGCTAACCTGCCCGAAATGCGAGAAGACGGCCATCATCGACGATGCGGACGACGAATCCTTCTGCCTCCACTGCGGCAACCGTTTCACAGCCGAAGAGAGGGCAGGCGCGGACGCGTCCGGTCTCTACGACCTGATCCAGTCCATCGACTACACGAACGCCAACGTCGAGCGCTTCAGCAAGAAGCCCTGGTACGACGACATGATCAGCTTCCGCACCGTTCTCAGCGAGAAGGGACCCGTCAAGGCTGCGAAGGCGTTCGAGGACCTCGTCGCCTCGAACCCCGACGACATCAGCAGCATCGCCCAGTGCGCCACGACCGTCATCGTGGACTGGACCATGACGCAGGTGGAGGCTCCGGCAGGCTACTGCGGAGGCGCCCTCTACCTTATCGACGTGCTCAGCAAGCACGTCTCCGACAAGTCATTCAACATCATCGGCTCCATGCTGGACGTGTTCCTGGCATCGTTCGCCCAATCGTCCGACGATCCTGACGCCCTCATGAAGGACATGGGATCCGCACTGGTCCTGCTTGTGGAGGCCATGCGCTGCGCCTACGATGTTATCGGCATCCTGGAGATGTGCGTGGGCTACATAAGGTTCACAGACAGCTGCATAGAGGCCATCGACTCCATGGTCGACGACGATGAGAAGCTCGCGGAGTACGTCGAGGACATAGATTCCCTCAGGGACTTCGTGAAGGTCATCGGCGACACCATCTCCGACGCCACTTCCGACGAGGCCGCCGTGGACGCTGCGGTGGACGCTTGGTTCCACACGGAGAGGATCGACCACGGAGGGGACATCCTCGCTTTCACGCAGGTGTACCTGGACGGTAATGCGGACCTCACGCATCTGAAGCCCCTCGTGGAGAGCTTCCTCAGCGGATACATGAGCCATCCTGCCTGACGTTCGCCCGATGCAGCCGATGCCGGGCCTCCGGGGCATCGCGACTAGGTTAATGCTTAATACTGGCGGTCCTTGACTGGGAATCTGGAGGCAATCCTATGGCGACCATCGAGGAGCAGATAAAGGAATTGGAGGAACAGATCTCCAAGACCAAGTACAACAAGGCTACCGAAGGTCACATAGGGAAGCTCAAAGCGAAGATCGCCAAGCTCTCCCAGGAAGAGGAGAAGAGGCGCGCGTCCAAGGGCCCTACCAAAGGCTTCTACGTCAAGAAGGCGGGGAACGCCACCGTGGCCCTTGTGGGATTCCCTTCCGTGGGTAAATCCACACTTTTGAACCAGCTAACCGGGGCCAAGTCCGAGGTCGGAGCATACCACTTCACCACCCTCGACGTCGTCCCCGGTGTGATGGAGTACAACCACGCCAAGATCCAGATCCTGGACATGCCCGGTCTCATCAAGGACGCGTCCAGAGGCAAGGGGCGCGGGCGCGAGGTCATCGCCGCCGCCAGGGCGTCGGATGTCATCCTCCTCGTGGTGGACATCTTCAACCCCAACATGAACGTCCTGTTCAAGGAGCTGTACAACGCCGGGATCAGGCTCAACCAGAAGCGCCCCGACGTCGTCATCACCCATTCCGACCACGGAGGGATCCTGGTCAAGCCCACCCTGAAGCTCACGAAGATCGATGTGGACACCATCAAGGACATGACCGCCGCATACGGCCATGTGAACGCCACCGTCGTCGTCCGTGAGGACATCAACGTCGAGCAGATGCTCGATGTGCTGGCGGGCAACAGGGTGTACATCAAGGCCGTCATGGCGATCAACAAGGTCGATCTGGCGAAGCCCGGACAGCTCGAGGCGGTCCAGGAGATGCACAGCCAGTACCACACCGTCCCCATCTCGGCAGCCACCGGGTACGGGATGGTCGACCTGAAACAGGCCATCTACGACACCATCGACATGATCAGGATCTACCTGAAGCCCCAGGGCCAGGAGGCAGACATGGACGTGCCGCTGATCGTCAAGCGCGGGAACACCATCGGGGACGTGTGCGAGCTCATCCACAGGGACTTCAAGAACAATTTCCGTTATGCGATGATATGGGGGACCAGCGCGAAGTTCCCCGGCCAGACGGTCGGCATGGACCATGTGGTCAACGACCAGGATGTCGTCTGCATCATTGTGAAGAGATGAGATTTGTCCGCCATCGGACAGCTTCGTTCTTATCTGTCCATTGCGTCGCACAGGGTTCTTAAAGGTTCGCATCTATCAGCGTCCATGGCAAAAAGGGACTTGATTTCAGTTTCCGATATGCAGGACAAGTGGCCCGAGATGGTCGACTTGGCCATCAAGCTCAAGGCCGAGCGCGGCCACCACGGAGCGCCCCTCGCCGGCAAGACCCTGGCGATGATATTCGAGAAGCCCAGCACCCGCACGAGGATCTCCTTCGATGTGGCGATCACCGAGCTGGGAGGGCACGCCCTCTACATCGACGAGTCCAAGATGCAGATGGGGGTCCACAGCGAGACCGTCGAGGACACCGCCCGTGTCATGAGCCGCTTCGTCCACGGCATCATGTACCGTGCCTTCGACTACAAGATGATGGACCAGTTCGGAGAGTACGCCACCGTTCCCGTCATCAGCGGGCTCGACAACCTGGAGCACCCCTGCCAGGCCCTCGCCGACATGGTCACGATCAAAGAGAAGCTCGGAGGGTTCCGCGGCAAGAAGCTCGTGTACCTGGGAGACGGCAACAACGTGTGCAACTCCCTGCTCTACGCCTGCGCCATCATGGGGATCGACATGGTCGCATGCTGCCCCGCCGTCCGCATGCCCAACGCGGAGATCATGTGGCGCGCCACCAAGATCGCCGAGGAGAACGGCTCCAAGATCATCGCGTCCCACGACCCCAAGGAGGCCTGCCAGGACGCCGATGTCCTGTACACCGACACATGGATCTCCATGGGAGACTCCACGCCCGAGGCAGAGGCCATCAAGCTCTTCCAGGCGTACCAGATCAACAGCGACCTCCTGAAGCTCGCCAAGCCCTCCTGCATCGTCATGCACTGCCTCCCCGCCCACCGCGGACAGGAGATCACCGCAGAGGTCATGGACGGGCCCCAGAGCGTCGTGTTCGACCAGGCGGAGAACCGCCTGCACGCTCAGAAGGCTGTCCTGTACACCCTGATGAAGGACTGATAAACCATTCACCGGCGGGGGACCGCCGGATAATTATC
>CAVHQB010000032.1:0-17268 GCA_963637895.1 Lachnospiraceae bacterium
TTGGGCCCATGATGTTGAAACAGTGTCTCAGGTCAGATGTATCCTTGAAGGTATTCGTGAACCCACTCGAACGATTGTTTATCCGGGTTGATGATCTTGTCTTCGGAGACGTAAAGAAGACCAGATGTGACAAGTGAAGATTTTCCCGATCTGTTTGGACCTGCGACGATCAAGAGCCTCCTCTTACTTTGATTCATCGTCATCAGCTGAAGGGGATTGTTCCGGTTTTACCACAGGAGTAGGATCGAATATGCATCTGTATCTGAACTCTGAGCCGGGCCCGACCTTCTTCACGCCGTCCCAGAATTCTTTCGTATCCAAGATACCGTCTGTCATGATGTCACCTGTGGATTGTATAGGATGTCTATGATATATCGGTTCCGCACACTGTGTAGATATCGAGGCCAGATGCGCGGACAAAATGACATTTTCAACCTCATCTATATAAACAACATCGTGATACGCCAGTTAAGGAGAACTGAAATTCCCCTGTCACATCATCACAATCACATCCGCCCCAGATATGGCGGAACTCATCGGTATAAGCGGGCAACGGTGCTCCGACCCGTCATTCGAGGTTTGCCGTGAATCGGCAGACGTACATCGGATTGCATCCGTGTGGACAGCAAGGATCGGACAGGACGTTCAGTTTTTCTGCAACACCCTCAGGAGGGTGCTCATGAACATAGATCCGAATACAACGAAATACATGGTGAAAGCGAAGATCAATGCCGACGGCATCGTCGAGAAGCCCGACGTGGTCGGTGCGATCTTCGGACAGACCGAGGGGCTCCTCGGCGACGAGCTGGACCTCAGGGACCTGCAGAAATCCGGAAGGATCGGCAGGATCGAGGTCGAGGTCACTTCCAAATCCGGCAAGTCCGAGGGGATCATCTACATGTCCTCCAGCCTGGACCAGGTCGAGACCGTCATCCTCGCGTCCGCTCTGGAGACCGTCGACCGCGTCGGCCCCTGCAAGGCATCCATCCACGTCCTCGGGATCGAGGATGTCCGCGTGACCAAGAGGGAGAAGGTCGTCGAGAGGGCCAAGGAGCTGCTCAACGAGCTCATCAAGCAGTCCAAGGGCTCCAGCTTCGACCTGACCGACAGCGTCAGGCAGAGCGTCCAGGTCGAGGAGATCACCACCTACGGCAAGGACAGGTGCCCCGCCGGGCCCAACGTGAGGGACTCCGAGGCAATCATCATCGTCGAGGGCAGGTCCGATGTCCTCAACCTCCTCAAAGCTGGAATCAAGAACGCCATCGCCGTCGAGGGGACAAACATCCCCAAGACCGTCCAGGAGCTCTCCCGCGAGAGGGTCGCCACCGCATTCGTCGACGGCGACAGGGGAGGAGAGCTCATCCTCAGGGAGCTCTTCCAGGTCGCAGAGGTCGACTTCGTCGCCCGTGCGCCCCGCGCCCACGAGGTCGAGGAGCTCACCGCCAAGCAGATCATCAAATGCCTCAGGAACAAGGTCCCCGGAGACCAGTACATGGAGATGAACGGCCTCTCCAACACCGAGCAGAGGCCCCTCGAGGAGCTCGAGGCCGAGCACGAGTCCAAGTACGAGCCCAAGGAGGACCGCCACGAGGAGGACGAGGGCAGGAGAGAGCGCAGGAAGGACCGTGAGGACAGGCGCGAGCGCAGGAAGGACCGTGAGGACAGGCGCGAGCGCAGGGACAGGGACGAGCCCAAGAAGGAGAGGTTCGACAACGGCGCCATCGACAAGTTCCGCAAGAAGCACGATTCCGACGCTATCGAGATGCCCGCGGCCCAGAGGTCCCTCGCTATCAAGCCGGAGACCCACCTGATGGTCCGCGAGACCGTCCCCGAGGCCCCCGTCGAGGAGACCGTCCCCGAGGAGAAGGCCGAGCCCGTTGTGGCCGCAGAGCCCGTGGAGGCGGTCGAGGTCAAAGAGGAGGCCCCCGTCGAGGAGCCCGTCGAAGAGGAGAAGCCCAAGAAGGAGGTCAAGCGCGGCCGCGCCAAGAAGGTCAGCGACAAGGTCCTCACTCCCGAGCAGGAGCAGTTCAGGGACATGCTCCTGAGCCTCTCCACCACCCACAACGCCAAGGTCCTGGACAAGGACATGAACGTCATCCGCGAGGTGGCCGTCAAGAGCCTGGTCAACTCCCTGAAAGAGGACTCCGAGAACGTCGCCTACATCGTGTTCGACGGAGTGATCTCCCAGAGGATCGTCGATGTCTCCGCCGACAAGGGCATAGGCATCGTCGTCGGGACCAGGAAGGGCAACATCACCAAGATGCCCGCAGACCTGACCATCTGGACCAAGGACATCCTGTACTGAGGTTCCCATGACCGAGAAGAGACCTGTCGAGACCTGGGACGATTTCGCCTCGATGCAGTCCACCGAGGAGATTCAGATCCCGACCGACCCCTTGGACAGGGTCCTGGGGCAGCAGGAAGCGATAGAGCTGGCCAAGATCGCTGCGAAGCAGCGCAGGCACCTGCTCCTGGTGGGGCCCCCCGGCACAGGGAAGTCCATGATCGCCAGGGCCCTCTCCATGAACCTCCCCCAGCCCTCCCACGAGGTCAGGGTGGTCAAGAACCCCGAGAACGCCGAGAGGCCGTTCCTCGAGGTCCTGGAGAAGGAGGAGGTCGAGAGGGAGGAGAGCATCCGCGCGGAGTCGGTCGGAGTGCTGATGAAGCCGGAGGACGCGCCCAAGAACGTGGCCGAGCACCTGGGATACAGGTGCAAGTCATGCGGCGCATACTCCCTCCCCACCGACATAACCTGCCCCCACTGCAGCCAGAGCAAGATGGACATGGGCAACCGCAGCAACCCCTTCCAGGACATCATGGGAGGGCTGCTCGAAGTGGCCATGCCCCAGGCGACGGCAGGGAAGGAGAAGGTCCACACCACCCGCACCCGCGACGGCGTGGAGGAAGTGGTCATCTTCGAGCGCGCCGGCGACAAGATCCGCATGCTCGACCAGAAGGCCCTGGACAAGAGGGGCGAGCTCCAGAGGACCAGCAACGAGAAGGTCCTGGTGAAGCTGCACCGCGACCCCTTCGTCCTTGCGACGGGAGCGTCCGAGACCGAGCTGCTGGGAGACGTGAGGCACGACCCCTACGGCGGCCACGAGAAGCTGGGGACCCCGGCTTACGAGAGGATCGTCGCAGGGTCCATCCACGAGGCCCACGAGGGTGTGCTGTTCATCGACGAGATCTCCCATCTCGGGGACCTCCAGAGGTACATCCTCACCGCCATGCAGGAGAAGACCTTCCCCATCGTGGGAAGGAACCCCCAGTCCGCCGGAGCAAGCGTGAAGGTGGACGACGTCCCCTGCGACTTCATCCTGGTCGCCGCTTGCAACATCCAGGACCTGGAGAACATCCTGTCTCCCCTGAGGTCGAGGATCATCGGCGGAGGGTACGAGGTTCTGGTGGACATCGCCATGCCCGACAACCCCCGCAACCGTGCGAAATACGCCCAGTTCGTGGCCCAGGAGGTCAACCTGGACGGCCACATCCCCCACGCCACCGTGGAGGCCGTGGAGCTGATCATCCAGGAGGGCAAGGCCCGCGCCAAGGCGGACAACCAGGGCGGAGCCCTGACCCTCAGGCTCAGGGAGCTGGGAGGATTGATCCGCGCCGCCGGGGACATAGCGGTCATGGAGGAGGCGCCCTACATCACGGGCGACCACATCCGCCGTGCGCTGAGGCGCTCCAGGAGCGTCGAGGAGCAGATCCGCGAGCGCTACGGCTCCTACAACAAGGGACTGTCCAAGGACGTGTCCTCTGCGCAGAAGGAGCGCTCCTCGTACTACTATCAGACCGAGCATCTGGACGACTCGATGTTCAACTGAGCAAAACCGGGGGACCATCCCCCATTTTCCTTCTCATCCTTCTCCGAGCCTGTCTGCGGATGACAGATTCCTGTACAGTCCTCCGCCATGCTTTATAACCTCGAAGATGTTGGCATTGGCATGGACACCGTCAGGAGAGCGACAATCGTCATCGCGGTAGGGATTCTTGTCCTGGCGGCCTTTGCATCGGCGGACTCCGACGGCGCTCCGCTCGCACCGGACGCCAAGCTCGCCGCGGAGCACCCGGACGCCGATGCCATAATCTACGAGGGCGCCAAGTCGACGGTCAACGTGATGAAGCGCACCTCATCCTTCAGCGACATAGAATCCGAGGAGGAATGGACGGTGTCGTCCATGTCACTCGGGTCTTCGCTCATCGTGACGCAGCTGTCGAACCTGGTGGACGATCTGAACGTGGTCATGGTCTCCGGAGAGCTGTCCGACCTCGTCCTCATCCGCGTGGATGCGAAGGACGACCAGAGGGACCAGGTCGACGTCGTCTTCGAGATGTCCGGCGGCTCCCTGAGCACCCTGAAGGTCCTTACCGTGACGCAGTCGGTCAAATCGCAGCTGAAGGACCACTACACCATCATGTACAAGCCCCTGGGGGCCGTCAGCCTGTCGTTCTCGTCCTGCTCGGTCACCGAGGTGTCCCCCACGGAGGACATGGTGGAGGCCGATTCCATCTGCACGACAGTGTCCAAAGGCTCGGAGATCGACCGCATGTTCCCCTCCGGCAAGAACGGGAGGTACGCCTCGGTCTCTTTCGTCCTGGACGGAGGCTCCGTCGGGTACATGACCAACGTGTGCTCCGTGGTCGGCACCCTGGACTACAATCTCAGGCACGGCTCCGTCGATTACTTCTGCATCGGAGCCGACACGGAGTACGGGAGCAACTACATGCTCTCGAGCATCAACTCATTCTACGCCCGCGGGGCGGTGACGGTGTCCATAGACGCCACCGTGTCGTTCACATCCGTCATAATGGGGTCAGGGGTGCTGGAGATCCCCCGCCTGCTCTGGAACGGGGACGAGGTGTCCATGAGCACCATCGAGACCACCGCCAAGAACGTCCTCATCGACGCCGAGGGCATCCAGGTCTGGCAGGACAAGTGCTTCAGGACATCCAACCGCGCTCAGAGCACCTGCTATCAGCTTTCGAGCTACACCATCGGCGGCAACGCCAGGACGAAGTCCCTGAGCACCACATGCTATTCGAGCGGCACAGGGACCATCCAGGTCTACGGCGACCGCGGGATATGGGCTTCCGCATCGGACCTGGAGATCCGCACGGGATACCACCTGATGACCTCCTGCATCTTCTCCGTGCCTTCCGGCACGCAGCTGCATATCTCCGAAGGCGCTTCGCTCACCATCGCGCACCAGTGCTATCTGGAAGGCGCCCTGGTCAACGATGGGACGCTGATGAACACGGGGATGATCGAGAAGAGCCGCGGAGGCACCGTGCAGGGGACCGTTGAAGGCGGAGGGTTCGTCGCTTATTCTATCTCGGTCAACCCGAGGGAGGACGGCTCCATCGAGGTCATGGCATCCGAGGACGATTCCGTTGTGATAAGGTCTTCGGGAAGCGCCTACATCAGGAGCATATCCGTCCTGCTGTACAACGGCGACCGCCAGGTCACCATCGTCGCGCCGTCTTCCATGTATTTCAGCGGAGAGAGGTTCCTGATATCGCTGATGGACGTCTCGGCGTCGGAGAAGGATATCGCGTACAGGCTCGCAGTCCAGGGGATCGACGGGAACGTGCTCTCCGCTTTCACGGTGACCGTGACGGTGACCGTATCCGGCAGCACGGCCCACCACGTCTATGCCGAGGACGGCTCGGAGATGAAGGTCCTCGATTCGACCTACCCCGAAGTCTCATTTATCGCCCAGGGCAACGGCACTTACAGGATAGCGGAGCAGGAGGACGACCAGGACGAAGGGGCCATCTCCCGCAGCGCCATGCTCAACTACATCCTGGCGACGGCGATCGTAGTGGTCGGAGCGATAACGATCTACGTGATCCTCAGGAAAGACTGATGGATCCCGACCTGCGGACCATGCGGTACCCGGACCCGCCGTCGTTGTAGAACGATGGCAGTTCTTCTGTGATGACGAAGCCCTTGTTCCTGTAGAACCGGATCGCGTTCGCGTTGGTGGTCCTGACCTCCAGCTGGACCGTGGAGATCCCGCTCATGATGCAGGCGCGGTCCAGATTGGACAGCAGCAGGGACCCCACGCCCTGATGGCGGTAAGGCGCATCGACGGCCAGGAGGCTCACCGATGCCCTTCCGCCGTCCAGGCGGGCCCCGCAGAGCGCCCCGACGACGGTTCCCCTGAAGTCGGTGGCGACGAGCTGGCCTTCCGGCCATTGCTGCAGGAAGAAGAGGACGACATCCTCGGAGAAGAAGTCGTCCAGGTTCATGTTGAGGATGCCGAAGACCGGCATGAGGTCGGCCTCGGTCATCCTCCTCACGTAAAACGTTGGATCACTTCCTCTTCTTTGAACCGGAAGATGACTTGGTCTTGGTGCTCTTCTTCGACTTGCTCCCGCCCAGGCCGGCGAACTTGACCACCAGGGAGACGACCAGGAGCGCGATGACGATCACGACGTAGATCAGGGACTTGTTGTTAGACAACAGGCCCGAGGAGTCGTCCTTGACCACGGAGTAGTCCCTCGTCACTGTGGTGTACTGTCCGGTGTCGTTGTCCGTGACAGTCAGCGTGAGCACGTATGCGGAAGCGTCTCCGGTGGAGATCGGCTTGCAAGCGATGCGGGGCACGTAGGTGGTGATGGGGTCGGATCCGTCTCCGAGGTCCCAGACGTAGGTGTAGTCGCCCTCGGGAGTGACTTTCACTTCGAAGGTGATCTCCTCGCCGGCAGTGTACGATTCCTTGATCGAGGAAGTGTTGATCTTGAAGCCGTCGTAGCTGTAGTACATGTCGAAGTCCTGCTGGAACACGGACGCGAAGTAGTCGGCGATCTCCGACGACTCTATCACCGCGCAGGCCTCCCTGTTGTTGTTGAACGATGTGTCCGTCCAGTTGATCGACGACACCCATACGTAATCATCGCACACCAGCCCCTTGTTGTGGACATAGGCGCTGGTCATGCAGGCGGCCTTGATCATCGTTTTCTGGTTGATCTCTAGTATCACCGACTTGTAATTGTCGTTGGAGGACAGGATGAGCTTGGTGTCCACTTCTTTACTAGCTTTTTGGCTCAGGTAGTACAGGGGTGAGGATTCTTCGAGGTTCTGGTACGAGCTGCCCAGGCTCTGGTTCTGGGCGTAGACCCTGGTGGTGGCGTTGTTGATGTAGTACTTCATGGCTGCGAAGGAGTTGTCGCTGGACAGGACGGGGGTGACCTTCGCCTTGTAGGACTTGAAAGAGGCGCTCTCAGGCTCCTCATATGGGTCGAGCTCGGCGGCCTTGACATTGGGGTATAGCTCGAGCAGCTTCTTCACATCACCGTATTCAGTGGAGAAGTCCTGGTCGAATACCTTCTTCATGAAATCGTAGTAATCTTTGCTCTCGATGATGGCCCCCCATCCGCGGTTACCGTTGTAGGTGGTGTAGGGGTTGGTCGTCGTAGTTCCGTTCAGATTGTCTCTGGTCCAGTTCTCGGAGGTGACCACGACCTTCTCGCCGTCGATGAGGGTGTATTTCGCATGGACGTAGGTGTAACGGTCGGTCGCGTCTCCATCGGCCACACCAATGAGACGAACATCGGCGCCATGGTCCACCAGGGCTTTCATGTAGGTAACGTCTGTGGAGATGTCGTATTGGTAGGGCTCTCCTTCTAACAGGACCTTGATCTCGACCCCCTGGTCGGCCTTGTCGCACAGGAGCGAGTAGACGTTCTTGTTGGTGAACTGGTAGAGCGTTATGCAGATGGACTTCTGAGCGGATTCAAGGGCCTGCAGGACAGGTATCCCTCCGCTCTCGGGGAATAGGAACGGGGTGACCGTGGCATCGAACTTGAGGTTCGGGTCGAACGGGATGTATGTCTTCCCGGGAACGAACTTCTTCCAGTCCTCTGCGGAATCGGTGTCGAAGGTGCCTATCCTCTGAGAAGTGGTGTAGGAGGATATCGTCAGGGCGGAACCGGACCAGTACCTGGTGTCGATGTCCTTGATCGTTCCGTAATAGACGGCGTCCAGGACATTTCCGGAAGAGTCCTTGAGAAGGACGTAGTCGTTGGAGTTGACGAAGATGTTGTCGATGTCGGAGATCGTCTTCGTGCTGTTCTCCAGCTTGCACACGTCGGCCAGCTTGTAGGACGACCCCTGGTTGATGAAATCGGACCCGTCCACGTATTCGTGGTAGAGGGTCACGAAAGAGTCCGATGCGACGCTTATCGACGTCGTCACGGACATGGTGTAGTTCTTCGTCACGATCTGGTATCCTTTCAGGTCCAGCGAGCCGCTGCCGTAGTTGTAGATCGAGACCCCTTCGTCATCGTCGTAGGGGCTGATCTGATACAGCAGGAAGCCGTCCGCCTCTCCGTATCCGTCGGTGTCCGCGGACATCGGGACGATACAGAGCATGGCGACGATCACGGCGATCGCCAGGATCGATTTCTTCAATGCATCCATGGGGCGACGGATGGACAGGTATCGGATAATGATGTCGGCAGAAGTTCCCGTACAAGGGAACGATGGAAATGGTTTAGCGGAGCCTGGCCGGAGCTCAGGCTTCGGGGGAAGGGACAGGGGCAGGAGCAGCCTCTTCGGCGGCCTCCATGCACCTCATGGCGTTGAGGATGGCGATGACCGTGACGCCGACGTCTCCGAACACCGCAGCCCACATGTCGGTTATCCCGAACAGGGTGGTGGCAAGGATGGCGAACTTCACGCCCAGGGCGAACACGATGTTCTCCCAGACGATCCTGCGGACCTTCTTGGACAGCCTCATGCACACGGGGATCTTCGAGGGGGAGTCGTCCATGATGACGATGTCCGCCGCTTCGATGGCCGCATCCGAGCCGAGGCCTCCCATGGCTATGCCCACATCGGACATGGCGAGGGACGGTGCATCGTTTATCCCGTCTCCCACGTAGGCCACGGTGCCGGAGGTCCTGGCGTCCATGATCTCCTTCAGGGCGGCGGTCTTGTCCGCGGGGAGCAGCTCGTAGCGGATGTCGTCGATCCCCAGCTTGCCTCCGATGTCCATGCAGATGTTCTGCGCATCGCCGGAGAGCATTGCGATCTTCTCCACGCCCATGGAGTGCAGGTCCCTGATCGCGGCCTCGGCATCCTCCTTGACGATGTCAGAGACGATGATGTGGCCGGCGTAGCTGCCGTCCACCGCGACATGGATGTTGGTCCCGGCCACTTCCTCGTGGCAGAACTCCAGCCCGATCTCCTCCATGAGCCTGCTGTTGCCCACGTGGACCGTCTTCCCGAAGACGGAGGCCCTGACGCCCTTGCCGGGCATCTCCTCCGCTTCCTTCACGGAGGAGGCGTCGAAGCCCTCTCCGCAGGCATCGATGATGCTCTTGGATATGGGATGGTTGGACACGGACTCCGCCATGGCCGCTGTCCTGACCAGCTCCTCCTCGGTCATCTCCATGGCGTGCATCCTGGAGACCTTGAACCTCCCTTGGGTGAGGGTCCCGGTCTTGTCGAAGACCACGGTCTTGGCATCGGCCAGGGCCTCCAGGAAGTTGCCTCCCTTGACCAGGATCCCCATCCTGGAAGCCGAGCCGATCCCGCAGAAGTAGCTCAGCGGGACGGAGATCACGATGGCGCAGGGACAGGACACGACAAGGAACGTCAGGGCGCGGTAGATCCACTTGGCCCAGTCCCCGGTGATGATGCCGGGGATGACCGCCACCAGGATCGCCGCTCCGACCACCGCGGGGGTGTAGTACCTGGCGAACTTGGTGATGAACTTCTCTGTCGTGGCCTTGCGGGCGAAGGACTCCTCCACGAGCTCCAGTATCTTGGATGCGGTGGAGTCCTCGTACTCCTTCGTGGTCCTGATGTCGATCTTGGCGGACAGGTTGATGGAGCCGGATACGACCTCCGTGCCCTCGGAAGCGTCCTTCGGCATTGACTCGCCGGTCAGGGCGCTGGTGTCCAGAGTGGTGGATCCGGATACGACGACTCCGTCGAGGGGGACCTTCTCACCGGGCAGGACCGTGATGATCTCTCCGACGGAGACCTCGTCGGGGTCGACGGTCTCGGTGGCTCCGTCCCTGACGACATGGGCGATGTCGGGCTGCAGGTCGACCAGGGAGCTGATGGATTCCCTGGTCTTCCCGACGGCGCGCTTCTCGAACCATTCTCCGATCTGGAAGAACAGCATCACTGCCACGGCCTCTGGGAACATGACGTCCGCGGCGCCGGGCATGAACGAGACGATGAACGCTCCGGCGGTGGCTATGACCATCAGGAGGTTCTCGTCGAAGAACTGCCCGTGGCCGATGTTGCGTGCCGCCTTGAGCACCACATCGTACCCTACGACGATGTACGCCGGCAGGAAAACCGCCAGCTGCACCAGCGCATCGGCGTCCAAAACGTAATGCAGGACCATGCCGATGGCGAACAGGACGGCCCCGAGGGCCATCCTGCAGGCGAATCTGTTCATGCGGATCACTTGAGCCTCTTGACGACGACCTCGTCCTCGATCTGCTTGGCGATCTTGGACGCCTCGTCGACGATGCCCTCGATCTGGTCATCGGGAGCGACGATGGTCAGCTTCTGAGTCATGAACGAGAGGTTCGCCTCTTCGATTCCGGGGATCTTCTGCACTTTGTTCTCGATCTTGGCCGCGCAGTTCGCGCAGCACAGGCCTTCCAGCTTGAGCACTGCCTTCATGGTAGTTCACTTGAATATGTGAACAACTATTCAACTATATAATGATGAAGACGGTGCCTTGTAGGACTGCAGGACAGGATTCACTGGATCTCCAGCTCCTCGACCGCTTTCGCCAGCTCGTCGCGAATCTTTATGCTCTGAGGGCAGGCATCCTCGCACTTCCCGCACTTGATGCACAGGTTGGCGCGGGCCTTCTCCTGGCCGGAGACGTTCCAGCCTTCCTGCTGCTGGGCGGCGGCCTTGTCGCCGTACATTGTGAGGATGTTGGCGGAGAAGAACGTGCCCGTGATGCCGATGTTCTTCGGGCAGACCTTCTCGCAGTATCCGCATGCGGTGCAGGGGATGATCGGTATCTTGGACATCTCGTCCCTTGCGGCAGCCATGGCCTCCGATTCTGCATCTGTGAGGCCCTCGAATCCTTTCAGGACGCCGATGTTCTCCTCCATCTGCGCGATGCTGCTCATTCCAGACAAGACGGTCTCCACGCCTTCCAGGCCGGCTGCGAAGCGAAGCGCCCAGGCCGCAGGGCTCCAATCGTTCACCTTGGAGAGCATCTCCTTCACTGAAGCCGGCGGGCTGGCCAGCAGGCCTCCTTTCACGGGCTCCATGACTATGATGGGCTTGCCGTGCTTCCTGGCGGTCTCGTAGCAGAGCCTGGACTGGATGGTCGCATCCTCCCAGTCGGCGTAGTTGATCTGGAGCTGCACGAACTCGACGTCGGGGTGGGCGGCGAGGATCTCGTCCAGCTCCTGCCAGGTGCAGTGAACGGATATCCCGTAGTGCTTGATCTTCCCCTCTGCCTTCTTCTCGCGGACGAAGTCCCACATCCCGAAGTCATCGAAGAAATGGGTGCGGTTGCCGCCGAGGTTGTGGAGCAGGTAGTTGTCGAAGTAGCCGGCTCCGGTCCTCTGTAGCGAAATCTCGAACTGGTCGATCGCATCCTCGCGTGTCTTGCAATTTATCCATGAGGCGTTCTTGGTGGCCAGGCGGAAGCTGTCGCGGGGATGCCTGTCGACTAGGGCTTCCTTGATGGCCTCTTCGCTGCCGTCGTATGCCCAGGCGGTGTCGAAGTAGTCGAATCCTGCATCCAGGAACATGTCGACCATGGTCTTGGTCTGGTCGATGTCGATCTTCCCGTCCTCTTTCTGGGGAAGGCGCATGAGTCCGAATCCGAGCTTGCCAGTAGCGTTCACAGTATCACTGCCGGATGCTTGCCTTGAATATAGATAAAGGTTGCCTATGAACCTCGGATGGATGGCCAGTCGCATACAATTCACCGAAATATATCATGGAAAACGACTCAATGTTTCCAGGAAAAAGCCTCAATGTTTTATTGGAAAAATCATCATCGAGGATTATGTTAAATCCGATAGGCCCGATGTGCTGGACATGGTCGACGCGCCCGGATATCCTCGTCTCATGAGCTCAGTCTTGCAGGATTGCCTGTGCACATTCGGTTGCGTCAACATCCGTGGCCCGAAAGGCTGCGGGAAGACCTGGTTGTGCAGGAGCCTGTGCGGCAGCGAGATACTTCTGGAGGGTGGCAAGGGAGAATTGGTCGCATTGGACCGTTCTGTGGCGTTGGACGGGGAATCTCCCAGGCTCATCGACGAGTGGCAGGCCGTGCCTTCTCTTTGGGACGATGTCCGTTTCAAGGTCGATGAGACCGGCAAGAAAGGGCAGTACATCCTCTGCGAATCCTTCTCGCTTCCTGATGAGGTGTGCGGACAGAGGCTCCATTCCGGCATAGGGAGGATATACTCTCTGGACATGCGCCCCATGTCGCTGTACGAATCCCATGATTCCATCGGAACCGTCTCTCTCATGGGGCTCTTCGAGGGGGAGTTCGAGAACCAGGCTGTCGAACCCATTACGATGGAACGCCTGATATCGCTGGCAGTGCGGGGCGGATGGCCCGATATCGTGGCCGGAGGGAAGGACCCCATCCGTGCCAACAGAGCACGCGTGAAGCGCTTCTGCGAGGACGGTTGCTCGGAGATCCACGGAACAAGGCGGGACACAGACCGGATGATGAGGGTCATCAGGTCCTTTGCACGCAACGAATCGTCTGTCGTGAAAGTCCCATCGCTGATCTCCGGCATGAGGGACATCGATGGGGAGGGGATCAGCGAGAACACCCTGGCAGGCTACAGGTCTGCACTGGAGAGGATGCATGTGCTCTGGGCCCAACCTGCCTTCAATCCCTGTTTCACATCGGACATGCGTGTAGGCAAGAGCCCAAAGCTCCATCTCATCGACCCGTCTCTCTCGATCGCCGCTCTCAAGCTCAATCCAGAGCTGCTGATGAACAGCATCGGGACATTCGGAACCATGTTCGAAGGGATGTGCGAAAGGGATCTGGCGGTCTATGCTGAAGCTCATGATGCTACCTTGTTCCACTATCGTGACGGAAGGGGCAACCATATCGATGCGATCATCGAGCTGCCTGACGGAAGGTGGGGCGCGTTCGAGATAGTCCTCGGATACTGCGAAGCGGAAGTGGCTGCGGAGAGCCTTCTGCGGATGAAGAGGCTGTTCGAGGAGAAAGGAGCCAAGGTCCCGTCGGTGCTGTGCGTGATATGCGGGGTGAGCAGGATAGCTATGAAACGTCCTGATGGGGTCTATGTGGTGCCTATAACTTGTCTGAAGGACCGATTAGGTTCCACGTGGTTCAGAATGGTTCCTTATCATACAGGTCGAATGGAGATGGAGTCGGCAAGACCTCGTTTATCTTCTTGAACACGCTCCTGAACCCTCTCCTCGATGGCAATCCGCAGCCATGGCTGAACAGGAATTCGCCATCGGCGGTCAGCAGTGTGATGTATTCCCAGCTGCCATCCACCATGCGGATTATATCAGTCCTGATCTTGAGACTGTGATTGCAGATTGAGAATAGAAGAAACGGGAAGAAGGCCCCCGAAGGGGCCCGGGCATATGCCCGTTCAAATGTATTTGATGAGATCCCTGAGGGCGGCCTCGGGATCCTTAGCCTTCACGACACCGGACGCCAGCAGGACGCCGTCGGCACCGAGGTCCATCGCTGCGCGGACGTCCTCTCCGGTCTTCACGCCGGCGCCACACATCACATGGATGCCGCTGTCGACGGAATGGACGGCCTCGACCGTCCCGGAGACGATGCCGGGGTCTGCGGATGTGACCGAGACGTTCCCTCCGATGAGCTCGGGGGGCTCCACGGCGATTATGTCGGGCGAGAACGCGGCCAGCTCCTTGGCCTTGTCCACGCTCTCTGCGCAGGCGCATGTGACGATGTCGAGCTCCCTGCACATGCCGATGCACTTGCCCACCGCATCGGCGGGCTGCCTGTGCTCGGAATGGTTGATCAGGGTTCCCTTCACGAACGCGGAATGGAGCATGGAGGGCGTGATGTACCCGGTCCCCGAGCCCGGAGGCAGGGGGTCCACGTTCTGCGAGTAGACGGGGATCTCCAGCAGTTCTGGGAGGATCGCCATGTAGATCACAGGCGGGCATATCGCGATCTCGACGCCGGACTCCTTCGACACCTTCTGGCAGGTCTTCGCCAGGGTGGCGGCCCTGAGGCCCTCCACCTCGGCGTAGACCTTGAAGTTGACGATGACCGTGGGGGCTTTCTGCATCGCTCTCACAGATCCTGGAACCTGGAGGTCAGCTCCTTGAGGACCTCGGGCCTGGAAGTGTACTCCATCTCCTCGGGTCCGAGGATGGAGGGCATGAAGGGCCCCTGGCTCCTCATGAACTTGCTGGCCTTGATGGAGTTCTGCCTGGCCAGGTCCCATGTCTGGTTGCCGAAGAAGTCGACGGGGACGTGCTCGCCGTTCTTGGCTCCGATGGGCTCGAGTCCCTGCAGCTTGCCCTCGTTGAGCTGGAATCCGAGGCAGCATATTCTTGGAGGCCCGTCGAAGTAGACGGGATCGGAGTCCTCGGGGGAGCAGGGGTAGAAGGCACCGTAGTGCGATCCCCTCATCCATCCGGCCACGAGCATGGTGGTGTTCATGAAGGGCTGGAGGTACTCTCCGACGGAGGGCAGTCCGCTCTGGGCGCGGCAGACGCACACGGGGTCGTCCTTTCCGATGTACTTCCCGGCGGTCAGGTTGAGCTTGTCCGTGGACACGACGCATGCGGGCCCGATGCCGGCCCTGGAGCAGATCCTCTTGATGGCGTACCTGGAGGTGTCTCCCAGCAGGGACAGGATGCTCAGGGTCTCCTCGGGAGACTGCATGACGACCTTCTTGTGCCCGATGACGTCCTGGATCTCGACGTCGAATCCCTTCTTGGCCCTGGCGTCGACGACGAGGCCGGTGGTGGTGAAGGGGTCGAGGAAGATGCGGGACAGGGGGAGCGAGTACGCGGAGGGCTCGGTCTTGTCCGCCATGAAGAACAGCAGAGGCTCGGATCCCCTCTCCTCGAAGGTCATCTCGGCGGAGCCGGGTCCGGCTCCCTTGACGTTCCCGGAGAAGGCGTCGGTCAGGATGTCCTGTCCGGCGGCGTAGAGCTTCATGGACTTGGCCAGCTTGGCGGCTTTCTGGAAGCACTCCCAGGCGGCTCCGTGGACGTCCTTGTTGCCCTCTCCCTTGTAGTGGGTCATGTAAAGGTTGATGTCGTCGCCGACGCGGGTGACGTAGAAGTCCTCGATGACACCCTGCTTCTGGGCGTCGGCAAGGATCTCCTTGGAGGCCTCGAGCATGGAAGGGTGCGGTCTCGAATGGCCGACGACGGATCCGACGTCGGCTTTGATTACAGAAACTGTGACTTTCTCAGCAGACATGATTACACCATATCCTCTTTGGATACCCTAACACGCGCCTTCTAATAAAGGGTAGGGTCGAGAACCGCGGGCCCTGATGGTGTTCCGGGCCCGATTGATGTGAAAACGCGCGGTAACGGTCGGAACAAAGGTATCAGAGACTGTCCTTCCCGTCGGGGAACACCTCGTCGTAGACGGACTGGATGTACCTGTTGAACATCATGCCCTTGGACTTCGCCAGGGCACGGATGATGTCCGTGGTCCCCGAGCCGTATTGGGAGGCCTTCTTGATCCTCTTCTCCAGGCACGGGTATCCGAGGAAGCATGCGGCGTCCTTCAGCACCTGCTTCCTGGAGGCCATGTCCTTCGGCTTCAGGTCCGCGGGGTCGATGAGGGCCACCTGCTCCAGGACCGCAGGGTCCAGATAGGGGTACTGCAGGTCCTTGCCGAAGTGGGACGCGATGGACCTCTCGCAGGGGACGGAGACCTCCATAAGCCTCTTCACGCCGTCCTTGACGTATGCGTTGTAGTCGCAGTCGGCGCATTCTACGAGCTTGGCGCATCCCATGAAGTACTCGTCGGCGCCCTGGCCGGAGAGGATCACGTCCTCTTCCGAGTACTCGCAGACGGTGAACAGCTGCAGGTCGTAGGAGATCGTGAACGGGTCGCCGGTCCCCGTCACGGAGATGAACCTGCGGATCTCGTCCTCAAGGGTGTCCTTGGATATCCTGAGCTGCTTCCAGGGCAGCCCGATCCTCTGCGACAGCTCCTCTCCGGCCCTGACGTCGAAGGACCCGTCGGACCCGCACGTGTACAGGGTCACGGATTCGGCGCACTCGTTCGCGAGGCACGAGATCAGCCCCGAGTCCAATCCTCCGGAGAAGGCCACGCCCACTCTCTTGCCTTCGGACGCGCGCCTGACCGACTCCCTTATCGATTCGGCCAGCTCCGGGTACTTGAACTCCATGCTCCCACCCAACGGCGGGATGTTTATCAATCTGCCGAGGACAAGCATCGTTTTATCGGAGCCGCGGATATCCTCCGGTCATGACAGGGACAATGAGGCTCGTCCTCCTCCGCCACGGGGAGAGCGAGTGGAACAGGCTGAACCTGTTCACCGGCTGGACCGACGTGGAGCTCTCTGAGAAAGGGCGCACGGAAGCGGCTTCCGCAGGCGAGCTGATGAAGGCCGAGGGCCTGGACTTCGACATCTGCTACACATCCTATCTGAAGAGGGCCATCCACACCCTGAACGGAGCCCTTCAGGCGATGGACAGGGAGTGGCTGCCGGTGGTCAAGGCATGGGAGCTCAACGAGCGCCATTACGGCGCTCTGCAGGGCCTCAACAAATCCGAGACCGCCGAGAAGTACGGGGAGGACCAGGTGAAGGTCTGGAGGAGGTCCTACGCCACGCCTCCGCCGGAGCTGTCCCCCGAGGACGAGAGGAACCCCGCCAACCAGGAGATGTTCCGCACCGTCCCCAGGGAATGCCTTCCCCTCACCGAGAGCCTGAAGGACACCGTCGCCAGGGCCGCGCCCTACTTCGAGAAGGAGATCAAGCCCAGGATGCTGGCCGGCGACAGGGTGCTGATCGCCGCGCACGGGAACTCCCTGAGGGCGCTGGTCAAGGTCTTCGACGGCCTCAGCGACGACGAGATCACCGGAGTGAACATCCCCACCGGCGTGCCGCTGGTCTACGAGTTCGATTCCGGCTTCAACGTCGTGTCCAAGAGGTACCTGGGGGACCAGGACGCCATCGGGGCCAAGATGGCCGCCGTGGCCAACCAGGGCAAGAAGCAGTGAGCCTTTTACCGGGGGGAGGCCCCCCGGATTCACCAATCGGGCGGATGCGAGATGTCGATCCGTCCGATTC
>CAVHQB010000033.1:0-16218 GCA_963637895.1 Lachnospiraceae bacterium
AGTCTCCCCAGATTTTCGCTGGGTGACCACGCGACTTCATCTCGCGCAAATCCCTCCATTCTAGACAAATATATAAACTTATCGATGACCGAAATCCTAGCCCGCCGAATCTGGCCTGAATTTCGAGAGAAAACGCTCAGATCGCCGCGAAAACAGCTCACGGAGTGAAGATCACGAGCACCGCTTCGCCGGCTTTCCGCTGGAGGTCCCTCAGATCCGGGTGGTAGAGCCTCAGGTATCCGTCGCGGTAGACCTTCTTCCCGAGCATCTTCGCCACCACGGCGGCCTCCGTAACGCCATCCACCTTCCAGGACGACGTCTCGCCCGCGATGTCGGTTGAGACGTAGATGGGGAGGCGGAGCCTGATCCTCTCGGAATCGTCGCATGCATCCCATACGGCCTGCAGCTTGTCGCGCGGGATCTCCACGACGGAGCCGTCGCGCATCCTGTAACCGTCGGCATCCCCGTCCATGAGCTCCGTGAGCAGGGGCTTGGATGCTGCGAGGCTGGAGCTGAACTCCCTCATCACCGAGGCTATGAATGCGTCGTCCATGGACCCTCCTATAATATTGTACTATATGGAATGTCACAGGGGTTTACTTCCCGGAGCGGCCCGCTCTCGTTATTATACCCCCTCTGCCGTTGTGCTCCGTACATGTCGGAACCTGTCAGCAACATCATGGAAGCCTTAGAGAAGCATCCCTGCTACAGCTCGGATGCTCACAAGAAGTACGCGAGGATGCACATCCCCGTGGCCCCGAGATGCAACATCCAATGCAACTACTGCAACAGGAAGTTCGATTGCTGCAACGAGTCCCGTCCGGGAGTCACCAGCGAGGTGCTCTCCCCCGAACAGGCCGCGGACAAGGTCGGCTATGTCAAGGAGAGGATCCCCGAGCTCAGCGTCGTCGGGATCGCAGGGCCCGGAGACCCGATGGCCAACGAGTCCACCTTCGAATCGCTCCGCCTCATCGGCGAGAGGCATCCGGACCTCACGCTCTGCGTGTCCACCAACGGCCTCGCCCTCCCCGAGAACGCCCAGCGCCTCTACGACCTGGGAGTAAGGTTCGTGACCGTGACCATGAACGCCTGCGACCCGGTGATCGGCGCCAAGGTGTACGGCACCGTCAGATACGGAGGAGAATCCCTCACCGGCATCCCCGCCGCCGAGCTGCTCATAGCGAAGCAGACGGAAGGGATAGAGAAGTGCTCCGAGCTCGGAATGGTCGTCAAGGTCAACATCGTCATGGTCCCCGGGATCAACGACGTCCACATCCCCGACCTGGTCAGGTACGTGAAGTCTCACGGGGCGTATCTGGTCAACATACTCCCCCTGATCCCCGTCGAGGGCACGCCGTTCGAGTCACTCAGGTCCCCGACCCCTCTGGAGAGGAAGAAGCTGATGGACGAGTGCTCCGTCGATGCCCGCATGATGCGCCACTGCAGGCAGTGCAGGGCGGACGCCATCGGCCTCCTCGGAGAGGACAGGTCGCAGGAGTTCGTCCGCATATCCGGATGCAGCGGAGGCTGCGGTAGCGGATGCGGCCCGTCTCAGGAACCGGCCGCCGGTCCCAGGAAGGGGACCATGGTCGCCGTCGCATCCTCCGACGGGGAGACCGTCGACTGCGGGTTCGGCTCCGCCCCCTCGTTCTACATATATGATATATCGGCGGAAGAGCCCGTCCTCGTCCGCAAGGCGGACATCGATCTGAACATCCAGTCCTCCGGCGAGGAGCACAGGGCCCACATAAGGTCCATAGTGGATTCGGTGAAGGACTGCAAGCATGTGGTCGTCCGCGAGATCGGCTCCCTGCCGTCCAAGACCCTTTCCAACATGGGGATCGAGGTCGTCATCGCATCGGGAAGCGTGCCGGATGCCCTGAGGTCCATCGACCGTCCGCTTTGAGAAACCGTATAAATAATGGGTCTCTTAACTGCGGAACATACAGGAGAGTGCGTCATGGACGCCCAGCAGATGAGAGAGACCTACATCAATTTCTTCAAAGAGAGGGGGCACGCGCAGATCAGCTCCGCCCCTCTCATCCCCGAGAACGACCCCACCGTGCTTTTCACCACCGCAGGGATGCACCCCCTGGTGCCCTACCTCCTCGGCGAGAAGCACCCCGCAGGCAAGAGGCTCACCGATTTCCAGAAGTGCGTCAGGACCGGAGACATCGACGAGGTCGGAGACGCCAGCCACCTGACCTTCTTCGAGATGCTCGGCAACTGGTCCCTCGGGGACTACTTCAAGACCGAGTCCATCGGCTGGAGCTACGAGCTCCTGACCAAGGTCCTCGGCATCGACCCCAACCACCTGGCTGTCACCGCCTTCGCCGGCGAGGGCAACATCCCCCGCGACGACGAGACCGCCCAGCTCTGGAAGAGCCACGGCATGAGGGACGACCAGATCTTCTTCTACGGAAGGGAGGACAACTGGTGGGGCCCCGCCGGTCAGACCGGTCCCTGCGGTCCCGACACCGAGATCTTCTACGACGACGGCAGGCCCAAGTGCTGCCCCGAGTGCGGCCCTTCCTGCCACTGCGGGAAGTACACCGAGATCTGGAACAACGTGTTCATGCAGTACTTCAAGGACGCCGAGGGCAACTTCACCCCCCTGAAGCAGAAGAACGTCGACACCGGGATGGGCCTGGAGAGGATCCTCCGCATCCTGAGCGGCGTGGAGACCGTCTACGACACGTCCCTGTTCTCCGGGATCATCGCCAAGGTCGAGGAGCTCTCCGGGAAGAAGTACGGCCAGGACGAGGAGACCACCCGCGCGTTCAGGATCGTCTCCGACCACCTGAGGGCCGCCACCTTCATGCTCGGCGACGGGGTCGTCCCCGCCAAGGTCGGGCAGGGGTACATCCTCAGGCGCCTCATCAGGAGGGCCAGCAGGTACCTCTCCAAGCTCGGCGTCGACGAGGTCTGCATGCAGAAGGTCGCAGAGGTCGTCGTGACCCAGTACTCCGCCGCCTACCCCGAGCTCGAGAGGAACAAGGAGTTCATCTACACCAACATCACCGCCGAGGAGGAGAAGTTCCACAAGACCCTGACCAAGGGCCTCAGGAGGTTCAACGAGATGATCGCCGAGAGCGGCGACGCCAAGGTCCTGGACGGGGAGATGGTCTTCAGGCTCTACGACACCTTCGGGTTCCCCGTGGAGCTGACCCAGGAGCTCGCAGCCGAGCAGGGCAAGGAAGTGGACATCGAGGACTTCCAGAAGAGGTTCAAGGCCCACCAGGACAACTCCAGGCTCGGAGCCGACCAGCAGTTCAAGGGAGGCCTGGCCGACCATGCTGTGGAGACCACCAAGCTGCACACCGCCACCCACCTCCTGAACGCCGCTCTGAGGAAGTTCGTCAGCCCGGACATCCAGCAGAAGGGATCCAACATCACCGCCGAGAGGCTCAGATTCGACTTCAACCTCGACAGGAAGTGCACCCCCGAGGAGCTGAAGGCCGTCGAGGACTACGTCAACGAAGCCATCAAGGCGGCGATCCCCGTGGTCTGCGAGGAGATGCCCATCGAGCAGGCCCGCGAGCGCGGAGCCATCGGGGTGTTCGGGGACAAGTACGGAGAGATGGTCAAGGTCTACACCATCGGCGACGTCTCCTGCGAGATCTGCGGAGGCCCCCACGTCTCCAACACATCGGAGCTCCAGGGCTTCAAGATCAAGAAAGAGGAGAGCTCCGCCGCAGGCATCCGCAGGATCAAGGCCGTCGTCGGTAAGTTCGACTGATATCGTTTTCCAAACGGCCCCTCGCCGAGGGGCTTCCCTTCCCCCTTTTTCACCGCTGTTCTCTTAAAGCATCGCCACGGATGGCACGATAGCCCCTAGGCCACCAGATTGAGAATTCAGAAAAGGTGGACTGGGCGAGATTCGAACTCGCGACTTCTTGCTTGCAAAGCAAGCGATCTAACCAGCTGATCTACCAGCCCAACAATCCCGCGTAAACATGGGTTGAATAAAAAGGTTGCTACGGGCCGGAACCCCTGTCCCCGGGATCCTCCGCAGGATAGCCACTGCGCATCCGTCTATGATTTCCGATGGATTAAAGACGGATTGCGCCTACGAGGCCGTAGGCCTCGCGCGGCAGCATCAATCGGATTGATATACAATGTCGCGTGTTAGCATGTAGCAAGGTGAATCGGATGTACGGCAAGAGCATCAGACTTGAGAGGATTATGGACAGGAACACCGGGAACTGCGTCATCGTTCCCATGGACCACGGAGTGTCTATCGGGCCCACCGAGGGACTGGTCAACATGAAGAAGACCGTCGACGATGTGGCCAACGGAGGCGCCACCGCCGTCCTGATGCACAAGGGGCTCATACGCTACAGCCACCGTACCAGCGGGCACGACATCGGCCTCATCCTGCATCTGTCCGCTTCCACGGACATCGGTGTCACCAGCAACAGCAAGGTCCTCGTCGCCACCGTCGAGGAGGCCCTGAAGATCGGTGCCGATGCCGTGTCCGTCCACATCAACGTGGGCGCCGAGACAGAGCCCCAGATGCTCTCCGACCTCGGAGCCGTCTCCAAAGAATGCAACGAGTGGGGCATGCCCCTCCTGGTCATGGCCTACCCCCGCGGGCCCAAGATAAAGAACTCCTACGACCCCGACGCCATCGCCCACGCCGCACGTGTGGCCACCGAGCTCGGGGCAGACATCGTCAAATGCAGCTACACCGGGGACATCGACTCCTTCAAAGAGGTCGTCAAAGGCACCCTGGCCCCCATCGTCATCGCCGGAGGCCCCAAGATGAGCTCCGACGACGACATCCTCCAGATGGTCTACGACTCCGTCCAGGCCGGCGGCCACGGAGTGTCCATCGGAAGGAACGTCTTCCAGCACAGGAACGTCGAGGCCATGACCCACGCCATCAGCGACATCGTCCTCCGCGGATACACCGTCGAGGAAGCCAAGAAAGAGAACCTGAGCTGATACAATGGACAAGATCGTTTGGATAAGGGCCGACGTGCCCGATGACAAGGCCGCCCGCAAGGAGCTCGTCCTGTCCGCCCTCGAGAGCGGGATCGGGACAGCGATTGTCAGGCCCGGCGACGAGGACTTCGCGGAGCTGGGGAAGGTGGAGCTGGTCATCAACGACGACGGCCGCCTGGACAACGGGTACGAACTCGTGGAGCTCAAGGCCCCCGCGGACCAGGACAGGGCCATGGCCATGTCCGGCAAGAAGAACGGGGTCATCCTCGGAGCGTCCGACTGGACCGTCATCCCCCTCGAGAACATGATAGCCAAGTTCAGAGGGTCCGGCACCAAGGTCTTCGCCTGCGCGTCCGACAAGGAGCAGGCCAAGCTGTACATGCAGACCCTCGAGAAGGGCGTGGACGGGATCGTCATCTCCGTCGCCGACCCCAACAGCGTCAGGCAGTTCTCCGGCATCGTCTCCGGGAGCCAGGACGTGGAGCTCAGGGAGCTGGAGGTCACCGGCATCAAGAACATCGAGATGGGCGACCGCGTCTGCGTCGACACCGTCTCCATGATGGTCCCCGGAGAGGGCATGCTCATCGGGTCCCAGGCATCCTGCCTGTTCCTGATCCAGTCCGAGAGCGAGGACAACGGCTACGTCAACGCCAGGCCCTTCAGGGTCAACGCCGGAGCGGTGCACGCATACGTCCTCGGCCCCGAGGGGAGGACAAGGTACCTGGGCGAGCTGAAGTCCGGGGAGCCTGTCGTGCTGGTCTCCAGAGACGGCTCCACCCGCATCTCCGCCGTCGGCAGGTGCAAGGTCGAGCAGAGGCCCTTCGTGCTGGTCACCGCCACCGACGGGGAGTCGCAGTACTCCACCATCCTCCAGAACGCCGAGACCGTCAAGCTCGTCACCAAGGACGGGGCGATCTCCGTGTCCAAGCTCAAGCAGGGCGACCGCGTCCTGGGAAGGCTGGAATCCGGCGGAAGGCACTTCGGCATGAAGATCGACGAGACCATAAGGGAGATCTGATGAGAGTCTGCGCCTCGCTCAGCACCCTCTCCGACCTCTCCTTGTCGGAAAGGGCCGACATGGTCGAGATACGCACCGACCTGCTGGACTCCGTCCCGGACACCGGGGGGAAGGAGACCATCGTCACCTACCGCGGCGACGTGGACCTTGGGATCCTGCCGGAGGGCTTCTCCGGCCTCATAGACATAGGCGAGCAGGAGCGCCCGGAGACCGATCTGACTGTCATCGGGTCCTACCATGACTACGAGTCCACCCCCGGATCGGGGAGGATCGCTTCCATCCTGAACTCCATGGATGCGGACATCCGCAAGGGAGCGTTCAAGGTCAACAGCCTCAGGGACCTGGTCAGCATCGCCGACGCCGCATCCTCCGTCGAAGGGAGGCACGTCCTCCTGGGGATGGGGGCGCTGGGGACGGTCACTAGGATAAGGCAGGACATCCTGGGCAACGAGTTCTCCTTCGGCTACGTGGGAGAGCCCACAGCGCCCGGGCAGCTGAGCGTCGACGAGATGCTCCGCCTGGGAGACGGCTGCATGCTGCTGGGAGTACTGGGCAACCCGCTGAGCAAGAGCAGGTCTCCCGCCATGCACAACGCTGCGCTGAAGGAAGCGGGGATCTCCGGGATGTACCTCCCGTTCGAGACCGGGGACGTAGACCAGATCGAAGAGGTCATGCGCATCTACGGCATACGCGGGATGAACGTGACCATACCCTACAAGACGGAGATAATGGACCATCTGGACCGCGTGGACAAGGACGCCTCGGCCATCGGGGCCGTGAACACCGTCGTCAACGACGACGGCGTCCTGACCGGATACAACACCGACGTGAACGGCATCGGGAAGGCGCTGGAAATCGCAGGGTTCGATCCCGAGGACAGGAGGATCCTGGTGATGGGGTCCGGAGGAGCGGCCAGGGCATGCGCCCATTTCATGATCAAGCACAACGCGGACATGACGGTCACCGGCAGGAACCGCGAGACCGGCGAGGAGCTGGCCAAGGAGTTCGGCGCCTGCTACAGGGCGCCGTCCTCCGTGTCGGTGAAGATGTACGACCTGGTGGTCAACTGCACCCCCGTGGGGATGTACTCCGACGGGCCGTACCCGGTCAACATATCCGCCATAACGAAAGAGCAGGCCGTCTTCGACATGGTCTACTCCGACACGCCCCTGACAAGGGAGGCTCTGAGCAAGGGATGCCGCGTCGCCTACGGGGCGGACATGCTCGCAGGACAGGGCGCCGAATCCTTCAGGCTGTGGACCGGCAGGGACGATGCCTTCGACACGATGAGGAGGCAGCTCCCATGACCGGCACCGGAAGGTCCCACGGATCCATCACGGTGGTCAACGCCATGCCCTGCGGCATCGGGGCCACCATCGGAGTGGCCCTGGAGACCGTGGCCAGGTTCACCGTGACCGGCGGAGAGAGGACCGTCAGCATAATGAACGACGCCTCCGAGAACACCCAGATGGCCCGCATATGCGTCCGGGAGGCTTACAGGGCCGCAGGCGCGGAAGAGCCTGCAGGCTGGACGCTGGAGACCGATTCGCAGATCCCCGTGTCAAGGGGCCTGAAGAGCTCCAGCTGCGCCTGCAACGCCATAATCCGCGCAGTGTTCGACGAGATCGGGTTCGAGATGGACCAGGTGGACCTGATAAGGCTGGGCGTGGGATGCGCCAGGGAGGCCAAGGTCACCGTGACCGGCTCCTTCGACGACGCCTGCGGATGCGGGCTCGGAGGACTGGTCGTGACAGACAACCGTGCGGACGAAGTCATCGGACAGCGCGACGTGGAGGACCTCGACGTCGTCATCCACGTCCCCGAGTTCAAGATAAGGAAGACCGGGCTCCCCTTGGAGAAGCTCCGCGCCCTGGCGCCGGAGATGGAGCAGGTCATACAGATGGCCATGACGGACCCGTTCAAGGCCATGACCCTCAACGGCAGGCTGATCTCGGAAGCCTCCGAAGTGGACAACAGCGTCGCCGAGAAGGCGATGGCCCTGGGCGCCCTTGGCGCCGGCATGTCGGGCTCCGGCCCGGCTGTGGCCATCGTGGTGCCCTCCGGAGAGGGAGCGGCGTTCGCCGAGAGGATGGGCCTGAAGCCTTCGGAGACCATCCTGACAAAGACGAGGTGCGGTCAATGACATCCATATCGTTCAAGGGAGGAGAGATATCCGGCAGGATAGCCCCGCCTCCGTCCAAGAGCCATACACACAGGGCGTTCTTCCTGGCATCTCTCGCCAGAGGGGAGTCCAGGATCGCCAACGCGCTCCTGTCGGCGGACACCAGGGCCACCCTGGCCGCGTGCCGCGCCATGGGAGCCGAGATCGCAGAGGATGGGGGCGTCTTCAGGATCTCCGGAGGGAGGCTGCATGCGCCGGAGACGGTCGATGCGGACAACTCCGGGACCACCATGCGCATTTTCGCAGGCCTGTCCTCGATGTTCGACTCGCCTGTCACCATAACCGGGGACGCATCCCTCAGGAAGCGCCCCATGGGCCCGCTGCTGGACGCGCTGTCCCAGACCGGGACCAGATGCGCATCCGACAACGGCCTTCCGCCCGTGACCGTCTGCGGCCCCAACAAGGGAGGGGACGTGTCCATCGACGGGGGCGTGAGCTCGCAGTTCATAACGTCCCTCCTGATGGTGTCGCCCATGCTGGAGAACGACTCCACCGTCACCATCCTGGGGAACGCCGTCTCCGCTCCGTATCTGGACGTGACCGCCCACATGATGCGCCTCTTCGGAGCGTCCGTGTCCAGGAACGGCAGCATGTTCGGGATCAGAGGAAGGACGGGATACCGTTCCCACGACTACATGGTCCCCGCGGACTTCTCGTCCGCCGCTTTCCCCATGGTGGCCGGAGCCCTCGCAGGGAGCGTCACCGTCACCGGCATGGACATGGACGACCCCCAAGGGGACAAGGCCATAGCGGATATACTCGTGAAGGCGGGCGCAGACGTAAAGGTGGACGGCACGGAGATCACCGTGTCCAAGGGCAGCCTGAAAGGCTGCGACGTGGACATGGGCAGCGTGCCGGACCTGTTCCCGATCGTCGCCGTGCTGCTTTCCACTGCCGAAGGGGACAGCCGCCTGTACGGGGCCCCTCAGCTGAAGTTCAAGGAGAGCAACAGGATCGAGACCGTGGTGAACATGATCAACGCCATCGGCGGGTCCGCGGAAGCGACCGACGACGGTTGCATCATCCACGGGAAGCCCAGGCTCGAGGGCGGGAGGATCGTCCACAAGGGCGACCACAGGATAATGATGTCCGCCGCTGTCGCATCGCTCGTATGCGAAGGGAGCGTGGACATGGACGACGCGGAATGCTGCGCCGTCTCGTTCCCCGGGTTCCCGGAGAAGATGTCCGCCATCGGACTGAGGTCGGAGTGATAAGATGTACTCCACAGGGACCAAAGTCAGATTCACGCTCTTCGGCAGGAGCCACGGCCCCTGCGTCGGAGGCATACTGGAAGGGATCCCCGCAGGCCTGCCGATAGACGAGGCCGCCATCGCAGAGGAGATGGCCCTCAGGAAGCCCACAGGGAAGATAGGCACGCCCAGGCGCGAGAAGGACGCCGTCGAGATCGTCCAAGGCGTCGTCTCCGGCAGGACCGACGGGAATCCGATCCTCGTGAAGATCGCCAACGGCGACACGGACGGCTCCAAGTACATGAAGTTCTACGACACGCCCCGCCCCGGCCATGCCGACCTCCCTGCGCTGCTGAAGTTCAGGGACCATGACCTGAGGGGGAGCGGCCAGTTCTCCGGAAGGCTCACGGCGGCCGTCGTGGCTGCTGGAGCGATCGCGAAGCAGTGCATCGCGGCGGAAGGCATCCGTGTCGCGGCGTTCACCAGGTCCGTCTACGATGTGGACGACGGGGATGCGCGCACGTTCGAGGAGGCCTTCGGCTCAAGGGCATACGCCACCAGGGCCTGCACGCAGGAGCTGGACGACGCCATGCGCGGAACGATAGAGAAGGCCGGCGCCGAAGGCGACAGCGTGGGCGGGACAGTGGAATGCAGGATCGCAGGCCTGCCGATAGGCTTCGGAGGGATATGGTTCGAGGCCCTCGACGCGGAGCTCGCCAGAGCGATGTTCGGGATCCCCGCCTGCAAGGGCGTGGAGTTCGGCGACGGCTTCGGCCTGGCCCGCATGAAAGGGTCCGAGAGCAACGACGCGTACCGCTTCCGCGACGGGAGGATCGTGACCGAGAGCAACCATCTGGGCGGCATAGTCGGAGGCATGTCCGACGGCGCCGAGACGGTGTTCAGGACGGTCTTCAAGCCCACGCCGTCCATCGGCGTGAGGCAGGACACGATCAACCTCAAGACAGAGAATGACGACACGGTGGAGGTCGCCGGGAGGCACGACCCGTGCATAGTCCCCAGGGCCGTCGCCGTGGTCGAGGCCATGGCCGCGCTCACCGTGGCGGACCAGATGATGAGGGGATACCGATGGGATTGGAAGAAGCAAGGAAAGGCATACAGGATATCGACTTCGAGATCCTCGCCCTGATGGAGAAGAGGCTCCGCCTGGCCCGCGAGGTCGGGGAGGACAAGGTCGCCCGCAACGCGGCCGTGAGGAACATCGCGCAGGAGAAGAACGTCATCGACCGCTACAGGGGATATGCCCTGGAGCACGGCATGAACCCCGTCTATGCGGAGCAGATATGCAAGATCCTGATGCAGGAATCGATCGAGGTCCAGGCCTCCCTTCCCAGGAGCGCGTCCGAGTCCCGCCATGTGGCGATCGTCGGAGGCTACGGGAAGATGGGGAGATGGTTCGCCGACCTCCTGAAGCAGTCCGGCCACAGGGTGGACATCATCGACCCGTCATCGGGCAACGGCCTTACCCTGGAGGACGCCAAGTGGTCCGACACCGTGATCGTATCGGTCCCCATATCCCGCACCCGCGGGATCCTGGAGAAGCTGGACGCCATCTGCCCTCCGGAGACCCTGATATTCGACATCGCATCGCTGAAATCGCCCTTCGCCGACACGCTGGAGGACATGGGCAAGCGCCGCAAGGTCTGCTCCGTCCACCCGATGTTCGGGCCTTCGGCGGAATCCATGTACGACAGGAACCTGCTGGTCTGCGACTGCGGATCCCAGGAAGGCGTGGACTCGGTGATCTCCCTGCTGGGGAACCATGGGGCGGACGTCACCACGATGCCCATCAGGAAGCACGACATGTACATGTCCTACGTCCTGGGGCTGAGCCATGCGGTCAACATAGCGTTCTTCACCGTCCTGGACAGGAGCGGCATCAGCTTCGAGGAGATGAGGACCGTCGCGTCCACCACGTACAACAAGCTCATGGACACCAACGTGTCCGTGGCGCTGGAGGACCCCTACCTGTACTACGAGATCCAGCACCTCAACGCCTACCGCGAGGAGATGCTGGGCGAGTTCGACCGCGCCGTCCACGAAGTCGTGGAGGCCGCGCTGGCCGACAATCCGAAAGCCTTCAAGGACCTGATGGACAAGGGAAGGGAGTACTTCACCTGACCCCGTTCATCCCCTTGAGGATCGGGAAAACTTCTTTCATCTTCTCCATCACCGAGGACCTGTCGTCGTAGAGGCGGCGGTACGTCCTGGTGTTCTCCTCGTCGGGTTCGAACGAGCGGTCAACCTCGGTGACCTTCCCCATGGCCTCGACGATGTCAGGAACGTCGCCCACGGCGTAAGCGGCTGTGGCGCAGTCCGTCAGGACGGCTCCGCCGCGTGTCTTCATGACCACGGCCCTGCTGCCGATCATGTCTGCCTTTATCTGGTTCCAGACGTCGTCGGCGCTTCCGCCCTCGGTGATGATTATGCGCGAGAGGTCGACTCCGGCATCGCGGTAGAGGTCGGTCACGGACATGTAATCGTAGCCGATGGCCTCGAGGACGGACCTCCACAATGCGGAACGGTCGGTGTCGAGGGTCATGTTCATGAACGCGCCGCTGGCATCGGTCATCTCCCCGTAGCCTCCGGTGAGATATGGAAGGAACGTGACCCCGTTGGACCCTGCAGGCACCTCCGATGCGCCCTGGCTGAGCTCCCCGTAGTCCGTGGACCCGCCGTAGACGCTGTCCTTGAACCATCTGAGGGACAGCCCGCCGGTGCGGATGAACCCCCAGTAGAAGTAAGAGTCGTCCAAGGTCCCGCTGTTGAATATCAAGCCGGTGCCGTGAGAGCTGAGGGACGGCTTTATCCCGTCGGTGGAGACGCAGAACATGGCGCATGTGCCCGCCACGTCGACGGCCATCCCGGGAGAATGGACCCCGCATCCGATCATGGACTGCATGGTGTCTCCAGCGCCGCAGCAGACGGGTATCCCCGATGGCAGGCCTGTCTTCTCTGCTATGTCGTCGGTGAGATGGCCTGCGATGTCCCAAGCCTTCCTTATGCGGGGCATGTAGGACCTGCCGAGGCCCAGTATGTCCAGCTGCTCGTCGGACCATCTCTTGGCCATGACGTCGTATCCGAGGCCCCATCCGGACATGGTCCCCTGATCGATGAACGCATCTCCTGCGGAGAGTCCGGCAAGATGGGAGAGGATGTACGGGGCGTTGTGGACGAACTTCTCGCACTCGTATCCGTTGGCGAGGAACCACCTGGCGAACATCGCGGGGAACATGCAGCTCGCATCGGCGTTGCCGGTCTGCTCTCCCCAGATGTCCAGCCCTTCGGCGTTGATCGCGTCGGCATCGTCCTGCGTGCGTGAGTCCAAGTAGTTGATGAACGGCGTGACGGCGTTCCCGTCGGCATCCACGCCTGTTATCCCGCAGATGATGCCGTCGCCCATTATGGAACGGATATTGCCAGGGTCCAGGCCGCCGGAGCGCATCTGCTCTGTGCATTGGGCCATCCCCTTGACGGTCAGGGAGAGGTACTCGTCGGGATCCATCTCGACGTGGCGCGGCGAAGGGTACCTTATCGTGGTCGGGTTGGACGCCTGTGCGACGCAAGACCCGTCGGAAGAATGCACGGAGACCTTCACGCTCTGCGTGCCGGCATCGAAGCCGAGATAGTACCTTTCGCTCGTCATGCCAGGCTAATCAAAAATCACGGTTAAGTTTGTTTGGGGATGGGGGCCGGAGCCCCCGTCCCGTTGAAAAGGAACGATCCCGCCGTTCAGTAGAGGTAGGCTCCGTCGGAACCGCTGGAGACCAGTTTCCTGTACTTCCTCTGGACACCGACCACGGGGCGCTTCAGGGGCTCGAAGTCCCTCATGCGCTGGGCGATCTCCTCGTCGGACAGGCGGACGCTGAGCTTCCTCTCAGGGATGTCGATGTCGATGATGTCTCCGTCCCTGACTGCGGCGATGGGCCCGCCCGCGTATGCCTCGGGCGAGACGTGGCCGATCGCTCCTCCTCTGGAGGCTCCGGAGAACCTTCCGTCGGTGATGAGGGCGACGGACTCTCCCAGGCCCCTTCCGATGATCAGGCTGGTGGGCGAGAGCATCTCGGGCATTCCGGGAGCCCCTTTGGGCCCCTCGTACCTGATGACGACGACGTCTCCGGCAACGATCTTTCCGGAGGTGATGGCCTCGGCGGCGTCCGCCTCTCCGTCGAAGACGCGGGCGGTTCCGGAGAACTTCATCATCTTGGGGCTGACTGCGGCCTGCTTGATGACAGACCCCTCGGGAGCCAGGTTGCCCTTGAGGACCGCGATTCCTCCCTGGTTGTGGAAGGGGTTGTCCAGGGACCTGATGATCTCGGGGTCCTTGACGGCGGCATTGTCGGCGATCTCGTAGATCGAGCACCCGTTGGCGGTGGGGAGGTCCACGAGCTTGCCCTTGAGCACCTTGAGGATCGCAGGGATCCCGCCGGCGCGGTCCAGGTCCTTGATGGCGTAGGGGCCGGCGGGCCTGAGGCTGGTGATGTGAGGGGTGTCCCTGGAGATCTCGTCGAAGTCGTCGAGGGTGACGGGGCATCCGAAGTCCTTGGAGATGGCAGGCAGGTGGAGGGCGGTGTTGGTGGATCCTCCGATGGCCATGTCCACGCGGATGGCGTTGCGGAACGAATCGCGGGTGACGATGTCGCGGGGCTTGACGTCCTTCTTGACGAGCTCGACGATGCGCCTTCCGGTCTCCCTGGCGATCTGAAGCTTCCTGTTGTCGTCGGCAAGGGCGGTGGCGCATCCGGTCAGGCTGATCCCGAGGGTCTCGGTCAGGCATGCCATGGTGTTGGCGGTGAAGAGCCCGGAGCAGCTGCCCCTTCCGGGGCAAGCGGTGCACTCGACGGTGTGGAGCTCGTTCTCGTCGATCTTCCCTGCGCTGTACGCTCCGACGGCCTCGAAGACGGACTGGAGGTCCATGTTGCCGTTCTTTCCGGTTCCGGGCTCCATGGCCCCGCCGGTGACGATGAGACCGGGGACGTTCATCCTTCCCATGGCCATGAGCATTCCGGGAGTGACCTTGTCGCAGTTGGACACACCGACCCATCCGTCGAGGGCATGTCCTTCGACCATGACCTCGCAGCAGTCGGAGATGACCTCCCTGGAGATCAGGGAGTATCTCATTCCCTTGTGTCCCATGGCGATCCCGTCGCACACTGCGGGGACTCCGAAGGTGAACGGCCTTCCGCCGGCCTCGATGATCCCTTCCTTGACGGCCTCGACGATCTCGTTGAGGTGGATGTGCCCGGGAACGATCTCGTTCCAGGAATTCGCTATGCCGATGAACGGCTTGTCGAAATCTTCGTCTGCAAGTCCGTCGGCCCTAAGAAGGCTCCTCTGGGGAGCTGCGGCCGGCCCTTTCTTGACTGCATCGCTTCTCATCACGATCACTAGGATTGCGAACAGAGCGACGTATAAAAACTGTGAGATGAGGTCCCTTCGAATGCACGTTGTTATGCATGAAAGGTGAGAAATCAAATGGTTTGTGAAGGGGGGACGGATCCCCCCATTATTGGTTTATGCGCTGCGAAGCACGATCTCGATGTTGACGCCATCGGGGACCTGGATCCTCATGAGCTGCCTGAGGGCACGCTCATCGGCGTCCAGATCTATGAGCCTCTTGTGGATGCGCATCTCCCAGCGGTCCCAGGTCTCGCTTCCCTCTCCGTCGGGGCTCTTCCTGCAGGGTACCTTCAGCTTCTTTGTGGGAAGCGGTACAGGCCCGCGGATATCCACGCCGGTCCTCTGGGAGATCCCTTTGATCTGGGCGCAGACACTGTCGACCTTTGCAGGGTCGGTGCCGCTGAGAGAGATTCTTGCGCGCTGTGACATCTTTTATCCCTTAGAGATAAGGTGAAATTGAGGAGGCCTTCAAGCCTTCTCGACTTCGATGCACATTCCAGCAGCGACGGTCTGTCCCATGTCACGGATGGCGAACCTTCCGAGAGGGGGGAACTCTTTGGCGGTCTCGATGACCATGGGCTTCGTGGGCTCGAGCTTGACGACAGCGATGTCCCCGGTCTTGAGGAAGTCGGGGTGGTCTGCCTTGACCTGACCGGACTTGGGGTCGATGGTCTTGAGGAGCTCGACGAACCTGCATGCCGTCTGAGTGGTGTGGCAGTGGAACACGGGGGTGTATCCGACTGTGATGACGGACGGGTGGTTCAGCACGACGATCTGAGCGGTGAAGGTCTTGGCGACGGCGGGCGGGTTGTCGACGGGTCCGGCGACGTCTCCCCTCTTGATGTCGTTCTTGGCGACTCCACGGACGTTGAATCCGACGTTGTCACCGGGAACGGCCTGGGGCAGCTGCTCGTGGTGCATCTCGATGGACTTGACCTCTCCAGGAACGTGGGAGGGCTCGAACATGACTTTCATGTTGGGCTTGAGGACACCGGTCTCGACACGTCCGACAGGAACGGTTCCGATACCAGTGATGGTGTAGACGTCCTGAACGGGCAGCCTGAGGGGCTTCTCGGTGTGCTTCTCGGGAACCTTGAGGTTGTCGAGGGCAGCTATGAGGGTGGGTCCCTTGTACCAGGGGGTGTTGGGGGAAGCCACCTTGATGTTGTCGCCCTGGTAGGCGGAGACGGGGATGAAGGGGACTTCATCGGTCTTGACTCCGACCATCTTCATGAGCTTGACCATGGCATCTTTGGCCTCGTTGTACTTGGCCTCCTCGTATTTCACAGCGTCCATCTTGTTGATGGCGACGATGATCTGCTTGACTCCGAGGGTGGTGGCCAGGAAGACGTGCTCCTTGGTCTGGGCCTGGGGTCCCTCGATGGCAGAGCAGGTGATGATGGCTGCGTCGGCCTGGGAGGTTCCGGTGATCATGTTCTTGACGAAGTCGCGGTGTCCGGGGG
>CAVHQB010000034.1:0-16043 GCA_963637895.1 Lachnospiraceae bacterium
TCGTTCCGTCGGTATCCTGCCGGTCTTCCGTCGATCCGATATCGTTTCCATGTCGTCTCTCTGTTCGGCCATATCGCTTTCAGTGGAATCGGTTTTTTATCCAGTTCGCCGATAGGCGCTCGATGACCATCTACAGCATCAGCACCTCGGTACCCTATGATTCATCGATCTACCTGGTCGTGTCCGACCGCACCATGCTTGTGGATGCTGGCACTGGTGAGGATCCCGAGCTCCCGACGAAGATCGGCATGCTCCTCAACGGAAGGCCGTTGGACATGATCGTACTGACGCACTGCCACTACGACCACGTAGGCGGGGTCAGGGCGGTGTCCGAGAAGTTCTCTCATCCTCCGATCTATGCCGGTGAGGCCGATGTTCCGTACCTCAGGTCAGCGGATGACAGGCACATACTTTCGGGGATGTTCTCATCCTCCGTCGAGCCGATCGATGCTCAGCCCCTGAAGGACTGGGAGACCATCGACCTGGGCGGCACGTGCTTCACGGTCATCTCGACTCCGGGGCACACGGAGGGGAGCATATGCCTCTACGACAAGGAATCCAAGGCTTTGATCTCCGGCGACACGGTGTTCGAGAACGGTTTCGGCCGCACTGATTTCCCGGGAGGATCCATGTCATCGATGAGGTCTTCCATCTCCCGTTTGAGTAATATTGACATAAGGGAATTGTATCCAGGTCATGGAAGCGTATGCCGCAACTTCAGCCGGGCCCACGTCGACAGGCTGAAGATGATGGTAGGTGTATAAATGAAGATAATCAAGTGCGATTACTCACACGGTTTCGATGCCCATTGCGAAGAAGCCGTAGCAGCAGCGGCAGAGGACGTAGCCGCAGGGAAGCTCATCGTGTATCCTACCGAGACAGTCTACGGTATCGGCGCGGACATCTACAACGAGTCGGCCGTCAAGAACCTCTACATATCCAAGAAGAGGCCCTTCGACATGCCCCTCTCCGTCGCCGTCTCTGATAAGGCGATGCTCGAGAAGGTCGCGGTCCTGAACGAGAACGCCGACAAGCTGATCAAGGCGTTCCTGCCCGGGCCCCTCACGATCATCATCAAGAAGCAGCCCGATGTCCCCGACATAGTGACGTCCTCCTCCCAGAAGGTGGGTATCCGCATACCGGACAACAGGTTCGCACTTGAGCTCATCAGGCGCACAGGCCCCATAGTGGCCACGTCCGCCAACCTGCACTCCCATCCCGACGCCGTCGATGTCAACGCCGCCATCACGGATTTCGGCGACAGCGTCGACACCTACATCGACGCCGGCTCCTGCACCATCGGACAGCCCTCCACGATCGTCTGGCTGATGGACAAGGAGGTCGAGATAGTCAGGCAGGGCGCCATACCTGCGGACAAGATCAAGGAAGTCTTACAATGCTGAGCGAAGAGGGGCTCCAGAAGCTCCGTAGAGCAGGAAGGATATCCGGAGAGGCCAGGGAACTTGGGCTCTCCATGGTGAAAGAAGGCGTGAAGCTGTACGATGTCGCACAGGAAGTGGAGGGTTACATCCGCGAGCACGGATGCGGCCTCGCTTTCCCCTGCAACATCAGCATCAACGAGATCGCCGCGCATTACACTCCGAGCTGCACCGACAAGAAGGTGTTCGAGATCGGCGACGTGGTCAAAGTGGACTGCGGCGCGGAGCTGGACGGATACGTCGGCGACACCGCCGGGACAGTCGAGGTAGGGACCAACACCTACAGGGACCTGGTCCAGGTATCCAAGAGCGCAAGGAACACCGTTGCCGAGTTCATCGGAGACGGGGTGCCCCTGTGCGAGATCGGGCGCGCCGTCGAGATGACCATCGAGACAGCAGGGTTCCACCCCGTGGAGAACCTCTGCGGCCACCAGATCGAGCCGTACAACCTCCATGCAGGCCTCTCTGTCCCCAACTACGACAACGGGGACGCCACACAGATCAAGGCCGGGATGACCGTCGCCATCGAGCCCTTCGCCACTAACGGCGGAGGCGCGGTGAAGAACGGCAAGCCCGGGAACATCGTCAGGATCCTGAGGGAGAGGCCCATAGCCGACCCCAAGGCCCAGGAGTTCTACGAGTACGTCAAAGGGGAGTTCAAGACCTTCCCCTTCTGCGCCAGGAGCTGCGACTTCCCGGATGCCGAGAAGCACGTCAAGAACCTGATCCGCCACGGCGTGCTCTCCAGCTACGCCGAGCTCGTCGAGATCAACGGCGGGATCGTCTCCCAGCACGAGTACACCTTCTACATAGACGGGAAGCGCGGAGAGGTCACGACCCTTCCGTAAACGTTTTCAACCAAACCACTTTCAACCTCATCAAGCTGGGGTAGCCGAGCCTGGTCAAAGGCGAGGGACTCAAGATCCCTTACCGTAGGGTTTCAAGGGTTCGAATCCCTTCCCCAGCACCATCTCCTTTCCGTTTATTATATAAATGATAACCACTTCGCCGTTTTTACGCGAACTCAGGACCCCCTCTCGGCAACGGGAGGTGAAGACTGAGAGCTCCTTCCTGCGGGAACCGGAGCTTGTTCGTATCCTCGCAAGAGGACGCATTTGCGGAGGTTAGCATAAATGGCTAAGAAGAAAGAACAGCAGCAGACGGAGGACGAGAACTTCAACTTCATCGTCCGTATCGTCAACTCCGATATCGACGGTCAGAAGAAGACCGTCGTCGGGCTTCAGAGCATCAAAGGAGTCGGAAAGAGGGTCGCTCAGATCGTCGCCAAGAAAGCGAACGTCGACCCCTCCGTCAAGATGGGTTCCCTCTCTGACGAGAAGGTCAAGGAGATCGAGGCCCTCGTGAAGTCCTACGTCGAGTACGCCCCCGGATGGGCCATCAACAGGCAGAACGACTACGAGACCGGCGCAGACATGCACCTGTTCGGAAACGACCTGGACATCATCCAGAAGGACGATATCAACAGGATGAAGATGATCCGCTGCTACCGCGGAATCAGGCACGAGGGACGCCACAAGGTGCGCGGACAGAGGACCAGGTCCAACGGAAGGCACGGACTCACCATGGGAGTCCAGAGGAAATCCTGAGGTGGTTTGAATGGGAGACCCTAAATTTTCACGCAAGACATACGACACGCCCTCCCACCCCTGGCAGGGCGAGAGGATCAAGGCAGAGGTCGAGGTCGTTCGCGCCTTCGGCCTGAAGAACAAGACCGAGGTCTGGAAGGCCGAGACCATCCTCAGGAACCTGAGGAAGCAGTCCAGGGACCTTCAGGCCCGCCTCAGGTCCGGAGACAAGCAGGCCCAGGTCGAGGCCGACGCGCTTCTGAACAAGTGCGGCAGGCTCGGTTACCTCCCCGTCGGATCCAACCTGAACGACATCCTTTCCCTGAAAGACGAGGACGTCCTGTCCCGCAGGCTCCAGACCATCGTCTTCGAGAAGGGTCTGGCAAGCACCATCAAGCAGGCCAGGCAGATGATCACCCACGGACACATCTTCATGAACGGCCACAGGGTGACCGTTCCCGGATACCTCGTCACCAGGGCCGAGGAGTCGTCCATCGAGTTCAACCCCGCATCTCCCTTCACTGACGAGATGCACCCTATGAGGATCTCGGCTGAGCAGGCCGCGGCCAACATGGCCGCCAAAGCCAAGGCCGAGGCCGAGCAGGCCGCAGCCGATGCCGCAGCCGCCAAGGCCGACGCAGCGGAAGCAGGAATCACAGCAGAGGACGGTGCCAACTGATGACAGCAAAATGGGGAATAGCCAACATCTACGCCAGCTACAACAACGTCATGATCACCCTCACCGACATCACCGGAGCCGAGACCATAACCAAGGCCACCGGTGGAATGGTCGTGAAGCAGGCCAAGGACGAGTCCTCGCCTTACGCAGCCCAGAAAGCGGCCGAGAAGGTCGCCGAGGTCGCCAAGGAGAAGGAGTTCGTCGGGATCCACGTCAGGGTCCGCGCGCCCGGAGGAAACAAATCCGCTTCCCCCGGACCCGGAGCCCAGGCTGCCATCCGTGCCCTCACCAGGGCCGGCCTGAAGATCGGCAGAATCGAGGATGTCACTCCCATACCGCACGACGGTACCAAGAAGAAGGGCGGACGCAGGGGACGCAGGGTCTGAGGAGGCTCTCCTATGGACATAGAGATTCTCGAAATGGCCGAGAGGAAGGCCAAGTTCATACTGAAGAACTCCTCTCCGGCCATGGCGAACGCGCTCAGGAGGACGCTCCTGTCCGACATACCCAAGATGGCCATCGACACGGTGGAGTTCCACCTCGGTTCCATCATGGAAGGCGACAAGGAGTATGAGAGCGTCACGCCCTTGTTCGATGAGATCATCGCCCACAGGCTGGGAATGGTCCCTGTGCCCACCGACCTCGAGCGTTTCGTGCCCAAGAGCGAGTGCGCATGCGGAGGCACCGGATGCCCCAGCTGCGAGATCATGTACAGCCTGAACAAGATCGGGCCGTGCACCGTGCTCTCCGGGGACCTCGAGCCCCTCGGAGACCCCTCGCTCAAGGTCAAGGACGAGTTCATCCCGATCGTCGAGCTGACCGACGGCCAGGCCGTCCTCATCTATGCTCACGCTGTGATGGGAACCGCGGCCAAGCACGTCAAGTGGCAGGTCGCCAACGGAGTGGGCTACAAGTACAGGCCCCATGTCACCGTCGACGAGAAGGAAGCTTCCCGCGACGATGTGGTCGAGTGCGCGAAGCTCTGTCCCAAGAAGGTCTTCGACGTCGTCGACGGCAAGCTGGTCGTCGCCCGCGAGATCGACTGCAGCCTCTGCAAGACATGCCTGAAGCATGTCGAGCGCAAAGGCGGCATCAACGTCGACTGCGATGACACCGAGTTCGTCTTCAAGTTCGAGACCGACGGCTCCCTGACCGCCGAGCAGGCCCTCAACGAGGCTCTCAAGGTCCTGTCCGCCGAAGCGGACGACTTCAAGTCCCAGATCGAGGCCCTCTGAAACAAAACCCCTCCCTTCGGGGAGGGCCTTTTTCTTTTTCCATATCCGAGGCGTTCTCTATGAAGCATTGTCCTTCATGCGGCGCCAAGGCCGATGACGATTCCCAGGAGTTCTGCGTCAAGTGCGGCGCCTACTTCACGCCGGCCGCGAAGAGCTCCGGCCGCATGTCCGCATCGGAGCTCCCGTCGGATCCCATCCTCGCAGGATGCAGGCTCATGGACATGGGCTCCTTCTCCGAGGGCATGGGGGCATGGAGGGGCGCTCTGGACAGCGGATACGAGATCGACGATGCCGCATACGACAGGATGATGGGCTCCGCCATCGGATGCATAGTGTCCACGGTCATCCGTCCGGAGGACTACGTGGCCGCCGCCGTTCCTGACCTGGCGAGGATGATGCCCGACAGGGAGCTCGTTCCCGACCTCCTTGCGGCGATCGTGAAGAACATAGGCATCTGCCAGATCCAGGAAGGGGTCCTGGGGCTGGCCAATCCATACTACCTCCTGTTCTCCGACTGCTTCATCATATACCCTGACCTGCGCGACATCCTCGGGTACTGCGAGGGCGCATGCGATGCCCTGTCCGCCATGATCGCGAAGGCCGAAGGCCTTCCGTCCAACGGCGCCAAGAAGCCCAAGGCCCTGGACTGGCTCGAAGCGTATCGCGATTGCGCCATGCGCTTCCGGGACGCGGTCTCCGGAGCCGTGTCCTCGCACACGTCCGAGGAGCTCGACAGGCTGTCCGAGTCATGGGCATCCTCCACCTATCCCGAGTACCTGGGCTACGTCCGCAATGCGACAGCCTTCAGCCTACGTGCCGTCGTCGCCGGGCGTTTCCTGTCCGGAGCAGCGCTGAGGACCCGCGACAAGTGCATAGACAGGTACATCCGCAGGTACCTTGAAGGATGGTCGGGCTGAAGCACTTTCAGAATCGGTTTTTATACGACTGCCTATCACCCATGCATGAAAGCTTGCAAGGCATGCGGCAACACGGACAGCGACGATGCGGAGTTCTGCTCCAAATGCGGAGAATACTATGGGAAGGCCGCGCCGGCACAGCCTGCCGCCCAGCAGAAGCAGGAGCCTGCCGACGACCGTGCCTTCGCAGCCACCGTGGACCGTCTCATCTCCATGTACGGGGCTGACAGCGATATCGATGATGCGAAGTACGCATCGATCCTCGACGAGTGCTCGGACGCGGTCTTCCACAGCGCTTCGAAGCCCGGCACCCGCACGCGCAGCCGCATAGGCGACCTCGCAATCATCGCAGGGGACCACGACCTCATCTTCGACCTCATGTCCAGGATGGAGGAGAGGGCCGCGCACATAGGGTTCCAGCTGGAGCTGCTCAACGCCTCCTCCGAGTACCTCTACATCGCCGTCGCGGGATTCACGGTATACACCGACCTGGACGACTTCAAGAAGATCTGCATCCAGGCCAAGGCCTTCATGAGCTCCATGGCCGACCGCGCCCCGTCCCTGGAGCCGGCCCAGCTCAAGTACAGCCCCGACCAGTACATCAGAGGATACTCCGAGTTCTTCTCCCTGGTCGAGGAGAGGGTCGATTCCATGATCGCCGAATGCACGCCCGAGCGCAGGGAGTTCCTGTCCGACTACTGGTCGGAGAAGTCCTCCAAGAACCTGGTGGAGGGGCTCATGGCTGCAGCGAACATGAACACCCAGCTCATGGCCGCCGGGAAGCTGTCCTCCAAGATAGTCACCAAGGCCAGGGACGCTCAGCTCGACGCCTTCAAGAAGTTCTACACCGCGCCGAAGCAGTGAGTCAGAAGAAGTCGGAGAGCTTGCACTTCTTCACCTTGTCGTTGTTGAAGATGGAGTCCATGCTCATCTCGAGGATCTCCACCCTCTCGCGGGTGTAGGTGTCGAGCCCGTACTTCTCTCCGATGACCTTGGAGATCTCCAGGTACTTCTTCACGCTGGCCTCGTGAACGGTCAGCGTGAGGGCGTTGCCGCATTTGGTGCACTTCCCTGCCAGGGGCATCCTGCGGTACTTCTCCCCGCATTTTGTGCACCTGACGGTCTGCGTCGAGAAGCTCCTCAGGTTCCCGATCATGTCGGGGAGGAAGTGCTTGTTCAGAACCCTTCTCGCCACGTCCTGCTCGTCGACCGCGCGGATCTTCTTCCCCAGCATGAGCTGGGCGTCCATCTTGTCCATCATGGTCTCCAAGGTGGTGTACGCGGAGTACTTCGGGCCCTCCGAGATGTCGTAGGTGTCATGGGTGAACCCGAGGTGCTCGTACTGGTCGGGAGTGCCGATCCTGCCTGCGATCAGGTCCATCTTCTTCTCGATCTCCTTGGGGTCCTTCATCTCCATGGCGGCGTGGTAGAGGTCCAGGGGGTACTCCCTGAGGCAGTCCACGTTGTGGGCCTCTTTGTCGATCTCGTTGGGGTCCAGCCTGGTGGTCAGGACCAGCGGGGCGTCCATGAGGCCTCCCCTCTTGTCCGGCAGGAAGGTCCTGGAGAAGTTAAGGAGGGCGTCCATCGCAAGGATGACGCAGTCCTCGTCGCCGTCGCAGTTCCTCCTCTTGGCCGCGTGGAAGAACGGGTGGCCGTAGCATCCGCGGAGGTCGGCGTAGCCGATGATCCTGCTCAGGATGCAACCGGAGGTGTGGGGCGCCAGGGCGAACGTGATGTGCCCGATGAGGTCGCTGCGGTCCTTGACGTTGTAATATCTCGGAAGGTGGTAGAACTTCTCGAGCTCGTCGTCCACGAAGTTGGCCACGTTGACCAGGTACGTCCCGCAGTCCTTGGCGGGCACGATGTCCTGGACCTTGAGCTCGCATATCTGGTCCGGGTCCGTCAGGGGGTCGCCGTTCCAGTCATGGGTGTAGCCCAGCTCATGGGCCTTCTCGATGGACAGGCCGATCTCGCGGGGCTTGAAATGGGTGAGGGGGATGTCGGTCATGTCGAACCTGACAGTCCCGTCCTTGAACGTGCTGACGCCGTTCTTCTGCCTGAGCAGGCCCTTCTCCAGGGCCTCGCAGGTCTTCGTCTTGGAGGAGAGGGTCTCCAGGCACTTCAGGTCCGAAGGGATCCTCTCTCCGATGGAGTCGCAGGCCGCCTTGAGCTCGTCCTCCAGGTTGATCTCTATCGGAGCGGGCCCCATCTCCCCGAAGGCGTTCTGCCTAGGGGTGTAGTTGGTGTGGCTGCCGCAGTTCCTGCACCAGTTGCGGTAGGTGTAGGTCTTGCACATGGGGCAGAACCTGTTCCCGACCTCCACGGTCACCGTCGGCTTGGAGTCGCGGCTCTTGTTCATGTTGGACCTGACGACCTTGATCATGGCGACGATCTCGGCTTTGGCGTCGGCGTCCCTGCTGACGGGGAACAGGGAGTAGACCTTGGGCGTCATCTCCCTCTCCTTGGCCTTCTCGGGACGGGCCATCCTGGTGCCGATGCGGGTCATGGCCCTGGCGCGGACCTCGTAGCCGGCGGCTTTGGATATCGCCTCGAGGGTGTCCTCCCCCTCCAGCTCGGGGCCTGCGACGAGGGCTCCGCCCTCGATCTTGATGCCGAGGCAGTCGAGCATGGGCAGGGAGTACTTCTCTTCGATGACCACGTTCCCGTCGACGACGCGGTGGAGGGCGCAGAGGTCCTCCAGCATCCTCTTGGACACGGGCTCCCTGGGGAGGACGATGTTCCTCCCGTCGTACCTCCCTGTCTCCAGGATGGTCTCCCTCAGGGCCTTTATGCGGTCCAACGGCCAGTCGGACCAGAACAGGTTGAACTTGGGATGGAGCGGCACGCCCAGCTGGGCGCTCATCTCCTTGGCGCGCTCATAGGTGGGGTCTCTCCAGTCCTCCGGAAGGTCTCCCTTCTCCCTGAGCTCCAGCTTGTGCCATTCTATGGGGTATCCGCAGGGGACTAGGACGTGGTTGTTCTCGCAGAACTCCCCGAACGGGACCAGGATCTCCCCGTTGTCCACGATCTCGGAGACCATGTCCCTGACGGCGAGGACCTCGTCCTTGGTGTGGCAGTACACGAGGTCGCCGTTCTTCAACAATAACGTGGGCCCTTCCAGCAGGTCGCAGGGGGTGACGACGCACGCCTTCCCGGGACGCTCGATCTTCACCTGGGTCCCCAGGGCCATGAACTCGTCCATGGCGTACATGCTGCCGGTGTTGTATGCCAGAGCGGCGAGGCCGGAGGTCCTGGCCCTGCCGTACCTGAGCCTGAAGCCCCCCACCTTGCAGGGGTGCCCGAAGATGGGGCGTCCCGCCACGATGTCCATGAGGTACTTCTCCTTGGGCTCGACGGTGGGCTTCTTGGGGACGTCGCCCTCCTTCTTCTCTTCCTTGACCGTCTTGTGGGCGTCGAGGAACTGGCCGATGAACTCCCATCCGGGCAGCTTCAGCTTGTCGACGTGCTTCTTGAGCTTGGACGCCTTCTGGCACATCCCTTCTGCGATGACCAGGCAGGCTCCTCCCCTGACACGGTTGGTGTCTATGCGGGGCAGGTCCCTGAAACCGGAGATCTCGATCTGCTCGGTCCCTTCTCCGTCCACGCAGACGGGGCAGTTGCTGACGATGAGGCTGATCTCCTCGGGCGTGGGGGTGTACTGCAGGTGCTGGCATTGCTTGTACAGGGGGATCTCCTCGTCGAACCTGGCGACCTCCCCCTCGGTGGGCTGGTACTTCCCTATCCCGAGCTCGGTCCTGACCACGTCCGCGATGAGGACGCTCATGGCCTGTCCGGTCCCTCCGGCGGCACGGATGGGGCCTGCGAAGACGAGGTCCACGTAGTTGGTGCCGTCGGCGTTCTTCCTGATCTTGGTGTCCGCTATGCCTTCGAGGGGAGCGACGAGGATCCCTTCGGTGAGGACCGCCAGTCCGACCCTGACCGCCCTGTCGAGGGCCTTCTCGATGCTCTCGGCGGGCCTCTTGGCCATCTCCTTGGCCACCATCAGGGCGACCAGCTCGCGGTTCCCGAACTCGGCGGTGAGCCTGCGGATGTCCTCTGCCACGCCTTCGACGTGGTAGTCCATCAGGAGCTTCTCCACACGGGATGCCAGGTCCTCCGCCTGGGGGATCTCCACCACCGTCTCAGGGTCGAAGCCCATGGAACGGGCCTTCTCCGCGATGGAGTAGCACTCGTCCTTCTTGGCGGACAGCTCCGAGAAGTACGCTGCCATCTCGGGGCTCGCGGCCGGGCCGTCGGTCATTCTTCCGACTCCACGGCCTTGCGCCTGAAGACCGCCCTGAGCTCTGCCATGACGGTCTCGGTGAGGACGTCCATGTTCTCGCCGGACTGGGCGGAGAAGAAGAGCCTCCCGTCCCCTGTCTTCATCACGTCGCACTTGCTCTCGGCGACGATGATCGGGACTCCGGCGAATCCCTCCTCCACGGTCTTCAGGAGCTTCTCCTGGACCTCTCTGGAGAACCCGCAGGTCTCGGACGGGTCGATGACGAACAGCATGACATCCGTCAGGTACCTCAGGGCGAGGACCGCCTGCTTCTCGATGTCGTTCCTGTCCTCGAACTGCCTGTCCAGGAGCCCGGGGGTGTCGATGATCTGGTATTTGCGCCAGTCGTCCTCGATGTGCCCGACGATGACTCCCTTCGTGGTGAACGGGTAGGGCGCGATCTCGGGGGTCGCGGAGGACAGAACGGTCACGAGGTTGCTCTTCCCGACGTTGGGGAACCCGGCGACGACGACGGTCGGCACGTCCGGGTCCACTGCGGGGAGCCTCCTGAACTTGTTCTTGGCATCCTGCAGGAAGAGGAGGTCGTCGGAGATCCTGTCCACGTAGGAGTTGAGCCTGCCGTAGAAGCTGCGCCTGGTGGCCTCGACTATCTCGGGGTCCTTGGTGCGGCGGATGTCCCTGAGGGTGTCGTTCTTCAGCTTGTCCGCCTTCGTGGCGCACCAGTTGACCGCTCCCAGGGCCTTCTTGTACCTGTCTATGCCTATGACGATGTCCACCAGCTCGGGGAAGAAGTCGTCCTCCTTGTCGAGGCGCGGGAACCTGGCCACATAGCCGTTCAGTGCCGTGACGACGATGTCGCCCGAAGCGGTGATCTTGGCCAGGGCTGTCTTCTTCTTCGAGTCGAGGGCGTTGGTCCCGTTCTTGCGGATCTTGGATGCCCTGTGGAAGGCTTTCTCCATCAGCTCCTCCGAGGTCATCACCGTGGGAATCTTGAAGTCCATTCCGGCCATGTCTCTCTCCATCGCGTCCTTCTATATTATCTTCATCGAGAGCGTCACGGGCTCGCGAACTTCACCGTCGCCATCATCAGCCAAAGGTCGTGGTCCATGTTCTTCCGAGGGGACATCTTGGACGGGATGAGCTCCTTCGGGCAGTCTGATATCCTGATCCCGAACATCACCTCCGGCCTTCCCGTGTCCATGCCTGCCAGATATGTGATCGCCGACAGGTTGGTGCGGAACACGGCGCCGATGTCCGCCTCCGGGAGGTCCGCGCCTTTCGACAGCGCCTCCGGGAACCCGATGCGGGAATGGACGACCACCTCCAGGTCTATGTTCTCCGCGAACATCTCGATGGGATCGATACGATAGGGGTTCTTGGCGTTCAGGACCACTTCCATGATCTTGCCGACGATGTACTTCATCACGTCCTTCACCAGTTCTCCGTCGGTGCGGAGGGCGATCCTGATCCCGGCGGACGCCGATGACGTGGGGTCCTTGATGTCCAGGCTGGCGAAGACGGACGCCTCTATCAGCTGGCCGGAGACCTTGTTTATGAGCCCTTCCAGGGTGTATCTGGTCAGGTATTGGAGGAACGTCTGCAGCGTCTCCAGGTCTGTTATGGTCTCCACCTGGTCGAAGGACTTCTCCACGGCGGACCAGACCACGTCCTTGAGGTCCGAGGCGGACACCACGTTGCTCAGGGGGTACGCGTTGTTGGTCCTGCCGGGGGTGCCCTTCTCGAACACCCATTCCGTGGACCCGTCGTAGGACCTCTGCCAGCTGCGCTCGTCGTCCGAATTGTCCTTCTTGGTGGGGGTCTTGTCCACCTCGTTGCCGTCCGCGTCCTTGAGGATGACGGCCTCCCCGTTCTTGGTGTACTTCCCGGAGGAGTTGACCAATGTGAACTTCGGGTAGATCAGCAGGTGCTCGCCCGGGTTGATCGTCCCGGAGAGCTCCATGCTCTTGGTCTTGCGGTCCGATGCCGCCAGGAGCGTGTACCCGTCCAGGTCTATGCTCGAGGTGCTGTTGTTGTACAGCTCCACGTACTCCGCGCCCTTGTCCGTGCCGGGAGGGTTGGTCTCGAACTCGTTTATGATCAATCCCGTCTTCTGCGGGTCGGTGTACCTCAGGGTGAACCCTGCGTCCAGGCCCACGTTCACGCCCATCACGGGGATGTTGCTGACCATCTCCCCGATCCCGGGGACGTCGCTCAGCTTGATTCCCATCTCCTGGTAGTTCTCCAGCTTGGGGGCGATGATGGAGAAGTCCGTTCCTTGGACGTCGCCGTCGACGACGATCAGGTGGCTCGTGGCCTTCATCAGCGGGTCCAGGGTGACCTTCAGGCTCCAGTCGTCGCCCTCGGCCTTCCCGAACCCGGTCAGGAGGAGGTTCTCCTTCTTGACGTCCCCGCGGACCTTGGCTGTGATGCCGGCGGTCACGGTCAGCCCGGCGACGGGCATGGTGAGGGTGGCGGACAGGAGGGTCTTGGTGTTGGCCGACCATGTGATCGCCTTGGTGCTGAACTCCAGCACGCATCCGAAGAACTCGAAGGCGATCTTCTGAGTGCCCAGGCCTATGCTGACCAGTATGTCCAGGGTGGCCTGGGAGAAGATGTCCTCGACGGTGGTCTCGAACCATTCCTTCAGCGCCCCGATGGGGTCCATCAGGACCTCGTAGATCCTGGTCATGGCGTCGGCGACGTAGGACAGGGCTTCGATGAGGGCCTCGGAGATCGCGGTCATGGCGCTCCTGACGGTCTCCATTATCTTCCTGAGGGGCTCGATGATGGGCTCCAGGACCTTGAGCAGCGCTTTCCAGACATCCTGGAGGATGGTGGTGCTGGGCTTGTAGTCGATCCCGGACAGCGCCCATCCGCTGGAGACGGCCACCTCTATCGTGTAGGAGGATTGGACGGTGTCGGTGATGTGCGACGAGATCCCGCCCATGGCCTCCGAGAACGCGCCGGTCCCGGTCAGGTCCACGGTCATGGAATCGTCCATCTTTATCACGAACACCGTGGAGTACGCGGCGCTGACGTCCTCCCTGAACCCGACGGTGTGGACGCAGCGCTCCTCGTCGACGGTTATGGAGGAGACGATCGCGGTGGATGTCAGCTCGGCGGAGACCTTCTCGAAGGTCTCCATCCCGGACCCGTCGTCGAAGGCGAACCCGGACTGCTCCGGAAGCTCCATCGGCCCGGACTCGGGGTTCATCGATATGCAGGACACCATCTCATTGCACATCCTGGAGGCCATCTCGGGGACTCCGTCCGCGATCCCGGTGAGCGGGATGCCGAACGCCAGTATCTGGGACAGGACCTTCTTGGGGAGGCTCTGCTCGGACGGCACGTTCCTCAGGGCGTCGAAGCCGTTCAGGTCCGAGCGGACCTTCTGCTCGTAGCTCCTGACAGCCCTGTCGAGGGCGCCGGATTCCATCATGGCCTGCACCGTGACATCGGAATCCTCCGGAATGGCTGCGGCGAACGCCGCCGTCAGGGACGATCTGAGGCTCTCCGACAGCACGAACTCGGAAGCGTGGGAATCGATCTCGTCCGCTATGGCTCCGCAGTACGGGTCGTAGATGTCCGTGGACGACAGCGACTCGGATATGGCGGGCCCGATGCCGTCGGGCATGCCGGACAGCTCTTCGGTGTAGAGCCTGGCGAGAGCGGCGGCGAAGCCCTCCTTGTCGGTCGGGTCGATATCCGCAGAGACGGTCCCGAGGGACTTGTCCTCGTAGATCCTCACGGCCGCGTTGCGGAGCACGTCCAGGACGTATTCCTTGACGTAGTCGTCGCTGGCGGCGTACCTCTTGCCGAAGTTCTTCAGCCATGAGGAAGACAGCACATCCCCTGCAGGGTTCTGGACCGTGACGGAGATCCCGCCGTACTCCAACGTGGTCGATCCGGATCCCGGGTGCCTGCTGCGCTCCAGCTCCGACGCGCCCATGTTCCCTTCTATGTACGGGACGGCGCTGTACACCTTCTCCTCTCCGAAGATGAACGCCTTCAGGGAATCGGTGGCCGTGCGCCAGGGGTTCAGCTTCTTCTCCAGGGCCTCCAGGACCTCGAAGCCGTAGAAGTAGTCCATCCATCTCAGGGCGATGTCGTCTATCACCGCCAGGAGGGCCTGGGAGTACACGGCGGAGAGGTCCAGGGTCAGCTTCCCGTCCTCCGCCAGCAGGTCTGCCAGGTCCATGGCGCCTCCGGACATCTCGCCGGAGTGGAACGCCATGCGCTCGGCGGCTTGGACCGAGCGGTTGTACGCGCCGATCACATCGGATTCCGTGATTATCGCCGATGTGCCCATGGGGCCGTACTGGGATGTGCCGCCGTATCCGTTCATGACCCTGTACTGCGCCAGGCAGGTCAGCTGGTAGGACATCATCTGGGAGATGGAAACGCCTCCGTCCGAGGACATGCTCCTGAACATCTCCAGGCGCTCGGCGGTCAGGGGCAGGGCGTAGCTCCCGTCGGTGGAGACGTCGATGGAGGTGTCGGAGGAACCTTTCTCGGAGGAGATGTGGACGTCTATGCTGCCCTTCCCGCACAGGTAGGTCCTGAGGAAGCCGTCCGGATAGGTCTCGGAGGATATCTGGGCCGGGAGGGACGACAGCTCCAGGCTGTAGCCCTTGGCCTCGGCGACGGCGCCCCCGCTGCGCATGGGGAACTGGAACGAGATCCATTCCGCGGCCATGGCCTTGAAATCTTCCGCGCGCTGCTCGACGGTGTCCGTGCTCTTGACGCCTTCGGCCGTGGCTGTGGACAGCCGCATCACTATCTCCCCCAGGCCCCTGTTCACATAGTCCGTGATGTCGGCCAGGGCCTCGTCTATCGCCGTGATCTCGTTCTCGACCGTATCCTGCCTGCTGATGGTCTCGTCGTAGCTGCAGACGACTCCGCACAGGGCCGCGGAGGCCAGCAGGAGCGCCACTGCCACGATCGCGAACGGCATGCTCCCCTTGGTGTCCAACTCTCTCATGGCAGGCGGTTCGCGTTCTGCTTTAAAGCGGGAAACGGCGGTTGTCCATGAACATCTCCGAGGCGGTCGGAAAACGCCAGGTCCGGGGAGTTCTCATCGTTTCCGGGCCGGTTCCGGGGATTCCCGCAGGATCCCGGGAAGATGGCCAGCATCTCCGTCGACCCCTGTTTCCACTGCAGATGTGCCCGGAACCGTGCATTGTATGCGGATCTGAGCTCGATCTTTCGTGCAGATCGAGGCTCCGCGGTGCGGATCGGGTTTCGGCTATGGGAAATGTTTAAGTATGATGAATAACTCAAGGATTTTGTTGGGCAGGTAGATCAGTTGGAAGATCGTTACCTTGGCATGGTAGAGGCCGCGAGTTCGAATCTCGCCCTGTCCACCACTACTCCTTATCCAGACTGCCGAAAAATGAGCTCTACTTGTTCTGATGCTGGTAGGTCATTCTGTTGATTTCTGAGCCGACCAGCATCAGAACAGATAGAACCAAAAGATCAGAGAAGCATGATCATCTGATTGAGATTCTTGCGCAGATTCTTCCTGACGTAGTAGAATCCGTATTCCTGATAGTATCCGATGAGCTCGTCGGTACAATCGATGCGGACGACTCTGCATCCGACGATCTCTTGGGCTTCTCTGATCTTACTGATGGCCTCATTGATGAGGATCTTTCCGAATCCCGGATAACCTTCGGCCCTGGAAAGCTGACCTAGCAGATACGCCTGAGCGATATCATCCTCAGACCTGTTGAGCTTCTTGAGCATGGTCTTGGACAGCCCGCAGTCATCAGACACCTCAAGGCATCTGAAGCATATCGAGAAGAATCCCATGATTTTCGATGTCTCACGATCGAATGCGATATAAGTTCTGCATTCGGACTTCTTCTCCATGACTATGGACATCTTCGCAAGGAAGGGATCGTTCGCGGACTTGAATGCCGGAACGAAAGTTTCGAGCTTCTTA
>CAVHQB010000035.1:0-15903 GCA_963637895.1 Lachnospiraceae bacterium
GCTCCGCAGTCCGTGTGGCCGACGACCATGACATCCTCCACACCGAGCTCGTAGATCCCGACCAGGATGCTGCGGACCTCGGTGGAGAACGGGCCGCGGATGACCCCTCCGGCGTTCTTGATTATCTTCGCATCCCCGTTCTTCAGGCCCAGAGCAGCCAGGAGGAGCTCCGTGAGGCGCGTGTCCATGCAGGCGACGATCGCCACCTTCTTGTCGGGGTATTTCGTGGTCTCGTACTTCACGTACCCTTTCTCTTCGACGAACTTGCGGTTGTAATCCAGTATTCCATCTATCATATCATCACCCACCTTGCAGCGGAATCGATCTCCTCGGATGCCAGGGAATCCATGGCATCCATGAGCGCGACCTTGAAAGTCCCCGGTCCGGAGCATCTCCTCGAAGCCTTCTCCGAGGCGACGTTCAGCGCGGTTATGGCAGCAGCCACGGACCAGACGCTGGCCCCGCAGGCGCCGACATAGCATCCGATGACCGAGGACAGCATGCATCCTGTCCCCGACACCTTCTCCATCATCGACGACCCGTTGGACAATTCAACAACAATCTTCCCGTCGGACACGTAGTCCACGGGGCCGGAGGCGGCCACGACGCACCCCTGAGACAGTGCGAGCTTGCGGACAGCGCCCGCAGTGTCGGAGGAACCGTCGGAATCCACTCCCCTGACCTCTCCTCCGAGGCCGGACAGGACTCCGATCTCCCCGGCGTTCCCCTTGATGACCTCCGGATGCTTGGACATCAGCATGCCGGCGACCTCGGTCCTGTACTGTGTGGCCCCGGCCCCGACAGGGTCCAGGACAATGGGGATCCTCCCCTTGGCGGCATCCGCTGCCACGATCATCGAATCGACCGTGCGGGGGTTCAGGGTCCCGATGTTCAGCACCGTGGACGAGGCGATCGCCACCATGTCGGTGGTGTCCGGCCCGTCCGTCATCACGGGGGACCCTCCGGCGCATATGCAGATGTTCGCGCAGTCGTTCACTGTCACGTAGTTGGTGATGTGATGCACGAGGGGCCTGCAGGCGCGCACCTTCGTCAGATAATCGGAGGGCTTGAAATCCATGCAGGGTCATAGGACATTGGTATCTTATCCTTGACGCTTAGAACTTAGGATTGCCCGGCCCCGTCAGGGGCCGGTAAGAGGTTCATGCCAAGAGCGTCTCTATCGGGTACCAGTAGTAGACGTTCCCCGGAGCGTAGCGGCTGCTGAACGACTCGCCGATGCTGTACGGCGTGCCGCCCGACTTGGTGCTGGTGGTCTCGCAGAAGTAGTAGTTCACCCCGTCCTTGGTGACATAGTATCCGCTGGCGCCGTCGACGGACACCGCGGACATGGCATGGTTGGAGAAGACCACCATGGCCGCCTTGTACCCGGAGATCAGCATCAGGGTGTCGTAGAAGATGGTGGAGTCCTCGCAGTCGCCTCCGGAGTTCCACAAGTACTCCAGCGGGTATGCCCAGTACTCCGTCTGGCCGTAGACCGTCTGGTCCTCCAGGTACGGGATGTTCTGGACGAAGGCCAGCACGAAGCTGGCGTACTCGTACTCGCTCATGCCCTCGGACATCCCCCTCAGGTCGGAGACGATCTGTATGAGGGTGGCATCGTCCACGGTGTGGTACGTCGCCAGATAATCGGCGTCGTTGTAGGTGGTCCTCATGGCGTACGGGTGGTTGTAGACATAGCCGTACATGTCGCTGTACTTCACATCGGCCGATATGGTGTAGCTCTTGCCGGAGTACGTCCACGTCTGGGTGAACGTCCTGGTGGCGTCCTTCAGGAACGTCAGGCACTCCTTTTGCCCTTCCGACTCGATCGTGGCCGTGTAGAGCCCGGGATCCAGCCTGCTCAGGTTGGAGGAAACCGTGTTCCCGTCCGAGTCGGTGACGGTGGCAGATCCGAATCCGTAATCGGAAAGGGACGCCCCGTCTTCCATGACTATGTACGGGGTGCTCGTCCTCGCCTCGACGGACATGGTCGGGTCCATGCGCTCGATGGTGACCGTGCGCTCGGTGGAGTACTCCTCCCCGTCCACGTACCATGCGGTGAATCCCTCCCCCTCCACGGTCAGGGTGACATCGTCCCCGATCGTGCATTCGCCGATGCCGCTGACCCTCAGCGGATAGGAACTGGTGACATCAGGCTCGAAAGTCGTCTCAGGCACGAACTCGTACACGTCGGAGAGGCTGTAGACTACATTGTAGTTGCCGGACTGGTACGAGATCTTCACCTGGAGGTCCATGTGGTACAGCCAGTAGGTGGATCCGTCGTTGTCGGTCCACACGGTGCAGCTGTACCCGTCCACGGTCTCGTTCCTCAGGTAGTAGATGGTGACCAGGTTGTCGCCGGTCCAGCTGCCGGTGGTGCTGTCGTCCACGGTGGTGGTGCCGGGCCCGGCGTAGGTTATGTTCCTCTCGCTGGTGTAGTAGGACTCGCCGTCCTTCATGACGTAGTACTTCTGGGTGAGGGTGCCCTTGATGGAGAAGGACTGGAAGTACCCGTAGGACCCCGAGACGTCCCATACGTAGGCGGTTCCGGTATGGTCGGACTCCACCCAGCAGGCGTAGAGGACCAGGTCCCCGGAGGTGTTCGTGTCTATGACGACCAGAGGCTGCTGGAGCGCCTCGTCCAGGTACCATCCTCCGAAATCGTATCCGTCCTTCTCGGCATCCGGCAGGTCGGCCTCGTGCCCGGAGACGTAGGTGTAGCTGGCGTCCTCGGAGATGGTTCCGCCGTCCAGGTTGTATGTGATCGTGTACTCCGTCCCCTGGAGCCATGCGGCGTAGAGGGTCAGGTTGCCTTTGGTGTCGGAATCGATCGACTCGATCTCCACGGTGAGGTCCTTGTCCGTGTACCATCCGTTGAACACGTACCCCGTCTTGGAAGGCGTCGGGAGCTCCACGGCCGATCCGGCCGTGTATTTCGTGGGGGCATCGTCCGGAAGCGTGCCGCCGTCGAGAACGTATTCGATTGACCATTCGTCATCGCCTTTGAGAGCATGCGTGCCGACGACGGCAGCGCCTGCGACGATGACCAATATCGCCACTATCGCGATAGGCCATATGTTCTTCATGATGGCTCGGATTTTGTCATCGTTTATGATTGTATCACATCTTCATTCGAAGATTCCGTGACCTTCGTCCCGAGCCATAATGCCGGCACCGGTATCGATGGAACCGAAGTAGTTATCATCATTGATACCAGATGAAACTAGTTAACATTTCACTAACTTTATCCATCATCAGAACGATGCCTCTGCATGGACCTGATCGGCAGAGACGCGGAACTGAGGGCCCTCGAGGACCTCTATTCCGATAGCGGACTGAAGACGTGCGCGGTGTACGGCCGTCGCCGCGTGGGGAAGACCGCGTTGCTGAGGAGGTTCTGCGAAGGGAAGCCGAGCCTGTTCCTGAACGCTGCAGGCCCTGACAAGGGAACGATCTTGGAGAGCCTTTCGCACCAGATATCCGAGCACTTGGACGATGACGGGTTCCGGCTGGGCTCTTCCGAGGATCTTGTCGCATTCCTCGGCTCGATGCAATCGGAAGAGACGATGGTCGTCGTCATAGACGGCTTCCCCGGCCTGGTCAGGCATTTCCCCTCGTTCCCTCCGATGCTGAGGACGTTCATCGACACGGAGCTGAACGGCAGGAACATGATGCTCATCGTGTGCGGGTCCACGGCCTCCGGCATGGCCGATTACCTCAACGATGAGGATTGGGCCCTGTCCGACAGGTTCGCGCTCCGGATGAGGCTGGAGCCGCTGCCATACAGGGAGGCGAGGAAGCTCAACCCCGGGCTGTCCGAAGAGGACCGCATGAGGATATACGCCATAGCCTCCGGCATCCCGCTGTACCACAGCATGTTCGGGAGCGACCCGCCGGAAGCCGGGATAAAGAGGCTGTTCATCGGCCCGGCCCCCTGGGGAGAGCTGGAGGCGGACATGATCGCCTCGGCGGACTGCAGGTCTTCGGGGAAGTACGAGGCCGTCCTCGGAAGGATCCGCGGAGGAGCTACGTTCACAGAGCTCATGGAATCGACCGGCCTCGCAAGGCCCGTGTGCGCACAGGTCCTCAAAGAGCTCGTCCTGCTCGGATTCGTGAGGAGGGATGTCTGCTTCGGGATGAAGAAGAAGTCCGTCTACAGGATAGACGACGGCCTGCTCGCTTTCAGGTTCGATGTCCTGAAGAAAGTGCACGGAGAGAAGCTCAGCAGATTGGATGCCGATGAGGCCTACGGTCTGATAAAGAAGGACCTGGACGCCTTCTACGACAGCCGCTTCGAGAGGATATGCGCAGAGTACATCCAATCGACCGAGCGCTGCATCAGCATCGGCTCATGGTGGGGCTCCGTCCCCCAGATGGTAGCCGGCACGATGAAGAGGGATGAGAACGGCAAGGCCATCACCGATGAGGGAGACCTGGACATCGTCGCTGTGATCGATGACGGATTACAGCGCCTCCTTATCGGCGAGTGCAGGTTCACCGACAGGCCCGTGGGCAGGAACGAGGTCGATCTGTTGAAAGAACGTGCAGATGTCATCAGAGAACGGCCCGCCGACCGCAGGTACATCATCTTCTCGAGGTCAGGGTTCTCCGACTACCTCAGGAGCCGCCTCGAAGACTATCCCGACCCCGATCTGAAGCTGGTCACGATGGATGATCTGGAGAAGTGGGCGGAAGCTGGACAGATGTCCTGAGCTTTCGGCAAGGCGTATATATCCGTACTCGAAATGCCAACTATGGAAGACAGGTTGCTCACTCCGCAGATCGCCATCCTCGTGGCCCTCAGCTTCATAATGGGGACAAGCGAGTTCATCATAATGGGGATCCTGCCGGACATGGCCGACGACCTGGGGTACTCTTACACATCTGTCGGGAACCTGGTCTCCATCTTCGCCATAGGATATGCTGTCCTCACCCCGATCATAACCGCGGGCGTGAGCAAGTACAGCCGCTACAGGATCCTGATGGTCATGTGCGTGCTCTTCCTGGCAGCCAACCTCTGGACCCTCCTCGCCACCGATTACATCCAGCTGGCCGCGTCCCGTCTGGTCACCGCCGCCGTCTCCGGTTCCCTGCTGGGAGTGGGGCTCACGTTCGTCATGGACCTGGTGACCACCAGGTTCAGGCCCGGCGCGGTGGCGCTGATCTACGCAGGGTTCAGCATATCCTCCGTCATCGGTGTCCCTCTGGGAACAACGATGTGCCATTCCATGGGCTGGAGGAGCGTGTTCATCCTCATCCTGGTGATGGGAGTGGTCGGCACCCTTGCGGCTGCGATGCTGCTGCCCAGGCTCCCCGCCGCCGAGAGGCACGGCTCCGGCAAGGGAGGTGTGTTCAACCTCCTGAAGGACAAGCGCATCCTCCTGGGCGTGCTGGTCACGGTCTTCGGAGCGATGGGGTACTATTCCGTCTACACCTACATCACGCCCATCCTGGAGACGGAGATCGGGTTCTCCGAGTCCAACGTGAGCATGGGCCTGATGGTCATGGGAATCGCGATGCTGATCAGCAACATAATCTCCGGGAAGGTCGCCGGGAAGGGAGGGATGAAGACCCTCCGCTGGACGTACCTGGTCGAGGCGGCGTTCCTGTTCGCGCTCCCCACGGCGGTCTGCAGCCCCGTTCTTGGAATGATAGTCCTGATGTGCTTCGGGCTGCTTGTCTACATAATGAACTCGCCCGTTCAGATCCACCTTATGGAGCTGTCCGCCAGGGACTATCCCGAGTCCCTCACATTCGCGTCCAGCCTGAACCCGTCGTCGTTCAACATCGGGATCGCGGCAGGATCGTTCGTCGGAGGGCTGTTCTACGAGTCCTTCGGGCTGAACACCCTCGGGTACCTGGGAGGGGCGGTGCTGATAATAGCATCCCTGGTGACCTTCGCCACGTGCATCGCATGCAGGGGCGAGGGCAACGGGACTTCAGTGACCTGATAATGAGGATCAATCGGAGCCGTTGTCGATGGGGTGCTTGTCCACGTCGACCTTCTTCCTCTGACGGCCGCCGGTCTTCTTCAGCTTCCCCTGGTTGAGGGCCCATTCGAAGCTCTTCTCCTCGGGCGGTGTGATCAGGACCCTGTCGCCCTTGGCGTACTTCTTCCCGCTCACCCAGTTCGTGAACGGGGCCAGGACCCTGTACTCGTCGGCGTCCATGACGATCTCCCTCACATTGGGGCGGCCCTTCATCTCAGAATAGGTTCCGGTGAAGGTCTTGACATGGCCGTCGGCCACCTCGATCATCTTGGTGCACACTGTGTCCAGGAAGTACCTGTCGTGGGTGACTGTGATCACAGTCCCGTCGTATTCGACGAGGGCTTCCTCCACAGCATGCTTGGCGGGGATGTCCAGATAGTTTGTGGGCTCGTCAAGGACCAGGACGTTGGTCTCGTCCAGGAGCAGGAGGCACAGCGCGACACGGGCCCTCTGCCCTCCGGAAAGCGTGGCGATGGGCCTCTCGACCTCCTCCCCGAACAGCAGGAACCTGGACAGGATGGTCCTGACCTCGGCCCTGCGTTCCTTGCCGACAAGCTGGAGGAGCTGCTCCTCCGCGGATAATTTCATGTCCAGCCTGTCGTGGTGCTGCGAGTAGTACCCGATCTTGGCTCCGGGGGCAACCCAGAGGTCCCCCTCGGAAGGGATGATCCCAAGGAGCCCCTTGACCAGGGTGGACTTCCCCTCTCCGTTGCTCCCGAATATTCCGATCTTCTCGCCCTTCTGGATGTCCAGGTCCACTCCGGAGAGGATCGTCCTCCCGCCCAGGTCTATCTTCAGGTTCTTCGCCGTTATGACGTTCTTCCCGGACTTGTGGGCCGCTTGTATCCTAACGGTGATCTCCCTGTTCTGCTCGGGCTTCTCCTTGGCCTCCATCTTGGCGATGAGCTTCTCCCTGGTCTTGTGGGCGGTCATGTACCACTGGTCGTGGTGGAGCTGCTTGGCGATCTCCTCCTGCTTCTTCTTCTGGTTGGCGTACTTCCTGTACTCCTTCTCCATGCGGTCCATGTCCAGCATCTTCTTGTAGACGAAGTCGGAGTAGTTGCCCTTGTACTCCCTGGACTTCCCGTGGTCGATCTCCAGCATGCGGGTGGCGATCTTGTCCAGGAAGTACCTGTCGTGGCTGATGACCAGCACGGAGCAGTGGGTCTCGATGAGGTAGTTCTCCAGCCACTCGACGGTGTTGATGTCGAGATGCGAAGTGGGCTCGTCCATGACCAGCAGGTCGCAGTCGTCCGCCTGGACGACGATCCTGGACAGCATGACCTTGGTCCTCTCGCCTCCGGAGAGGGAGTCCATGGTGCGGTCCATCAGATCCGGCGACAATCCGACCTTCTCCAATGCCTTGACCAGGTTCCCCTCGTCCTCCATGTCCGCCTTGGCCAGCTGCGCCTCCAGCGCGGCGTTCTCCTCGGCCAGGGCGTTCCAGTCGATGTCGCCGCCGGCGATCATCAGCTCCTCGATCTCCTGCAGCCTGTGCTTCAGGTTCTCTATGTGCCCGTAGGGCCTGCCGAGCACGTCGCGGACGGTGAACTCCGACGAGGACTCGGCGAACTGCTCCAGATAGCCTATGCGCTCGGTGTTCCTGATGAGCTCTCCGGTGTCGGCCTTGAGCTGCCCCAGCATGATCTTCAGGAACGTGCTCTTCCCGGCTCCGTTCACGCCGATGAGGCCTATGCTGTCCCCCTCGTTGATCTGGAGGCTCACGTCCTTCAGGACTTTGTGGGGGCCGAACGCCTTCGTGACGGACTGGGCTTTTAGGAGCATGCGTCAGCCCAATGCGTCATTCTTGATATGGGTTCGGTTCCGCCGAACAGCGGCGGGAACATGCATGCAACGGAACGGACGCCGTTCCCATTTTATACCGAGGAGCTGAATCGAGCATCATGGAAGTGAAGACGAATCCGATGAGGCATCTGGACAAGCTCGGGATCCCGTACACCGTCCACCATTACTCCGACGAGCCCCTGAGCGGGCTGGAAGTGGCGACAGCCACAGGAGAGGTCCCCGAGGAGGTGTTCAAGACCCTGGTGACCGAGAGCAAGGACCGCTCCTACTACGTCTTCCTGGTCCCCGTGACCGGGAACCTGGACCTGAAGAAGGCGGCCGCCAGCGTGGGGGAGAAGTCCCTGTCGATGATACAGTCCAAGGACCTCCTGTCCCTGACCGGCTACGTCCACGGAGGATGCTCTCCGCTGTGCACCAAGAGGCCGATGAAGGTGGTCATAGATTCCACCGCCGAGTCCCTGGAGAGGATCTACTTCAGCGCCGGAAAGGTCGGATACCAGATCGAGATGGCCGTCGCGGACCTGCCGAAAGCTCTCGACTTCGCCTTCGCGGACGTGAGGAAACCGTTGCAGCAGTGATGCTCAGAGCAATGCCGCATATCTTCCGGCGAAAGCGCCTATGATGCAGCATCCCGCGTTGAGGACTATGTTGGCCGCCGCCTGCCCGAAGGTCCCTGCGACCATCAGGTTGACGGTGTCGATGGAGAACGTGGACATTGTGGTGAACGCGCCGAAGATCCCCACGAAGACGAAGGACCTGAGCGCGTAGCCCATGTCCCCTCCGTACCTGAACATGAGGAACGATGCGAGGCAGCATCCGATGATGTTCACCAGGAACGTCGCCCAGGGGAACTCGGTGTCCACCATCTTGTAGACCGAGAACCTCAGGACCGCTCCGATGGCTCCTCCGGCCGCAACGGCCGCGAAAGGCAGTATGGCGCTCATGTTCACGTCTCAAAATCGGACGGCCAGATATACATATTGCGGGCCGGGCGATATCCTCTGTGCGGATCGTATCACCGGACAAGATGATCGAGACAATGATCGATCGGCCCGGACATGAGGAGGATCGACGACACTGGCTTCAGCCTCTCCGGCGGGCTCGTCGTCGAGCGCAGGCCCGGGATCGTTTCGATCCTCGATCCGGGGCGCTCAGGATGCTCAATCCCATCGGATTCTGAAAGCACACCGGGTCCAACGTCCCACATGTGAACGCCCTCCGCACAATGAACGGCTTCCCGAAGCCCGCTTTCATAGAGCAGAATCGACCCGACACGGTCACCGTGAGGATCGAAATGCCTGATGATTTGGACTCATTGGGCCCGTGATCGGTGATCCTGAGCATGATTGAGAACCCAAAGGCATCCATCGATGCTATGGCCTTCAGGACCGGGATGTACAGGAACACCATTGCCCGCGTTCTGGGCAGAAGAAGGCACCGGGAACCGTCGAAAGGATAGACAAAGACCAGAGGGTGCTGGAAGGTAGTGAGGCCTTGACCTTAATCACGCCCCTAAGTCTGAATGCCCCTAATGCACTTTAAATGCACTTTAAATGCACTTTAAATGCACTTTAAATGCACTTTAAATGCACTTAAACTGCCATAATGGTGTCATAATGGTGTCATAATGGTGTCATAATGGTGTCATAATGGTGCCAACTGCTGGATAAATGCCGGATAAATCGACACAGACCGCCGATGTCGGAAAGCCGGAATCGACATCTATATCATCCGACCCCGACGATTCCATACCCATGTCGGAAAACATCGTTCTCAACCCCGCCTGCAACTGCCCCAAGGAAGGCTGCCCCCGCCACGGCAACTGCATGGAATGCGTGGAGTTCCACAAGACCAACAGCGACAAGATACCCTTCTGCCTCAGGTTCATGATCGAGAAGAAGTGAACAGTGCAAATCTAGACATATGGCCGTTCCGTTGACATGCCATGGACCTCACAAGAGAGGAGGAGGCCATCCTCAACGGAGAGGAGGGCGAGGGCAAGCAGAAGGCCATGGAACTGGTCACAGCCCTCGGCAAGATCTACGGTGCGGAAGACCTCATAGACATCACATCCGCCCATCTCTCGGGCGCCTCGTACAAGACCATCGGCGACGGCGGCCTGAAGTACCTCGAGGACATGGCCGCCGGAGGCGCCAAGGTGTCCGTCCCGTCGACGCTCAACCCCGTCGGGATGGACCGCGGGCGCTGGAAGGAGATGCACATCACCGAGCACTTCGCGGAGAAGCAGCTCAGGATCATCGACCTGTACGGGATGATGGGAGTCAAGACCACATGCTCCTGCACCCCGTACATCGGACCGAACGTTCCGTCCCTCGGCGACCACGTGGCCTGGGCGGAATCCTCTGCGCTGTCATTCGTCAACTCGTTCATCGGCGCCAGGACCAACAGGGAAGGCGGCCCCGGCGCTCTCGCCGCCGCGATCCTCGGGAAGACCGCCAACTACGGCCTCCACCTGGACGACAACCGCAAGCCCACCGTGGTCATCGATGCGGACATCGACGGCTCCGTGTTCTCTTACTCGCTCCTCGGACAGGCGGTGGGCATGGCCATCGGCTCCGGAGTTCCCTACTTCAAAGGCATCTCCCCCGGCGTGGAGGAGGCCAAGACGCTCTGCGCGGCCATGGCCGCATCGGGCTCCGTGGCGCTCTGGCATGCGGAAGGCGCGACTCCCGAAGCGGGAAGCCACGACATCTCCGGTCTGGAGACGATCCACATCGGGAAGAAGGAGCTGGACGCAGCCTATGACAAGCTGAACAAGGCCGATGACGTGCAGCTCATCGCGATCGGATGCCCCCATCTCACCGAGAAGGAGATGCATCAGATAGCGGCGTTCCTGAAAGGGAAGGAGAAGGTCAACAAGGACATCGAGATCTGGTTCTGCACCTCCGCCGAGGTCAGGGACAAGTGCCCCGAGGACGTCGCTGTGATGGAGAGGTTCGGACCCGTCCTTGCGGACACGTGCATGGTCGTCGCCCCCATCGAAGGGACGTTCGAGCGCACCGGGACCAACTCCGCAAAGGCCGGCAACTACCTCCCGACCCTGTGCTCGCAGAAGGCCATGTGCAGGGACATATCCGCGCTCATGGAGCTGGTAATGTGAGGTTCGAAGGACGCAGCATTTCCCCCGGCAAGGCCAGGGGAGAGGTGATCAAGCTCGACGAGCCCCTGAGCTTCCTGGGAGGCGTGGACGGCTCCACAGGGGACCTGAGGGTCGGGAACGGCGGGAACGTCGCTGGAAGGATCCTGGTCTTCCCCAAAGGTAAGGGCAGCACCGTCGGGTCCTTCGTGATGTACGACCTGATGGTACACGGAGCCGCTCCGGCAGCCGTCGTCAACGAGTCTGCGGAGACCATAGTCGCCACGGGCGCTGTGATCTCATCCATCCCCATGGTCGACAAGGTGCCTTCCATCGACGCGTTCCTGGACGGGGACATCGTCGAGGTGGATGCGGATGCGGGGACTGTCACCATCGAAGGAGTGGACATGGCGTGCGCCGTGTCCTCCGCGATCGTCACCGATAAAGGGGTCCTCATGCTCAAGCGCCCTGCCACCAGCAGGTCCTTCCCCGACAGGTGGTCCCTGGTGACCGGCAAGGTCGAGCCCGGGGAGTCCCCGGAAGACGCCGCCCGCAGGGAGATCATGGAAGAGACCGGGCTGAAGGTCGGAGAGCCCGCAGCCTCGCTCGCCCCCATCTATGTCAGGGAAGGCGGCAAGCTCTGGAAAGTGTATCCGTTCAGGTTCGACTGCGAAGATGCGGAGCCTGTGCTCAACGACGAGAACGAGGCCTTCCGCTGGTCCTCCCCCGAAAACGTCGCCTGCGAGGGCACCGTCGACGGGACCGTGAAGATCCTCAAAGGCCTCGGCCTGAAGGACTGACATCCGGGGCCGGTCCCCGGAAAACATCAAAACGGCTGGCCTGGCATCCGGACGGGGATGCCGACCGGCCCTTCCATCATCTCTTCTCGTCCAGGAGCTCGGACGGGTCGTCGATCGGACAGACGTACCTGTTCTTCCCGACGGTCTTGCTCTTGAACTCGATCGCGTGCACGGGGCACCTGTTGATGCACGAGAGGCACTGGATGCAGTTCCCCGTCCAGACGGGCCTGCCGCCTTCCATGGAGATGCAGTCGGTCGGGCAGTACTGGACGCAATGGCCGCAGCCGTCGCACAGCTCCGTCGTGTGGAAGCCGGGGCAGTCTATGAAGAACTTGTAGAACAGGGGGCTGATGACATATGTCTTCAGAATGCCGTAGCGAGGGACGGTGTCGAACTTCTTTCCCATGGAGATGCACTCCGCCAGAGCCTTCACCTTGGACACGATGCCGCGGATCTCGGCCTCGGCCTCCTCCTTGTCGGGAGGGTTGTCCATGATCAGGTAGTTGTCCGGCATGACGATGTCGGACTCGCCCATGAAGACCAGCTTGTTGGACTTGCACAGGTTCTCCACGTACTTCGCGTTGAACCCCGAGTCCTGTCCGCAGGTCATGACGAAGTACATCATGTCGCTGCCCTTGAACGAGGCCTCGTTGATGAACTCCTCCACGAAATGGGGGATCTTCCAGGCGTAGATGGGGGCCACGACCACGAAGGGGCCGTTGGACGCGACGGAGCGGATGCCGTTCTTCCTCAGCTCTGCAATGGATTCCATCTCGTCTCCGGTCAGCTTCTGGAGCATGCGAGCTACGAGGAGGCTGTTGCCGGTTCCGCTGAAGTACAGAATCATGATACTTTCTGATTCCAACAATATTAAAACAGATACGGTTCGACTTGAGAATTGGTAGAAGTTTCCCCGCCCGTCTCCGGACGGGGATGTTTCAGTTCACGGTCACTCGATCGGCGTGAGGCCGATGACGATCTCCTTGCCGGTGACGTCCCAGGACTTGACCTCGGAGCCTGCGGGGGAATCGGTGAACTCCAGGGACTTGGCCCTGACCTCTCCGGCGATGTGGTCCTTCCACGTCCCGAAGAGCTCCATGAGCCTGGGCTCGGCGGACACCTGGCAGGAGATGTACTGCTCGACGTTGAGCTTCATGTCCTTGCGCATCTGCTGGATCCTCCTGATGAGCTCCCTGGCGTATCCCTCGGCCTCGATCTCGGGCGTGACGGAGAAGTCGATGAACATCGTCCCTTCGGCGAACTCCACGGGCTCCATCTCGGAGGAGGGGATCTCCTCCTTCCCGAGGTACACGACCTTCTTCACGTTGGCCTGGTCGGTCAGGACGGAGTCGAACCTCTTGACAGCGGAGTTCACGGACTGGTCGTTGCCGCGGATGAACACCTGGAGCAGGGGCCACCTGAGCTTGGAGCCCATCTTGGCCCTCTCGGCTGCCACGATGTCCACTATCCCGCGGACAAGGGACATGCTGTGCTCCACGTCCTCGTCGATGAGGGCGGTGTCGCAAACGGGCCAGTCCTCCATGTGGACTGTGAGCTTCTTGCCTCCCATGTGCTGGTAGACCTCCTCGGCGATGTGCGGGGCCACGGGGGCCAGCACCAGGGCGGTCTTCATGATCGCATAGTACAGGGTGAAGTAGGACGCGACCTTGTCCTTGGCCATGTCGCCGTCCTCGGACCAGGAGCGGTCCCTGACGAGGCAGACATACCACCTGGAGAGGTCCTCCATGATGTAGTCCTCCAGCATCCTGGCCAGCTTGTGGAGCTCCCTGCTCTCCAGGTACTCCGTGGCGGAAGCGACCATCCTCTCGGTCCTGGAGATCATCCAGCGGTCCTCGTCCCTCAGGTAGGGGGAGACCTCGGACATGGGGTGGGCCTCGGGGTCGTATCCGTCGATAATCATGTAGGTGGACGCGAAGTTGACAACGTTCCAATAGGTGTTCAGCACCTTCCTGGCGTTCTTGGGGCCCTCCTTCTGGAAAGCCGTGTCCTCCCAGGGCGCGTTGCTCTTGATGAGGTAGTACCTCATGGAGTCTGCGCCGACCTGGTCGATGATCTCCAGGGGCTCGATGACGTTGCCCTTGGACTTGGACATCTTCTGGCCCTTGGGGTCCAGCACCCATCCGTGCATCATGACCTCGTCGTAGGGTGCGCGGTCGAATGATATGACTCCGGCTCCCAGCTGGGAGTAGAACCATCCGCGGGTCTGGTCATGGGCTTCGACGATGAACTTCGGAGGCCACCACTTGTCGAACTCCTCCTTCTTATGGGGGTATCCGAGCGCGGCCCATGCTGCCACTCCGGAGTCGAACCAGACGTCCAGGACGTCCGGGACCCTGTGCATGGTCTTGCCGCACTTGGGGCAGGTGAACGTGACCCCGTCGATCCAGGGGCGGTGGGTGTCCATGCCCTCGGTGTAGCCCTGTCCGGCCTTCAGCTCCTCGTACTGGCCGACGACCTTCTTCTCGCCGCACTCGCACTCCCAGACGGGCATGGGGATGCCCCAGTACCTCTGCCTGGAGATGCACCATTCCCTGGCGCCCTCGACCCAGTTCCTCTCCCTGGACTCTCCGGCCCAGTCGGGGACCCACTTGACGCGGTCGATCTCGGACAGCATCTGGTCCTTGACCTGGGGGACGTCGACGAACCACTGCCTGGTGTTCCTGTAGATGATGGGGGACTTGCATCTCCAGCAGTGCCCGTACCTGTGCTTGATCTTGCTGGTGTTGAACAGGATGCCCTTCTCATCGAGGATCTTCACGATGTCCTCGTTGACGGTCTTGACCTTCTTGCCGGCCATGTCGGGGAACTCGTCGGTGTACCTTCCGCTCTCCGCCACGGGGCAGAAGGCGGCGATGCCGTACCTCTTACCGGTCTCGTAATCGTCGGGACCGTGGCCGGGGGCGGTGTGCACCAGACCGGTGTTGTCGTTCTCCACGTAATCGGCGAGGAGGACCTTGAACGTCCACTCGCTCTTGGGGACGGCGGCGAGCTCGAACGGCGGGACGTAGGCTATGCCCTCCAGGTCCTTGCCCTTCATCCTCTCCATGACCTCGAAGGACTCGTATCCGCCCTTCTGCATGACGTACTCGGCCTGGGACTCGAGGATGATGACGGTCTCCTCTCCCTTGGCGCCGGACATCTTCACCTTGGCGTAGTCCAGGTCGGGGTGGGCGGCGACGGCCATGTTGGACGGCAGGGTCCAGGGGGTTGTGGTCCAGATGAGCAGGGAGCCCTCGCCCTCTTTCAGGGGGAACCTGACCATGACGGACGGGTCGGTCTCGTCCCAGTACTCGATCTCAGCCTCGGCGAGAGCGGTCTCGCACCTGGGGCACCAGGTGACGACCCTGCTGGAGGGCCTGAGCAGGCCCTTCTCGTAGGCTTTCTGGAGGGTCCACCATGCCGACTCGAGGTAGTCCAGCTTGAGCGTCTGGTAGGGGTGGTCCCAGTCCATCCACACTCCGAGCTGCTTGAACTGCTCGGTCATGCTGGCGTGGAGGCCCTTGGCGAAGTCCTGGCAGGTGGAGACGAACTTGTCTATCCCCATCTCCTCTATGTCCTTCTTGGAGTGGACGCCGATGTTCTTCTCGACCTTGACCTCGATGGGGAGTCCGTGCATGTCGAATCCGGGCTGGTCGCGGACGTTGAGCCCGTTCATCCTCCAGTAGCGGATGAAGATGTCCTTGACGGTCTTGTTCATGGCCGTTCCGAGGTGGATGGCCCCGGTGGTGTACGGAGGGCCGTCGACGAAGTAGAAGTTCTCGCCCTTGGCGCGGTACTCCCTCGTCTTCTCGTAGGCATCTGTCTCTTTCCAGTAGTTCTGGACATCCTTCTCGATGTCCTTGGCGTTATAATTGGCACGGATCTGCTTTATCATCGCATTCCCTCGTATCCCGGGAGTTCTCTTTTCCCAGGCGGTCGTCACCGCTATCCGCGCCTGAATTAAATAGGTATATGGTGGCCCAGCGTGTTTGTTTAGAAAGAAGATAACCTTACCCAAATTGCCTTGACTCGCCTCTTTCGAAGATAGTACCGCGTTCGCTTCGCTGTCGCGCTCTCGTTCGACTCGATCGCTCAGCGAACGCTTTATCTCATACCTTGGAGATCAAGCCGTGAACACCCATTTCCGTCTAGAGAAATACCTTCAAGGATACATCTGACCTGAGACACTGTTTCAACATCATGGGCCCAA
>CAVHQB010000036.1:0-15812 GCA_963637895.1 Lachnospiraceae bacterium
AGTTCGGACTAGTTCGAGAACTAATTAATACCTGCAAGGAGTACGAACCCCGATGAACATCGGAAGAGAGACCGAAGCCGTCGAGTTCAAAGAAAGCATCGCTCAGTTAGACAAGGGAATCCTCAGCCTCACGGCAATGCTGAACAGATCCAACAATGGAACGGTCTATTTCGGTGTCGATGATGATGGCGAAGTCATCGGAATGAACGTCACCGACTCGACTCTCGAGAAGATCGGGAACGCCGTGCGCAACAACGTCCAGCCCCGCATACTCGTCGATGTTCAGATCATGGAATCGGACGATGGGAAGAGATACATCGCCATGAGCTCCAAAGGCTACGACATCCCGTATTCATACGATGGCAGGTACTTCATCAGGCATGGTTCCTCTAACGAGTCTGCTTCCCCTGAACTCGTGGCCAAGATGGTCTTGTCCAGAGGGTATGATTCCATGAGAGAGATGGATTCTTACGATCAAGGCCTCACGTTCTCCACCCTCAGCGACATGATGACTTCCAGAGGCCTTCACCCTCGCCCGGATCCCAATTTCTATAACAGCATAGGGCTGCTGACGAAAGGGCATAGGTTCAATCTGAATGCATGGATCCTGTCTGATGAGAACAATGTCGTGATGCAGATCGTCGAATTCGAAGGCACAGACAGGTCGGTGTTCTCCAAACGGACGGATTTTGGAAGCCAATGCATGTTCATGAGCATGAAGACCATTTTCGACTCGATGCAATCCCGCAACGAGACGAAGGTGGACATAGTCTCGGGCGACCGTATCGACACGGTCCTCTTCGACCTGAATTGCTTCAGAGAAGCTTGGTACAATGCCTGCCTCCACAACAGCTGGTGCACGGGGATCCCGCCTATTGTAGCGGTCTTCGACGACCGCATCGAAGTCCAATCCAGCGGCTCGATGCCTTACGGCATCCCGATGAGCGACCTCTACAACGGACGTAGCGCGCCTGTCAACGACGCGCTGTTCAGACTGGCCATGATGATGGGGTTCGTCGAGAACACCGGCCACGGGATCCCCACCATCATCGAAAGGTATGGGCCTGACGCAGTGAAAGCATCCGAAGGCTCGGTGACAGTGGCGATCCCGTTCGCCTTCGAACCATCCTATGTCACGGCAAGGAAGAACAGGATGCGCGGGGATGTCGCATTGGATGACAGGGAGCAGATGGTTCTGGACTACCTCAGGATGCACACGCATGCGAAGATATCCGAGATCTCGAAGGATATTGGCCTGAACGAATCTGCGATCAAGCGGTCCATCTCGTCTCTGAAGCAGAAAGGGCTGATCGAGAACAAAGGGACCAACCGCAACAGCGTATGGAATGTGCTGGTCTGATGATTCGGACTCGGACAGTCTTGTGAACTAGTTCGGACTGGTTCGGACTAGTTCACAAGACTGTTGACCACTTAGCGATGCGATTGATTCCGGCACCGCATCGCGCATGGGGCCATAGTGGGATGTCAGGATCCCCTTCGCCCTTTCTTCCTCCGCATGGAATCATCCCCTCGCATGGAACGTCACGCAGCTTGACCCCCTTCGGAACCGCATGATGCATCCGTTTTCACGAAGGTGCCCTTGATTCCAAACAACATCTGACGGTACGGACTTGTTTCGATCAGAATCGATTAATCGATTTAAATCGATTATAATCGATTATATATTATAATCGAATGGCATATTGCAGTTCATGTTCGAGGACAACTGCACCGAGTTCAAGGAGAAATACTCCGATTCCCTGGTTAAATCGCTGATAGCGTTCTCCAACACCAAGGGCGGGAAGATCATGATAGGTGTGGATGACGATGGGAATGTCGTCGGCCTCGAAGACTCGGATGATGTCGCCAAGAGATGCGTCAATGTCATAAAAGACAAGGTCCGGCCAGACATCACAATGACTACAGATGTCAGGATAGAGCAGATAGATGGCAAGAGCATCGTGGCGATATATGTTCACGAGGGCGATAAGAAACCATACTATCTGCGTGAGAAGGGCCTCCGTGCAGAAGGCGTCTATATCCGCGAAGGGACATCGTCCGCTCCCGTCACAGAAGAGAGATTCCAGCGCATCATGCAGAGCATAAGGTCCGTCGCATTCGAAAGCCAGGAATCCTTTGTCCAGGATCTGACATTCGATGCGCTCAGATCCGAATTCGACAAGAAAATGATGACCCTTACGGCAGAGAACATGGAATCGCTCCATATCACCCATAATGGCGCATACACTCAGCTGGGATTCATATTGTCGGATCAATACGACCAATCCATGAAAGCCGCGGCGTTCAACGACGAATACCGTTCGGAATTCCTTGAACGTGCCGAATTCGGAGGCAGCATCATCAAGCAGATCTCGGACGCGCTCGCCTTCATGAACAGATACAACCGGATGTCTTCCGTGATAACAGGCAAATACAGGACGGACAGCCGCGCATATCCTGTGGAATCATTGAGGGAAGCGGTCGTGAATGCCGTGACCCATAGGGACTACAGCATAGACGACCCCGTCCTCGTCTCGATATATCCCGACAAGATGACCATCACATCCCCCGGGACGCTGAACAGGAACTTCACGATGGACGAGCTGCTCAGAGGAGTGTCATCGCTCAGGAACAGGAACCTTGCCGCGGTCCTCTACAGGCTGGGCTACATAGAGGCCTATGGGACGGGCATCCCCCGCATATTCGGATCGTACAAAGGCACCTTCAAGAACCCCGAGATAACCGTAGGCGGATCGACGTTCACGATCACGTTGCCTGCCAATGACATCGCCGACGATCCCGCAGAGAGCTTCCTTGAAGGCAGGGACGAGTTCACCCGTGCAGACCTGGAGGAAGAGCTGAACATCAGCAGGAGCGAAGCCGTGGCCATGATACGCCGCATGATCGAGGACCGTCGGATCATAAAGATCGGCGACGGGAGGTCCACGAGGTACAGGCCGAACAGGCCGCTCCGTTCCCGGAAAGAAGAAGATGAGGATTGAACCGCCCCGTCAGCCATTCTGACCGAGAGCATTATCATCGTCCTGCCGATGCATCGTCATCATGTGGAGGATCGGAGACCTGCAGGTCCCCGGGCCCGTCGTGCTCGGGCCCATGTCGGGGTACACTTTCAGGAGCTACAGGGAGTTCATGCAGCCGTTCGGGGCGTCCGTGGTCATGACCGAGATGACCTCCGACAGCGCGGTGCTCAACAACCCCTCCTGCAGGCCGGAGTACCTCGAGTTCGGCAGATGCCCGTTCACCGGCCTCCAGCTATTCGGGAGCAGCCCGGAGACGATGGCCGATGCCGCCGCAGAGGCGCTGAGGATCAATCCGAACATCGATTTCATAGACGTCAACATGAGCTGCCCGGTGGAGAAGGTCATGCGCAGCGGCTCGGGGTCCGTGCTGATGTCCGACCCGGAGAAGTGCGGGGACATCGTCCGCTCGATCAAACGGAGAACGGACGTCCCCGTGACCGCCAAGATACGCCTGGGGGCGAGCCTGGAGTCCCTGAGCTTCCGCGATGTGATCTCCGAGCTGGAGAGCGCGGATGTCGATGCGGTGTCGCTCCATGCCCGCACCGCCAAGGACAGGTACGCAGGGGAGCCCCGCTACGGCCTGGTCGAGGGCCTCCGCAAGGAGATGGGCGTCCCTCTGATAATATCGGGCAACATCTACACCGCCGAGGACGCCCTGCATGCCAGGGACCTCACAGGAGCCGACGCGGTCATGGTCGCCAGGGGAGGGGTCGGCAACCCGTGGCTGCTGACGCAGACGGACCGCCTTCTCAGAGACGGCACGATGCTCCCCTATCCGACGGTCTCCCAGCAGGTGGACTGGTGCATCGAGCTCGCCCGGATGGTCTTCGACGAGAAGGGGGAGGACGTCGGGGTGAGGAAGATGCGCAGCATCGCCCCGAGGTTCGTGACCGGCTGCCGCAGGTGCCGGGAATACCGCCTCAAGCTCGCGACGGGGATCGACGACTGGGATTCGATGGTGTCGATACTCGAGGAGATAAGGTCCAAGAAGGGGGACCTGAGGATAATGTCCGTCGGCGGAAAGGCATGTGCCAGACGACGAGATTTCGACCGTTCTTTCCGATACGGATATAAGCATGGAGAACAATGGGTCTTCAGGGTGGATGCATGGAAGAGATAGTACTGATGTCGAGCCTCGCACTTTTCACGCTGCTCGCTGCAGTATGTTCCATAGTGTTCAACCGCATCAAGCTGCCTCCGCTCATCGGATACATCGTCGCAGGCATCATCATTGCGAACGTCTGGACGGTCACCGAGGAGAGCGAGCAGGTCGTCAGCATACTGTCCGACATAGGATTGGTCATGCTGATGTTCTGCATAGGATTGGAGATCAATCTGAAGAAGATCAAGAAGCAGGGGCTGTTCGCGATAGAGGTCGCGGTGATACAGCTGCCGCTGATGGTCCTGGGAGGGATCATCGGTGGGTCCATGCTGGGATTCGACAGCGTCCAGTGCATCTGCCTGGGAGCGATCATATCCGGTTCGAGCACGGCGGTCGTCATGGCCGTCCTGAAATCCCAGAACCGCCTGGACAAGGATCACATCGAGATGCTCGTCCTCATCACCATCATGGAGGACATCGGCCAGGTCATCATACTGTCCATGATAACCCCGATCATAGCCGGGGCCAGCATGAACGTCAACGAGCTCATCGTGATGATCGTGAGCATCCTGATCTTCATGGTCGTCAGCCTCGTGGTGGGGCTGAGGCTCATCCCGAGGATGATCAACTGGGTTTCGGACAACGTCTCGGACGAGATCCTCACCGTGTTCTCGGTGGGGCTGGCGTTCGGCATGGCGCTGCTGGCCATCTACATCGGCCTGTCCATGGCCATCGGGGCCTTCCTGATGGGTATGATGATAGCCGCCAGCAGGAAGAGCAAGGAGATCAACCACAAGATAGAGCCCATGAGGGACCTGTTCATGGCTGTCTTCTTCATATCCATCGGAATGAAGATCGAGGTCGGCACCCTGCTGGACAACCTGTCGTTGGTCTTCATCTTCTACATCCTGTTCGCCGTGCTGAAGACGGCCACCGTCTTCCTCGCCTACTGGGTCGGAGGAGAGTCCTGCCGCAACGGGTTCCTGTCCGCCACCGGCCTGGCCGCCATGGGAGAGTTCGCGTTCATCATCGCCGCCGAGGCCCTGGGCCACGGGGTCGTGGACAACGGGTTCTACACGTCCGTGGTCGGAGCCGCGCTGGTGTCCATGATTGTCCTGCCGTTCCTGACGAAGTTCGCCCCGGACATATGGGACGGAGCCGTGGCGAGATGCCCCAAGCCCGTGTACGCCGCAGCATGCAAGATAAACAACACGAGGGACACCATATTCGACCGCGTGTCCGCCACGTCCAAGAAGTCGCAGAAGGCCGTCCACAGGAGCATGACGCACACGTACATCAATATCCTGGCCATCATCCTGATCGAAGCTGTGTTCTTCTTCGGGCTCAAGCCCGCGGTCGATTGGCTGACCGAGAGCTTCGGCGCCAGCCCGCTGGTGTGGGGCATAATGATGCTCACGCTGAACTTCCTGATCCTGTCGATCCCGATCTACCACCTGGTCAACAACGTGAAGTTCCTGGACGAGCTGGTCATAACCGGAGCGCGCCACATCGCCAACATGGAAGGGTCCAAGAGCGAGCCCATGGAGGTATACCAGAAGTTCCTGGACATCAACACCTACATGGTCGTGCTGGTGATCGATGCGATCATCATCCTCATAGTGCCCAACTACCTTGAGCTCTGGCAGCACCTCGTGGTGCTGGGAGTGGCGGCGGTCATCCTGCTGGTGTTCTACTTCAAGAAGTTCAGGTCCCACTCCGACGCCGAAGCGCCGGAAGAGGAACAGGAAGAATGAGATCTCCGAAGAGATCGTTTGAGAATGTCAGCGCTTGCGGACCTGGTTCTCGAACCCGTCGCGGATGCGCTCGGTCTCCGCTCTGATGTTCGCCATCGTCCTCTTGGCGGTGCGGTCCGCGGACCTGGCGGTCTGCCTGGCCTGCACCCTCAATGCCGACGGCGAGTGCATCATGAACTTCGCCAGGGATGCGGATGCCATCTGGACCTTGCGGGGGACGGTCTTCTCCAGTCCGAGGACGTCGTTGCGATGGTCCTTTATCGAGTCCAGGAAAGAGTCGACGTCGTGAGCGTCCGAAATGGTCACGACACGCCCCAGCTCTCCCAGGGTGTGGCCGTCCGAGCCTCCTGTGAACCCGATCCCGTACCTCTTGGCCGCCTCCAGGGCTCCGCAGTTGGACTCGCGGGTCATTCCGCTGCATATCACCTCGTAAGCGTCCATGCGGCGGACCACGGACTCGTCCAGCACCTTCTTGCGGACGCAGACCTCCGCGCCCTTGAGGGTGCCCAGGTAGCCCATGGGATGCGCCGCGGACACGACGCAGTTCTCTCCCTCCAGAAGGTCCAGCAAGGTCTCCGTGGTGCAGTCGCGGAGCGCCAGCCAGGGGCATTCCCCCAGCTGGGGGCGGATGGCGCGGGACCAGAACTTCTCCAGGTCGTTGAGGTCGTAGAAGTAGACCAGGATGTGCGGGCCGTCGGTGGTGCTGACCTCCATCCCCGGGATCACCGGGACGGACAGCTCCATGCCCTTGATCCTGGTCAATGACGAGATGAGGTTGTGGTCGGTGACCGCCAGCCCTATCCCCCGCTCTTCGGCAAGGGACAGGGCGGACATCACATCCGTGAAGGAGTCCGAGCAGCTGGTGTGGAAGTGCATGTCCATGGCCATGCGGCCGCTCTCGCGTATCTCATCCCAGTCGGGCTTGGCGAACACTGCTTCCATGGGATCACCTCATGCACAGGGTGCGCCAGGCATCCTCCGACTCGGCTAGGACGGACTCGGTGTCGAGAGTCGTTATCCTGCCGTTGTCGACCACGACATCTCCCTGGCAGAAGACGGTCTTGACGTTCAGGCTGTTGCCGGAGTAGACGATGTTGGCGACGATGTTCTCAGGCAGGAGGGGCCTCAGGTTGGGGGCCTTGCCGTCCAGGATCACGATGTCGGCGTACTTCCCGGGCTCGATGGACCCGATGGAGTCCTGCATGCCCACGGCCTTCGCACCGTTTATCGTGGCGAAGTCCAGGAGCTCCTGCGCGGTGGTGACCGTGGGGTCCCAACGGCTGGACTTCTGCAGGAGGCCGAGGATCTTCATCTCGGCGAACATGTCCAGGGTGTTGTTGGTGGTGTTCCCGTCGGTCCCGATGGAGACGTTGACGCCGTACTTCTGGAACTCGGGGACCGGGGCGACGCCTCCGGTGGCCAGCTTCATGTTCGAGACGGGACAGGACGAGATCGACATCCCTGCGTCGCCCATCAGCCTGACCTCCCTGAGGGTCAGCCATGCGGAATGCGCTGCGACCCCTCTGGGGCCCAGGACGCCGATGTTGGAAAGCCACTCGGCAGGGCGCATGCCGGTCTTCTTCTTGTGGTCGTTGACCTCCCCTCTGGTCTCGGAGAGGTGGAAGTTCATGGGAGCCCCCACTTCGTCGGAGAACTCCTTGGCTCCGACGCAGGTCTCCTCGTTGCACACGTAGACTCCCTGGAGACCGACTCCGGGGACGATCTTCCTCTCGTCCTTGAACCTCTGGTGGAAACGCTTGCAGTTGTCCAGGGGGTTGCCGACCTGGGTGGTGCACTCCTGGTCCAGGACGCACCAGCAGAGGACCCCTCTGATGCCCGCTTCCTGCGTGGCCTTGGCGATGACATCTTCGGAGTAATAGAGGTCCATGAAGGTCGTGGTCCCTCCGCGCATCATCTCCATGCAGCCGAGCTTGGTGCCCAGGGCGAGGTCCGCATCGGTCCTGTCGGAGTCGATCCTGAACACCTTGTCCAGGAAATCGGGGAAGGTGAGGTCGTCGACGACCCCCTTCATGACGGACATGGCCACGTGGGTGTGGGTGTTGACCATCCCCGGCATGACGATGTCGCCTGTGGCATCGATCTCCCTGTCGGCAGTGCCCTTGTACTCGGGACCGACCGAGGCTATCCTCTCGCCGTCGATGACCACATCCCCTTTCAGGATGCGCCTGGAACCGTCTTGCGTGACGATCCATCCGTTGCGGATCGCAGTTATCATGGGCCCCCGATTAGAGAATCATGTATTAACGATTGGCACGGAACGAACGTCGGCATCGGTTTATCCCATGGAACGTGATTATCCATCCATGGCATCCTATTCCCGCGACAGGGTCCTGCAGGCGCTCTCCGGAGACGCGCCGGACCGGACCCCGGTGGCGATATTCACCCAGTCGGCGACCTACAGTCAGATGGACGCGTGCGGCGCGTCCTGGCCGGAAGCGCATTCCGATCCGGCCAAGATGGCCCGGCTCGGGAGCGCTCAGGCGGAGATCTTCGGGTTCGAGTCGGTCAGGGTCCCGTTCTGCGTCACCGGCGAGGCGGAGGCCCTGGGATGCGAGGTGGACCTTAACGGGAGGGAGGGCATGCCCGCTATCAGGAGGAACCTGCAGACCAAGGACCCGATGACGGAAGGGCTGCCGGATGTTCCGGACATCGGCCCTTCAGAGTACGTTGCATCTGGGAGAATGGCTGTGACGGTCGAAGCGGTCTCGATCCTCAGGAAGGGGCACGAGGATCTTCCGGTGATAGCAGGGGCTGTGGCCCCGCTGACGCTCGCCGGCCAGGCCCTCGGGGCCGAGGCCGTGGCGATCGGCTCCCTCATGTTCCCGGACGAGGTCGGGAAGTGGTCCGCGGCCATGGACAGGCTCCAGACCGAGTACGTGAAGGCTCTGGCGGATGCCGGCGCGGATGTTGTCCTCATGCCCGACGGGGTCGCCTCCCCTGACCTGATCGACCCGTCTCAGTACATGGCGCTTGCCGGGAGCAGGAGCTCCTGCCTCCGCACGGGGAGGGTGAAGTCCATACTGCACATCTGCGGCGCGGCGATGCCGATAGCGGACGATATGGCGTCCACGGGGGCGGACGCCCTGTCCCTGGAGGATTCCGTGGACCCGTTCGAGCTCATGGAGAGAGTGCATGGCAGATGCCAAGTCGTCGGGAGCGTGGGGCCGGTGAAGCATCTGCTCGGAGGGACCGCACAGGATGTGGTCGCAGAGGCCCGGAGGTGCGAGGATGCGGGGTTCGCGGTCGTCGCTCCGGGATGCGGGATATGCCCCGGGACGTCCGACGAGAACATGAGGGCGCTCAGCGGGTCGCTGAGAAGATGATTCGGATTTTTCCATACGTGTAGTTTTTGCCCTCTCGGAATCTTCCATACGTGCATTCATATCTCTACCCAGATATCTCTGAACGATGTTCAGGCGCAAGATCTACGATCAGCTCAAGGAATGGAAGGAGGTCGATGACGGAAGGACAGCGGTCCTGATAGAAGGTGCGCGCCGCGTGGGCAAGACGACAGCCGCCATCGAATTCGCCAAGCAGGAGTACAGGTCGCACATGGTGATCGATTTCTCCAGCGCATCGGACGGGCTGATGAACATCTTCAGAGAGCATTCTCAGAACCTCGACGTGTTCTTCCAGAGGCTCCAGCTGGAGCTAGGCACGACTTTGCACGAACGCAAGAGCATCATAATATTCGACGAGGTCCAGTTCTATCCGAGAGCGAGGCAGATGATCAAGGCATTGGTCAAGGACCATCGCTATGACTACATAGAGACGGGCTCCCTGATCTCCCTGCATCAGAACGTCAAGGACATCCTCATCCCATCAGAAGAGCACAGCATCACGATGCATCCGATGGATTTCGAAGAATGGCTGTGGGCCAACGGAGACGAGACCTCCGCCACGATCCTGAAGGAGATGTTCGAGCAGCGCACGCCCCTGGGCTTGCATGCCCATGCGTCCATGATGGAGAAGTTCAAGACGTACATGGTCGTTGGCGGGATGCCTCAGGCCGTGGATGCCTTCCTCAGGGCCAACAACATCATGGCGTCCGAGAGGGCCAAGAGGGACATCATCGACCTCTATGCCAAGGACATCATGAAGCTGCCCGGGAAGAGCGGAGAGCTCACCGGCATGCTCTTCCGCGGGATCCCCGCGGTCCTGTCCTCGAGGAAGAAGGCGTTCGCGCCGGGCACGATTCTAGAGGGCGCCCGCAGCAGGAGCTTCTCCAAGCCGATGGAATGGCTCGCGAAGTCGGGGATCGCCGTTCCGTGCAGGATGTGTTCCGACCCCGGCACAGCCCTGTCTCTCACGGCCGGTTCCGGCAGAGTCAAGCTCTATCTTCTGGACACGGGGCTTCTGATGAGCCTGGCGTTCGGGAACGACAGAAAGGAGCTCGAGAAGACATGCAAGGCGCTCATATCCGGGAAGCTGTCCATCAACGAAGGGATGTTCTTCGAGAACGCCGTGGCCCAGCAGCTGACCGCTCTCGGGCATGACCTGATGTTCCATGAGTTCAGGATCGGCGACAGCCAGCTGTACGAGGTCGATTTCATACTGCCGGGGACGAAAGGAGTCATCCCCCTGGAAGTGAAATCCTCGGCATCGTCCAGGCACAGGTCGCTGGACCTGTTCATGGAGAAGAGGGGCGACAGGGTGGAGAAAGCGTTCGTGGTGCACGGGAAGGACCTCAGAGTGGACGGAGATGTTGTCTACATCCCGATCTACATGACGATGTTCCTATGATGATACAGAACATCGTCCAAGAGTTGCGTTCGTAATAGCTGTCATGCCATCGGGTAGTTAGATTCCGCCCAACAGAAGAGGTCAATCAACAACATGAATATCAGCATGATGTCGAAAGCTATTATGAACCGGTTGTTCGAGATCACAGACACGATTGTTTTAGACCATCTGCCCTGAGATTTTTCATTCTCATATAGCTCGGCAACCATACGATGGATGTAGGTCATCAAGAACGCTATTGTGTTGAATATCACAAATCCGCACAGAATAATCACGAATGCAATCTTGTAGACACCTGTCGTAGACATACCTTCCATCGAAGATCCCATCAGAGTAAGTCCCCCCGACATGGCCATGACTATAGCTGCAAATATGCCGAGGATCATGATTACCTCTGTTTGCATCTTCCGAACCTTGCTCCTTGCCTTCTTCAAATCGTTCTGAGTCTTTGATATCCTATCCTGCAGAATTTCCACTGTTTTACGCGTGTCTGCACGGATCCCCTCTGAATCATCAAGTCTCTGGACTTCCAGATTGACGTGGTCACTCAATTTCAGGACTTTCCCGTACAACTCTGTGTACGAGTTCAACTCAGAATCCACTTCTTCTCTGGAATATGTTGAACTCTGGATCATATCCTTTATATGCGCCCGCACAGACTCCAAATTATCCGTTAGGAAGTCCAATCCACCCTTCTGCTTCCGAGACCTGATGTCAACTATGATCGGGAAGATGTCTGAATACATCTGACGATATCCACCAGAGTATATTTCGAGCAAAGATTCGACCGTCTTATCTGGATATTTATCGTAGTCATCAGCAAGACGGTTTAGCAGGGCCCTCAGCTTGTCCCTCTTCTCTTCGAGGACAGCATCATCCAATGGTTCTATTAGTCCTGACATTCTAACCTGATGATGGAATTGAAGGGAATCGCAGTGTCGCCATGACCTTCCTTATATGCCTTCTCCCACGGTTTTCCAGGCGCGTGAGAACGGGACACGAGATCCCTTGCGCTTACGTCTTTGTACTTTTCGGCGAAGGACTGAAGGAAAGCTGCGGTTTCCTCATCAATCTCTCCCTTGCGTGGCTTGGCAATGGATATTGGCATCGCAGCATAGATGCGATACTCATGATAGACCTGAGGAACGACAGGGCCGAGCTTCCACGCATAAATCTTGTCTTCGAACAGATACCTGCCATCGTGCGACTTGTAGTATTCTATCCATGCATAGTAGAGAAGCTTCTGGAGCTTCATGTTAGTAGTGGATTTCTTGATATCAATGTAATATTGAACCAAGAAACTAGCAACGTCAGTCGCGGTGTTCATTTCCCCTGCCCCTATGCTTCCATAGTCTTCTAATAATTAAAGCAAGCAGTCAACGCTCCTGTAGGAATACCTAAACTCTTGAAACAGACCTCATCGGTACAGGGATATACGTCATCGACGATGGAGCATCATGAGCTTCCGCATAACATTCCTGGGAACCGGCGGCGGTCGTCACACGACCATGTATCAGGTCCGGTCCACCGGCGGGATGCTCATCGAGCACGACGGCAGGTTCCTGCACGTGGACCCCGGACCGGGCGCGCTCACCCAGATGCACCGCATAAGGTACGACCTGACCAGGACGGACTCCGTCGTCGTCTCCCATTGCCATCCCGACCATTACTCCGACGCCGAGTCGGTGATCGAGGGGATGACAAGGGGCGGATGGACCAAGAGGGGGTCCCTCTACGGGTCGAAGACCGTCATATCCGGGGAGAACGGGCTGGGGCCCTGCATATCCGACTACCATCGCAGGATCGTCAGCAATGTCAAGCAGTTCGCTCCAGGCGACGTGCTGGACATCGACGGCCTGGAGACGGACATCTGCAGGGCGGACCACAGCGACCCGACCAACGTGGGGTTCAGGTTCCATACGGAGCACGGGATCGTGTCGTATGTGAGCGACACCGCTTATTCCGATGGGATCGCGGACCAGTACATCGGGTCCAGGGTGCTGATCCTTCCCGTCACCACGCCCATGGGCAACCGGATCAAGTACCATCTCTGCACCGACGATGCCATCACGTTCATCGAGAGGGTGAAGCCGGAGCTGGCGATATTCATCCATCTGGGCGTTGTGATCATCAGGAAAGGGCCTGAAGCCCAGGCCGAGATGGCTGAGGAGGCCACAGGCATCAGGACCGTCGCCGGGAGGGACCTGATGGTGCTCGATGTGGGAGATGATCTGGAGATCTCCGATGCCGAGACGTTCGAGGGCGAGTGGATACCCGACTCGTCCCCGTGAGCTTTCCATCGGTCATCTTTAACATCCGCCCTACGATTCCGTCCCATGGAGAAGATTACCGGCGGGCGGCGCTGCCGCCGCGCCTTCATGGCCATGATGGCTTCGGCCATCGCCATAGCCGCCATCGGCTCCGTCGCGATCGTATCATTCGGCAGCATAGATGCGGCCGACGAGACGTCCGGGACCTGCGGATACGACCTGACATGGACGATAGACTCCGACGGGAACCTGGTCATCGAGGGGACCGGGCCGATGGACGAGCTCGAGATCGGAGCCGAGGCGTGGGGAGGGAACGACGTCGTCACGGTGACGATAGGGGATTCCGTCACGTCCGTGTGCAGCAACGCGTTCTACGGATGCACGTCCCTGGAATCCGTCGTCATACCCGATTCGGTCAGGAAGATCGGGGCCGGAGCGTTCGACGGATGCACCAGCCTGCTGAAGATCGGCTTCGGGAACGGGCTGATGTCGATGACGGACGCGTTCCGCAGCCATGCGTTCTATGACAGCGACGGGACCACGGCCCTCGGCGACGATGCATCTGACTATGCCGGATCGTTCTTCACAGGCGCATCGGCCGACGAGATGGTCAGGTCCGACTGGCCTGCCGTGACGGTGACGTTCGATGCCAACGAGGGGCAGTGCTCCGTGGGCTCCGTGAAGACGGAGAACGGGAGGATCGCATCCGTCCCCGTGCCTACGCGCGAAGGGTACGTGTTCGACGGATGGTCCACTTCAGCTTCCGGAGGCGCGGGCGTCACCGGATCCACCCTGTTCGTCGAGGATGCGACCGTGTACGCCCAATGGGCGGCTCCTTCCGAGCAGGACAAGAGCGTCGGGAACGCCGCTTACGCCGGGATAGCCGCTGTCATCGCCGTGATGATAGCCGGCGAGGCGCTCTACAGAAGGCTCAGGGGGTCTCAGTGACGATGCCGTGTCGCCGGAAGCTCCGGCGATGCGGCCCTTCTCCTTTTCTCGGACATCCCGTCACAGGAACATCAGCGCGTAGATCGGCATGTACCTGAGATCTCCATCACGCTCGGCTGTCCCCGAATTCGATAGGACTATCCCCTTCATCCGACCGCTTTCAGACTCCAGCAGCCTGTCCAGAGCATTGTGCCTGCGGTAATCCTTGCCCGACTTGATCTCCAATGCCACAGCACAGAGCTCGTCATAGTCGTCGATGAGGAAGTCGACCTCTCCCAGACGCTTGTTGTCAGAATAGTACAGGGCGTGGCCGTTCGCAGCCAGTTGGACTGCGGCAAAGCATTCATAGACGTTTCCGAGATTGACCTGAGAGGTGTCGTCCCTGAGAGGCTTCACGTTGTACCTGAACAACAGCCATGTCAACAGGCCCACATCGCACAGGTAGAGCTTGAGCATGTTGCGCTTCACCGATTCGATCAGAGGGAACACGGGATTGCTGCAGCACGTCGTTTGCAGGACGACTCCCGAGTCGACCAGGTTCTCGAAATCATCCTTGTAGTCGGAGAACCTCGCCTTGTCCTTGCCCTCTATGTCCTTGGCGAATATGCGCTTCCTCTTGTTCTCGATGCTGGACGGTATGACGTCCAATACGGCCTTGGTGCGCATCTTGTTCTCCAGATCGTATTTGGCAGCATCGTTGCCGTACATCTCGTAGATGTCTCTCTGGATGTTCCTGGTGGTCGCTATGTCCTTGGTCTCGAGGAACGCCGCGACGCATGCGGGAAGGCCGCCGCATATCAGATAATCCTTGAAGAGGTCCATCATCCTCAGGTGAAGCCCGTCGGGGATGGATTCTCCTCTCTCCACCATGGCCTTCATCTCGGACACCAGGTCCCCCTGAATGCCGTTGGCCCATAGGAACTCCTCGAAATCCATCGGGTGCAGGCGCTCAGTGCTGATGCTCCCGACAGGTATCGACGAGGTCTTCCTCAGCTCGACGCCCAGCAGGGACCCGCTTGCAATGAACTTGTATCTGCGGTCTTCGCGGAGGAACTTGAGAAGGGTCAGAAGATGAGCATATTCTTGGATCTCGTCCAGGAATATGAGCGTGTCATCGTAGTTTCCCAAGGGCCCCTCGGCGATGGACTGCAACGCGAAGTACAGCTCCTTCGTGGAACGGACGTTCGCCAGGAAACGGGGACCGTTGCTGTCCTCGATCATGTTCACCTCCACATAATGCGCGTATTGCTTGGACCCCATGTGGCGGATCAACGATGTCTTTCCTGTCTGCCTTGCGCCTTCGATTATGAGAATAGGGGCATCGTCGCTGTCAAAGTACTCCTCGACGACGGATTCCATCTTGCGCTGGTAGAACGTGGACATCATCTTGTGAATAGTGTGTTTATCTTAAACCTTTTCTTAAAAACATATCAATTATTATCAGATTTAAATCATATGATTAATCCTTATTTTATACACTTTTTACAAAGAAAAAATCTATGAAAAATACACTTTTTCCGAAAACACATTACAACCTGACATATATCTTTCTAAGAACACGTGCCGGACAGGCGACTTGCATCTCCGGGATCGCTGTTCGGAGTCAGGGGTTCTGAGCGTTTCCGAGATGCGATGCGTCGAATCAGCACCATTATGTCCAGATGCTTGGATTCCGTTCCATGGATCCGACATCCTGCAGCAGGTTCTGCCAGAGCTGTGCCATGCCGATGACCGACGAGTCCCTGTACGGGAGGGAGGCGGACGGGACGTCAAGCCCGGACTATTGTGAGTATTGCTATGATGCGGGCAGATTCCTTCAAGATGTGCCCATGGAGGAGTTCATAGACTGCTGCGTAGGGCTAAGCTCCTACGCAGGAATGGCCCCAGAACAGATGCGCGCCCATTGCACAGAAGTGTTCCCGAATCTGAAGAG
>CAVHQB010000037.1:0-15061 GCA_963637895.1 Lachnospiraceae bacterium
CCCTCGTATCCCTCGAAGGTAACCCATCCGTCCTTGACGGAGCACTTCACTCCATTGACCTCCATAGCATCCTTGAAAGCCGATACGATATCGTCTACCTTACTTTCCGTGATAGAATACCAACCGTCGTTCTCGCCCATTCCATCAAGGTAGAAGTAGAAGGCCTTATAGCTCAGAGGCTTGTAATTGGCATCTGTGAACGGTCCGCCGGCACTCACTGCGGCATTCGTCGTTGTCGGGTTCAGGGTGTATGTTGCGTTGTAGTGCTCATCGAACGCATAATCGGAGTATCCGAAGTAGAGGATGTTGGACGAGACCTTGTCCATCGTGGGTCCGTTGAAGAAATATCCAGAGTCGTAGTTCTTCACATCAGTGGATCCGTAGAACCAGACTCCGATTCCGGTTCCGGTTCCAGTCTCCGGGTCGTAGCTTCCCTCGTATCCCTCGAAGGTAACCCATCCGTCCTTGACGGAGCACTTCACTCCATCGGCCTTCATTGCAGACTCGAAAGCCGAGACGATATCTTTTCCAGTGGCAGAGTGCCATCCGCCGTTCGAATTCATTCCATCGAGGAAGAAGTAGTACGTAGTGTCGACAGTAGAATCGCCACCGTCTTTCTTGTCGCCGTTCTTCGTTACAGCGAATGCTGCAGCGGCAATGATGATGATTGCCACCACGACGACGGCTATAATCTTCGTGTTCTTTTCCATAATAAACACCAGGTTGAACCTGTTGGATGTAATATCCAGATAGTTGAATAAAAAGATGCTGGACAGCCCCGGAGAGGCTGTCCTTTTTGTCCATACCCCATCGGGTATCAATCGTCCTCGATTATCTCCTCGGGGGCTCCGGCGAACTTGACCAGCGCGTACTGCTCCATGAAGTGCAGGGTGCCTGGCAGCACCACGGTCTGGAGGGGAGCGCCTATGTTCATTTTGAGCAGGTCCTGGGGATATCCGGCGAAGACCTTCTCCTCGGGAGATCCGGCCTTCGACACCACGCACAGCAGGGTCTTGTCGTCGATGAGCCCCTCTCCCCACTTCTTCTCGCCCTCCAGCAGCCATTCGATGGCCTGGTGGGCAGTCATGTACCTGAGCTCGTCGGCCCTGATGTCCAGGAGGATCATCGTGTGGAGCCCGCGCTTTTTGTTCTCCATGATGTGGTCGTAGGGGGACTTGGGGTGGTAGTTCTGCTCCAGGAAGGGCAGCGTGACGGTCCTGCCGAACTTGTAGGGCTGAAGGCCCAGGGACGTGGGGCAGGCGGAGAATATGGAGATCCCGTGGTACACCCTCACAGGTATCCCGAGGTCGGCGGCCTGGATCCTCAGGTCCACGTGCGTCGTGGCGGCCATGGTGTCCCCGGCCGTGACGAAGCCGACCCTCATCTCCATCGCATCCTTGATGATGTCGTCGCACTCCTCGACCTGGGAGCGGTAGAGGATGTTGACCTTCTTGCCCAGGACCCTCTCCAGGTCCTCGACCTCTGTTCCGATAAGAGTGGATGTGTAGAACTCGGCATAGATCTTGTCGCATTCCTTCAATGCGTTCAGGGCCTTGACGGTCATGCCGTCGGTCCCGCTCAGGCCTAGGCCGGCGAATACGAGTTCGGATGTCATCGCCCCGTCAACGGGGCGATGGTAAAAAGATATAGCGGGGGCGGAGCCCCCTGGAGAGGTTTCACTTCTTCACGAGGGTGCACAGAGCGTCGACGGCCCAGCATCCCTTGCCCTTGAGGCCCACGATGACGGGGTTGATCTCCAGCTCGTGGATCTCGGGGTTCTCCTCGGAGATGAGGACGATCCTCTTGATGGCGTCCTTGAGGGCGTCGATGTCCGCCTCGGGAAGGCCCCTGGCGCCGGACATCAGCTTGTATGCCTTCGTGGAGGTGATCATCTTGTCGAGCTGCTGCTCGGTCATGGGCACATGGGCCTGGGAGATCTCGCCGAGGATCTCGACGTAGATCCCACCGAGACCGAAGGAGATGACCGGTCCGAACTGCTCGTCGCGGATCATGGAGAGGATGACCTCCTGTCCGGAGACCATCTGCTGGATGGACACTCCCACGATCTTCGCTCCGGGGACGGCCTTGGTGCACGAGTCCATGATCTTGTTGTAGGCGTCCTTGGCCTCGGCGGCGCTCTTGACGCCGACGACGACCCCTCCCACATCGGTCTTGTGCTTGATGTCGGGGGAGACGATCTTCATGACGACGGGGTACCCGATCTTGTCGCATGCGGCTGCGGCCTCGTCGGCGCTTCCGACGACGGCCTCACCGGGGGTGGGCACGCCGTAGGCGGCGAATATGGCCTTTCCTTCAGACTCGGAAAGGGAGTCCCTTCCCTCGGCCTTGGCGGCGTCCAGGATCTTCTTGGCAGCCTCCCTTCCGGAGACGGCGGGCACCTGGAGCGGGTCCTCCTTGGCCTCGGAGTTGATGGTGTACCTCCTCAGGATGGAAAGCGCACGGACGGCCCTGTCGGGAGTGGGGAAGCAGGGGACCTTCCCTGCCCTCAGGATCTCGTTGGCCTTCTCGCACTTGTGGCCTCCTGCGAAGCAGCAGGTGGTGGGCACGGGTATGTCGTCCCTCATCTCGACGATGATCTTGGCGACGGACTCCAGGTCTGCGGTGTCCAGAGGCGATCCCATGATCACCAGTCCGCCCACGTTGGGGTCCCTGGTGACGATGTCGATGACCTCGCGGAAGTACTCGGGCTTGGCGTCTCCGCGCACGTCGATGGGGTTGGTCAGACCGGCGACGGTGGGCACCCTGCGCTTGATCTCCGCGATGGTCTCGTCGGAGAACTTGACTGCGTAGACGTGGGGGGCGTCGTATGTCGCGTCCGCGGACATGACACCGAGTCCTCCGGCGTTGGTGATGATGGCGACCCCGTCTTTCTTCATGGGGCTGCAGGTGCTGAACACGCTGAGGGCGTCGAACATCTCGTCAAGGTTCAGGGCCCTGAAGATGTTGAGCTTGTCGAATATGACGTTGTTGACCGCGTCGGACCCGGCGAGGGACCCGGTGTGCGAGGAAGCGGCGGCAGAGCCTGCCTGCGTCCTTCCGGACTTGAAGACCACGATGGGCTTCTTCACGGACATGTTCTCGATCGCATTGACGAACTTGTCTCCGTTGGTGATTCCCTCGCAGTACATTCCGAGGACCTTGGTGGAGGGGTCTTCGGCGATCTCCGGGATCAGGTCGGCCTCGTCGATGTCGGCCTTGTTGCCGAAGGTGACGAAGTTGGCCAGTCCCATGCCGCTCTTGTAGGCCCAGTCGATGATCGAGGATCCGACCGCTCCGGACTGGGAGAATATGGAGATGTTGCCTGCAGGGGGCACGAGGTGCGCGAAGGTCGCGTTGATGCCGTGGACGGGGCTCATGATGCCGAAGCAGTTGGGCCCGAAGAACCTGACATCGTTCTCGGCAGCCACCCTGATGAGCTCCTTCTCCATCTCGGCTCCCTCGGGGGACTCCTCTTTGAATCCGGCGGTGAGGATGGTGGCGTACCTGATCCCCGCCTGCTTGAACTTGGCGATCTCGGATGCGACGAGGCTGTTCTTGACGGCGACGACGGCGAGGTCGATGGGTGCGCCGACCTCGGTGACGCTGGTGTAGGCCTTGAGGCCCTGGATCTCCCCGCCCTTGGGGTTGATGGGGTACAGCTTTCCCTTGTATCCCGCGTTGATCATGTTCTTTACGAGCATCCCACCGAGCTTCGTCTCGTCATTGGACGCGCCGATGATTGCTACAGATGAAGGCGTGAGCACTCCTTTCATGAGACGTCGTATCCGCTGACCATTGAAAAAGCTTTGTGCAGTATCCGTAGCTTTTTTTCGATATTCGTAGAACTACGATGTTTTTCGCAGAAAATAGGGTTCTAAAACTACTGAATCAGTAAAAATACGTCAATTGCCTTAGTTTTTGTCGTACATGGCTGGAATAGGGTTAGTCGCTTCGACGAATGACGGAAGGAATGTCCGGGGAAACGGCCATGCGGGGCCGATGCGAGATCCTCCATCGGTTCGTAACTGGTTCCGAACTGGTTCCAAATCAGAATCGGCAGGCTTGAGAACAGTTACAGATTGGTTCGTAACTAGTTCGTAACTAGTTCGGAACTGTTTAATACGTAGCTTGCTTTTTTGATTTAAGAGGACTGGGAGATGAATCTAGGTGCAGAAAACGAACTGACGGAATTCAAGGAGAGTACAAGTCAGCTGGACAAGGGCGTGAGATCGCTGACCGCGATGCTGAACCGCCATAACCGCGGCACCGTATACTTCGGCGTGGACGATGACGGCAATGTCATAGGCATGGTCATCGGCCGCGACACCGCAGAATCCATCAGGAACCATGTCCGCAGCAAGGTCCTGCCTCAGATAGTCCCTGAAGTCGAAGAGATGGTCTCTGAGGACGGCAAGAAGTACATCGCCCTGCGGGCCACCGGATCGAACGTCCCGTACTCCTACGATGGAAGATACTACATCAGGAACGTCTCCTCGGATGAGAGCGCCGGCCCCGATGTGGTGTCGCAGCTGGTCATGTCGAAAGGCCAGGACCCCATGAAGAGCCTGTCCTCCGACGTCCAGGACCTCACATTCGACGAGCTCTTCGGCATGATGTCCGCCAGGAAGCTCCATCCCGTGAACGAGCGCGGGTTCTACAGGAGCCATGGGATGTGCGACGGCCACGGCAGGTTCAATCTGACCGCGTACCTGCTGTCCGATCAGAACCGCATCACGATGCAGGTCGTCCGCTTCAACGGATGCAACAGATCGTCCATGTCAGAACGTATGAACTTCGGAGGCCGTTGCCTGATAAGCGCGATGCGGGCTGTGATGGAGCATGTGTCGTCCTACATGGTGACCAAGGTCGACCTGTCCAAGGGCGAGAGGATCGAGCACGACCTGTTCGATTTCGAATCGTTCAGAGAGGCATGGATCAATGCTTGCGTGCACAACGCCTGGTGGGGCATGCTCCCCCCATCGGTCATGATATTCGATGACCGGATCGAAGTGATCTCATACGGGGCCATCCCGTTCCCGATGTCCTACGACAGGTTCTACGAGGGGGACAGCCGCCCTGTAAACAAGGCCTTGTTCGACATGTTCTCGCTATTCAAGCTGACGGGACAGGGCTCGAACGGCATCCAGACCATCGTGCAAAGATACGGAAAGGATGCTTTCGACATAACGGACAGCAGTCTGTGCGTCACGATACCTTTCGCATTCGAGCCGGACTACGTCGCGGCACGGAAGGAGACGGCCAGGAACCGCATGGGGCTCGACCGGAATCAGATTGCCGTGCTGGACTACCTGTCTCGGAACCCCGAGGCGAAGCTGTCCGAAGCCGCCGAGAGCACAGGGCTGAGCCTGTCAATGATGAAGAAGGTCGTGACCGAGCTGAAAGGCATGGGCCTGCTGATGAACAAGGGGACCAACAGGCGCAGCGTATGGTCCGTGCTGTGATCCGCACCTGTTGGTTCCGAGCTGACTCCCCCTTATATACATATATATCATGGCCCGGCACGCCGTCGCGGCGAAGGGGCGCGATCCGTGAACGCCATGTGCACGAGGCGGCGCACAGCGGTCCGGTCCCTACTTATGTAGGGCACCCGCGGGAGCGGCCGACGCGTCGTCGGAGCGATGACCGGGGGACAACGCCGGATCCGACACACACCCCCTGCGTAAGTCAGTGTCCGGAGGCCGGCGTCATCGTCGGACCATGATAGGATGTGTTAGCGCACGGGGGACACCTCCCCTCTCAGATGTGCATGTCCATGCGCTCCAGCTTCCTCTCCATGGCGTACCTTCCCGGATACAGGTCCAGGAGGGCGTCGTACTCCGCGCCCCTGCGCCCGGTGCCTGGGTTGAACCCCATCTTCACGCGGACCAGCTGGGCGTACAGGCAGTAGTCCAACACCTCGTCGTCCACCTCCTCCCTGTCCAGCAGGTCGGACATGACGACGACTTTCATTATCACGCTCGTCCGGGCCACTATGTGCGGCGCGGGGAACATCCCCCATCCGAGGTACACCATAGGGTCCTTCTCCACCAGGCCCATGTCGATGAGCCTGCGGTAGGACACGTCCAGGTCCTTCAGGTTCCCCATGGGGGTCTTGCTGAGCCCGCGGGTGCGGCGGACGTACACCGGCTGCTTCTCGCGGACGAACGCCTCGGCCGTCAGCCAAGAAGCCAGGTCCTCCTCGTACTCGGCGTCCTCGTCGCCGGCGATGCGCTTGAATATTGTGGTCATCAGGGACTCGAGGATCTCGTCGGGCGCGTCTGCCAGGTAGTCGCAGATCTCCACCGAGATCCATTTGTAGGTGCGCGTCCAACGGACCTTGAAGTCCCTGATGGGTATGAACTGCGCCACCGCGTCCTCGTAGCCGTACCTCTTGCTCACAGCCTTGACCATCGCTGTGAGATCGTTGCTGTTCATCTCTTCCGATTCTCCTGCGGTTCACCGCGATATCACACACCCTCGGAGAGCCTATTTAGCCGGGACCCGGAGAGTTACATTGCGCTGACGAGCCTGAGGAAAAACGGTGTTAACACGGGTTTTGCGGCTGAAACGATGAGCTAACGCCGATGACCGCAGCCTGCCGCATCATCGTCACGGAACGTCTGGCTCGATTCTACGACCACTGTTTCCACTGCAGCATCCGAGCCCGGGATCGGCTGTCCAGACGCCGCCGGTCCTGAAACGCCGTTAGTAAGGGTTAAAATATGGAACGCTCAATCAACTGTCCGATAACCATGGTGAAGATCAGCCCTGAAGCGGAGAAGTTCATCAACGACCTGCTGGAGAAGAACCAGAAGGTCGGATACGGAATCAAGATCTACCTGTCCGGCTACGCATGCTCCGGACCCCAGTTCGGCATGTCCTTCCAGGAGAAGGCCAAGGAAGGGGAGATCGTCGACACGACTGCCAACGGCTTCGAGATGTACTACGACGACGACACCAAGAAGGAGCTGGACGCCTGCGTCATCGAGTTCATCGACGACCCCAACTTCGGAACGGGCCTCACCATCAGGGACCCTAACTTCAACGGCTGCGCCTCCTGCGGCGGCGGATGCCACTAAACAGGTTCACGGGGGCTCCGCCCCCTTCTTTCTACCATAACATCAGAGCAGCGATCCCATGACCTTCGTGGAAGACCCCCACATCGCCGAGGGCTCCGTGGAGGAGCGGAGATACCAGACCAAGATGGTCGAAGGCTGCATCGGCCGCAACTCGCTGCTCATACTGCCCACCGGGCTGGGGAAGACCATCGTGGCCCTCAGGCTGGCGGCGGCGTTCGTCGACAAAGGGAAGATCATGGTCCTCGCGCCCACCAAGCCGCTGGTGGACCAGCACAGGGGGACCTTCGAGTCGCTGATGACCGGCGCCGCGGTCGTGGAGATGAACGGCACCATGAAGCCGTCCAAGCGCGTGGAGGCCGTCGCATCCAACGATGTCATAATCTCCACGCCGCAGACCGTGGCCAACGACCTGGAGGCAGGAAGGTACGACATGTCCGGGTTCTCCCTCGTCATATTCGACGAGGCCCACAGGGGCACGGGGAACTACGCCTACGTCACGGTCGCGGAGCGCTGCGGCCCCGGCACCAGGTGCATCGGGATGACCGCCTCCCCCGGCAGCAGCATCCCCCGCATCGAGGAGGTCTGCATGAACCTCCGCCTGACCCGCATAGACATGAGGTCCGACGACGACCCCGACGTGTCCCCTTACATCCACTACACGTTCGTGAACAGGATCGAGGTCAACGTCCCCCAGGACCTGATCGACCTGGCATCCCTGCTGAGGTCCATGCTCGACCATTACATGGACGAGATGAGGAGCCTCCGCATCGTCGGGCCCGACAGGCAGCCTTCCACCACCTACATGCTCTCGGTCGGGAGCATGCTCCAGCAGAGGCTGGCGAGAGGGGAGAGGACGGCCATAGTCTACAGGGGCCTGGCCCTGCACTCCATATGCATCAAGCTGCTCCACGCCATCGGCCTTGCGGAGACGCAAGGGATGACGCCTCTGAAAGGGTACCTCATCGGCAAGATCGAGGCCGAGGCGGACCTGAGGGAAGGGGGCAAGAGCTCCAGGGAGATCGTCAACCGCCCGGAGTACGTCGGGATCAGGAAGATAATGGACACCTCCAACGTCGAGCACTCCAAGGTCTCCAGGGTGATGTCCATCGTCAGCAGGACGCTGTCCTCCAGCGAAGGGTCCAAGGTCATGGTCTTCGCACAGTACAGGGAGACCTGCGAGATGCTGGTGTCCAAGATCTCCGGGATCGATGGCGCCGAGGTGGGCATGCTCGTAGGGCAGTCCAACGGCGGCCTGAAGCAGAAGGAGCAGATAGAGCTCCTGGACGGGTTCCGCAGAGGGGACATAAACGTCATCGTCTCCACGTCCGTCGGCGAGGAGGGGCTGGACATCTCCAGCACCGATGCGGTCGTGTTCTACGAGCCCGTCTCGTCGGAGATAAGGACCATCCAGAGGAGGGGCCGCACGGGCAGGAAGAACGACGGGGAGGTCTACGTCCTGGTGGCCAAGGGCACCATGGACGAGGTGATGGAGAAGTCCAGCTCCGAGAAGGAGGCCGTCATGAGGGAGAGGATCGAGAAGCTCAGCGAGTCCCTCAGCAGGTGCCATTCCCAGGTCACCAGGAAGAAGCAGACCGACCTCGGCAGCTTCTGACAGCCATCCGTCCTTCCGCAGAGGTATAAATCGGCGCGATCGCATCCTCCCCTGTTGCGCTCTGACGAGCGCTGAGGTCATCGGAGAGGGGATTCATGGGCGACGGCAGGATATTCACTCGGGATTTCCTGCTCGACACCGGCATCACGCTGTGCTGCTCCCTCAACTACTTCACGCTTCTGATCAACATAACCGGGTACGCCGCCGACGAGTTCGGCGCGGATCCCGCATTGGGAGGCACCGCCGCCGGGATCTACGTCATCGGAGGCCTGCTGTCCCGCATATTCGCAGGCAAGTACGTGGAGCTGGTCGGACGCAGGAGGATGCTGATCCTCGGACTGGTGTTCGCCATAATCATGTCCGCGACGTACTTCTTCGTGACGTCCATCGCCATGCTGATGGCCGTCAGGTTCCTGCACGGCATGTCCTACGGGATATGCAGCACCTGCACAGGGGACATCGTGGCCAAGCTCCTGCCGCCCGAAAGGAGGGGCGAGGGGCTGGGATACTACTCGCTCAGCATCACCATATCCTGCGCCGTCGGGCCCCTTCTGGGGATGACCCTCGGCGCCGCCGGGAAATACACCGGGGTGTTCCTGGTGGGCCTGCTGATGTACTCCGTGTCGCTGGTCCTGGCGCTGTTCATCCGCGTGCCCGAGGAGGCCCTGACGGAGGAGCAGGCCGCCGAGGCCAAGGGGTTCTCCCTGGGGAGCCTGTTCCAGAGGTCCGCCGTCCCTCTGGCGGCCACCGCCATGGTGTTCTACTTCTCCTACTCCGGGGTCCTCTCGTTCATCTCCGCCTACTCGGAGGAGATCGGGATGTTCGGCACGGCCACGTTCTTCTACCTGGCTGTGGCGGCCGGGACGCTCCTGTCCAGGCTGTGCGCCGGGCGCATCTACGACCAGAGGGGCCCGAACACCGTCATGCTGCCGGCCTACATCGGGTTCATGGTCGGCATGGGGCTGTTCGCGACCACCTCCGTTCCCGCGCTGTTCCTGTTCGCAGGGTTCGTGATGGGGATCGGGATCTCGATAGTGTTCTCGATCTGCCAGTCCATAGTGGTGGCCAAGGCCCCTCCCAGGCGCTACGGCGTGACCACGTCCACTTTCTCGGCCCTGACCGACCTGGGCACCGGGCTGGGGCCGTCCGTGCTGGGGATCTTGATAACCGCCGTCGGGTACAGGGACATGTACCTGTCGTGCGTCGGAGTGGCGTTCGTCAGCCTCATCATGTACTGGGCGATACACGGGATGAAGCACGGCAAGAAGCCGGGCAGGGAGATCGCTCAGGAAGGCGAGTGAAGCGCCGGAGAGAGCGCTCGGGACCGGGACCAATCTATACTATTCAAATAGGAATTGACGGATATCCGCGGCATGCGCAGCACGGGCTCCGAACGGGCCTGCCTGCACGGGACCCCGAATGGCCGCCGGGGCGGAGGCGAAGAGAATGAAGCTAGTATCGTTGATTTCAGGCGGGATAGACTCCCCGGTCGCATCTTATCTCATGTCCAAAGCGGGCGCCGACGTCATGCTTCTGCACATGAGCAACGGCAAGTACGGGGACCCCAAGGACATCGAGAAGGTCGTGGCCATCGCCGAGCAGCTCGAGAAGCACACCGGGAAGGAGTTCCCCGTGTACCAGGCCGACCACGGCACCAACCAGGAGATCATCGCCCACAAGGCGGATTCCAATTATCAGTGCGTCCTCTGCAAGAGGACCATGCACAACGTCGCCAAGCGCTTCGCCCTGGAGAACGGCGCTTCCGGCATCATCATGGGGGACTCCCTGGGCCAGGTGGCCTCACAGACCCTCATGAACATCAAGGCGGAGCAGAAGGACCTGGGATTCCCCGTCCTGCGCCCGCTTATCGGCCTGGACAAGGAGGAGATCATCAAGATCGCACAGGAGATCGGGACCTTCGACATCTCGATCATCAAGACCTCCGGCTGCGCCGCCGTTCCTATCAAGCCTGTGACCGAGGCCAAGAGCGAGAAGGTCGCCCAGTTCCAGGAGAGGATCGGGTTCGAGGACATGGTCTCGAACTGCGTCGCATCCATCCAGAGGGTCCGCTGAGGCGGTATCATGGACGAGCTCCTAGAGAAGAAGGCCGCCCTGGCCCTGGGCGGAGGCGTCCGCCTCCCGGAAGGATACGAGGTCCCCTGCAGGATCTCCCGCTCGACAGCCGGCCCCGGAGCGGGTTTCGGCTCCGTGGCGTTCTCGTTCGGCGGATACAGGGTCAAGAAGTCCATATCGTACGATTCGGGAGAGTTCGAGCTGATTGTGGGCGGCGACGGGAAGCTGTCGCTGACCCGCGGAGGAGAGCCGTTCCTCGACGAGGTCAGGCTGGAGCCCGTGGTGCGCCACTGCCCCGAGCAGGCGTTCTTCAACATCGATCCAAGGTGCATCTACCATTGCGCCTACTGCTCGTCGCCCCTCCTTGACATGAAGGACGACAAGCACCTGTCCACCGAGAAGATCATGGGCATGCTCCACGAGTCCATGGAGGCTCAGGAGGTCAAAGCCGTGTCCTTCACCAGCGGGGTCGTCGGCAGCATCGACGAGACCGTCGCGAGGTTCGCGGACGTCGTGTCGAAGGTGAGGTCCGAGTACCCGGACATGCCCATAGGCGTGGAGCCCTACGTCGCCACTCCCGAGCACATCAGGATCCTGAAGGACGCGGGAGCGGACGAGATAAAACTGAACCTCGAGACCCCTCGCAAGGACATATTCTCCAAGGTCTGCCCCGATCTCGACTACGACGGGATAATGGGCCTGCTGAAGGCCGCCGTCGGGATCTTCGGGAAGGGAAGGGTGATCTCCAACATCATCTACGGCCTCGGAGAGACCGACGAGGACCTGGAATCCGCCATGGAGGAGCTGTGCTCCATGGGCGTCATACCGGGCCTCAGGGCATTGAGGATCAACAGCTACAACAGGGAGCAGCTGGCCGAGGCCATCGGCGAGCAGCCCCGCGTCACCAAGGAGAGGGCGCTGAAGCTCGCCATGATGCAGAAGCGCATCATGGAGGAGCACGGCCTCACGTCGCTCACCAGCAGGACCATGTGCATGGAGTGCGGATGCTGCGACATCGTCCCGTTCAGGGACATCTGATAGAAACACGAGGAGGGGCTGCTCACTTGTCGTAGCGGACGGGGTTGAGCTCCGCACGGAGCCCCCTGGCCGCGAACAGCTCCTCCAGCTTCCCGAAGCCCTCCTCCAGGACGGGGAACTCCTCGGTGGAGGTCTGGACGCTGTATCCCGAAGCGGTGCGGCGGACGCGGAGCTGATGCAGTCCCGTGGCTTCCCTGACCATCGCCTCGAGAGCCTCCACCTCCCTCAGGTCGGCCCACTCCACGGGCACGCCTTCCGGATAGCGCATGAGCATGCAGGTGTCCTTCACGAGCTTCATCGGCAGGCCCATCCCGTCCAGGTACCTCACGATGTCGGAACGGGTCATGCCCGCATCCAGGAAAGGCGTCCTGATGCCGTTCTCTGGACCGGCTGCCATGCCGGGCCTGTCCTCGGACAGGTCGTCCACGATCTCTCCGTTCAGGACCTCATTTATCCCCAATGACTCTGCGGCCTCCCTGACTGCGGAGTACATGGCGGTCTTGCAGATGTAGCAGCGGTCATGGCGGTTCTCGAGAATGGCTGACATCCTCTCGGCGGGGATCTTCACGACCACCTGCCTGCATCCGATATGGTCCGCGACAGCCTTGGCGGCGGTCCTCTGGCGCTCGGCCATCATCGGGACGTCCGCGGTCACGGCGACGGCCCTTTCCCCGAGCGCCTTGTGCGCGATGTCCATCAGCACGGTGCTGTCCAGCCCTCCGGAGAAGCACACTGCGCATCCGTCCATGCGGGAGATGATGTCCTTCACAGACTCCAGACGTTCCTCGTAACCTGTCAGAATGACCGCCTCTGCGCCTGCCGACCTCCGCTCCCGTATGTATACCCCGCGACGGGAGGCACGGGAAATCCGTTATCTAGTATCAGGCAATCTCGCATCCATGCTCTATTCCGACCTGGCAAGGACCTTCGACAGACTCGAATCCACAGGCAGCCGCCTGGAGATGACCGCCATACTCGCGGAGTTCCTGGCAGGTGCGGACAAGAAGGAGCTCAGGTCCATCATCTACCTGAGCCAGGGCAAGCTGCACCCGGACTTCGTGCCCGGAGTGCTCGGGATGGCGGACAGGCTGGTCATGAAAGCGATCGCCGAAGCATCCGGGAACCCGGAGCCCGTGGTCGACAAGATGATCGTCGAGACCGGCGACCCCGGCCAGGTGGCCGAGACGCTGATGTCCAAGAAGAAGCAGATGGCGCTGTTCTCCGAGGACCTGACCGTCGCACGCGTCGTGAGGGACCTGACGACCATCGAGAACGCCGAGGGCAAGAACTCCCAGGACAAGAAGCAGAAGACCCTGGCGAGCCTGCTCCACGACGCCGATCCCGTAGAGGCGAGGTACCTGTGCAGGACCGTCACCGGCAGGATGAGGGTCGGTGCCGCGGACATGACCATCCTCGACGCGCTGGCCGTCGCCTTCGCCGAGAAGGAGGACCGCCCCGCCATCGAGAGGGCGTTCAACGTCACCTGCGACATCGGGCTGGTCGCCGAGACCATCGCGAAAGGAGGGATGGACGCCATAAGGGCGATACATGTCACCGTCGGGAGCCCCGTCAAGGTCATGCTGGCCGAGCGCCTGCCGTCCATCGACGAGATCGTCGAGAGGATGGACGGCACCTGCGCCATGGAGTACAAGTACGACGGCATCAGGATCCAGGCCCACATCGGGAAGGACTCGGTCAGGCTGTTCTCCAGGAGGCTGGAGGACCTGACGTCCAACTTCCCCGACATCGCCGACGCGCTCCGCAGGCAGTGCAAGGGGAAGGAAGCCATAATCGAGGGGGAATGCGTCGCCATCGACCCCGAGACAGGATACATGCTCCCGTTCCAGAACGTCACCCACCGCAGGAAGAAGCACGGGATGGACGAGGCGGTCAGGGACGTGCCTGTGAGGATCTTCATGTTCGACATCCTTTACATCGACGGCGAGGACATGACCATGAGCCCGTACCTCGACAGGAGGGAGAGGCTGATGCGCTCCTTCGACATCTCCGGCCAGGTGCAGATGACCACCATGAGGGTGGTCAACAGCCCCCAGGAGGGCGAGGACTTCTTCACCAACGCGGTCGCGGCCAGGTGCGAGGGGATAATGTCCAAGTCCATCGAGGCGGACTCGATCTACCGCGCCGGGTCCAGAGGGTTCCTGTGGATCAAGTACAAGAAGGACTACCAGCAGGGCCTGACCGACTCCTTCGACCTCGCCGTCGTGGGAGCGTTCTACGGCATGGGGAAGAGGGCCGGGAGGTACGGCGCGCTCCTCATGGCCGCCTACGACCAGGAGACGGGCAGGTTCGAGACCGTCTGCAAGCTCGGGACCGGGTTCGACGATGTCTTCCTGGATGCCATGCCGGGGCTTCTGGACAAGACCAAGTGCGAGGAGAGGCCCGCGATGCTGGACGCCGAGATGGTCCCGGACGTGTGGTTCGAGCCCTCCGTCGTCCTTGAAGTGGTGGCGGCCGAGATCACCCTGAGCCCGATACACACTGCAGCGAAGGATGTGCTGAAGGAAGGGTCCGGGCTGGGGATCAGGTTCCCGAGGTTCACCGGAAGGGTGAGGTCGGACAAGACCCCGGAGCAGTGCACCACGGTCGGGGAGATCGTGGAGATGTACGGCATGCAGGTCCATGACTCGGACGGCCTTACCGACGAACAGGAATGACCGATTTCAGACATGATGCACTGATTCGGACGATTCGACGGTTTTATATATAATCCAGTCCACTTATGCAATGCCGATGCATATCGGAAGGATGGGATGGATATGAACTACACCAATGAGCTGTGCGTCTGTCAGGGACCTGACCGCGAGAAGGGATCCGAAGAAGAGCACAACGTATGGGACGGTAGCAGGGACTGAGTCCTCGCTGTAAGAGAAATACGATTAACTTACACAAGAGTAAGTTAAACAGACCTTTTTATGCTTGCATCAGCCTGCAGTGTCATGGTGCTCATTGGCAGGGAGAACGAGCTGGCGTTCCTGGAGTCACAGTATCTGATGGATCATCCCCTGACCATCATCACAGGGCGGCGCCGGATCGGGAAGAGCAGCCTGATCCTCGAGTTCCTGAAAGAGAAGAACGCCTTCTACTTCGAAGCCAGAAGGGAAACAGGGCAGATGATCCTGAAAAGCTTCTCTGAGGCTATCTCGGAAGCTGCCGACTGCAGAATGGGCCCCTTCGATAGCTGGGAGGATGCCATACGCGCCTGTATCAGGTCCGCACCACCGGGGAAGAAGATACTTGC
>CAVHQB010000038.1:0-14815 GCA_963637895.1 Lachnospiraceae bacterium
TCAGAGACCCGTGGCATCTTGCCATGACGAGTTTCTATGATTATCCGCCGTCAGCAATATTCACTTCGATGATCCTGCCGAACGCAATCGGCGGATTCTTCGCCAACAGGCTCGATACGAGGGACGCCCAACGCTGGGGGATGGGCGCGTTCGTGCTCTGCATGGCGATGCTCCTCGCATCCCTGCGCCTGGACATCCTGCCCCTGTTCATCGCAGCCAGCGTCACCGGCCTCCTGGGAAGGACAGGCCGGGCTGAAAGGGCCGGGATGTTCTCAACCATCTACCTGACGTCCTACGGCGGAGCGGCCATACCCAACCTGGTGGTGGGCATGATCCCCAGATACCATTCCCTGGAGCAGATCCTGGCAGGATACGTCCTGCTCACGTTCGCCATGTTCCTTGTTGTCCTCCTAGCAACCCATAGGGAGTACAGACAGGCCCCGCCGTTGGAAGCCGATGCGCGAAGAGCGTTCTGATATCGATATGAATCAATATAAATAATATCGACAATTATCGATATCAATGATGCGGAAACGGTTCCGGCATGTCATGTCCGAGCCTCCGGCGCGATGACCATACTCCTCTTCCTGTCACCAGCAGGACGCGCCCGTCTCCGCATCTCCTACCCAAACGAGGTTGAAGCATGAACAACAGAGCAATCGTATCGACCGTCGCAGTGGTCGTCGTCGCAGCGATCCTGTGCGTGGCGTTCGTCACAGTTTTCAACGGCCACGATAACGGGCAATCGCCCGATGACAGCCCGACGGTCCCACCGGCAGACGAACCAGATGAGCCTGATGAACCGGGGACCGACAGCCCCAAGGTTCTCATCGCATACTTCTCCAGGACGAGCACCACAGAGGGCTATGCCGAGCAGCTACAGACGCTTACCGGAGGGGACATCGTCAGGATCGAGACGAAGGACCCCTATCCCTCCGACTACCAGACGACCACGGAGGTCGCCCGTGCGGAGCTGGACGCCAATGCTCGTCCTGAGATCACGGCCCATGTCGATGACATGGACTCGTACGACATCATCCTGGTCGGATTCCCCATCTGGTGGGGTGCTCCGCCCATGGCGGTCCTCACGTTCCTGGAGGACTACGACCTGTCCGGGAAGACCGTCGTGACCTTCTGCACCAGCGTCACCAGCCCCATATCTGGGAGCACGGAGTACATCCGTGGTTCCATCGGGAACGCGGAGCTCATCGAGGGATTGCGCATGACGTCATCGGTGGACCTGGCTAGCTGGCTGGAATCGCTGGACATCCCTGCGAGAGGGTGAGACAGGATGACGAAGAAGGTCCTGATCGTGTCCGGATCTCCGCGCAGAGGGAACTCCGACATGCTGTGCGATGAGTTCGCCCGCGGCGCGAAGGATGCGGGGCATCAGGTGGAGAAGGTGGACCTCCGCAAGAAGAAGGTCGGCTTCTGCACCGCATGCTACCGTTGCAGCGACTCCGGCAGATGCTGCATCGATGATGACGTCCCGGGCATAGTGGCGAAGATGGAGGATGCCGACATCATAGTGCTGGCCAGCCCGGTCTACTTCTACTCGGTCGACGCCCAGATGAAGGCCCTGATCGACCGGACCGTGTCGCGCTGGACGGACATCGAAGGGAAGACGTTCTACTACATCGTCACATGCGCGGAGGACAGCCCGTCCGCCACAAGATGCACGATCGAATGCATGCGCGGCCTGGCGGCATGCCTGGAAGGGTCCGTCGAAGGCGGTACGGTGGAGGGCAGGGGCGTCTACGGGCCCGGCGAGGTGGAGGGCACGGAAGCGATGGCCGAAGCCTATCGCATGGGGCTCGGCTGCTGACGCCGGGCCCTAAGGAGGATGGACATGGATCCTTTCAGCTGCTCGTTTCCGGTCAGAGCGCATTTCGGCGCAGGCACCGCCGAAGAGGCGCTGCAATCCGAGGCCTGCGCCATGGGCGGCAAGGTCATGCTGGCCTACGGCGGAGGCTCGGTGAAGAGGAACGGGATCTACGGCATGGTCCGGCGCGTCCTGGAGGAGAACGGCATCGAGGCTGTCGACTTCCCGGGGATAATGCCCAACCCCACTTACCGCAAGGTGCAGGAAGGCGCCGGCCTAGCCCGCAAGGAGGAGGTGGGCTTCATCCTCGCAGTGGGAGGCGGCAGCGTCATCGACTGCTGCAAGGCCGTCTCCGCCCAGGCGATGATGGAGGGGGACCTCTGGTCCGCCCAATACGTGTCCGGCACGCGGCCTTCCGCGGGCGTGCCCATCGGAGCCGTGGTGACCGCTTCCGGGACCGGGGCGGAGATGAACAACGGGGCGGTGATCACCTACGAGGAGAAGAGATGGAAAGGGCCGCTGTTCGGCACCCTGCCGAGCTTCGCGGTGCTCGATCCCGAGCTCACCTCCACCGTTCCCCTGATGCAGGTCATCTCCGGAGCGTTCGACACTCTCAGCCATGCTATGGAGACGTACATGGGCGCCTCGGGGCGCGACTGCCCGTCCGACGACCTCGCCCTGGCGGTCATGCGCAACACCGTGGCCAACATGCGCCGCCTGCTGAACGATGCAGATGACATGGAGGCCCGTGGGAACCTGATGTGGGACTCGGCGATGGCCGAGAACGGCATCCTGAAAACCGGACGCAGTACGGACTTCCAGGCGCATCAGATCGAGCACCAGCTCGGAGCGCTCACCGACTGCAACCACGGCCAGGGCCTGGCGGTCATCCTCCCGGCATACTACCGCTTCATCGCAAAATATGCCGACGAGAAGCTCGACCGCATCGGGAGGCATGTTTTCGGCGTCGAAGGAGCCGACCAGACCGTGCGGGCGCTGTCCGATTTCGTCTCTGAATGCGGCCTTCCGACAAAGCTGAGCGGATTGCGCTCGAAGACGGAGATCGGTCCGGATATGCTCCGCGAGGTCGCGGACACGGCGAACCTGATCCACACAGGCCCTCATGCGCTGTCCCGCGACGACATCTACGGAATACTGCTGGACTGCCTCTGAAAAAGACCTTTTCCCCCAGCATGCCCGGGGGCGATTCTCACAGGCTCTTGCCGATATACGATTCCAAGAACGACAGCGTGTCCTCGTCCACCTCGTAGTCGTACCATCTCCCGGTGGGGATCGTGCGAACGAGGCCTGCTTCCGTGAGAACGGACATGTGATGGGAGAGCGTGGGCTGAGAGATGTCCATGTCCCTCAATATCTGACAGGAGCACATCCTCTTGCCCCTGAGCGTCTTGATGATCATGAGCCTGTTCGGATCGGACAGCGCCCGCATCAAGGCCAGGAATCTCTCGTCATCGGTCATCGTACTATCAGGGCAAAGGCCCTGCCCGTATTTCTGACTTGGCTCATGGAGCGCATGGTCTAGAACCTCGACATATGGGACTTCCGGCTGTCCGATGAGGAGATGGAGGCCATATCGAAGCTCGACACCGGGCGCAGCGACATCGTGGACCACTTCGATCCGGGATTCGTCAAGATGCTGCACAGCTGGAAGGTCTGAACAGAACGGATATGAGTGGGCCCGCCCGGATTTGAACCGGAGTCAATGGCTCCCGAAGCCACAAGGATACCAAGCTACCCCACGGGCCCACTGAATGCCCGAATCCATCCCATGATAAAAGGATTTGGTTGTCGATCCAGACGGCGCCCCGAGGCGAATTATTCATATGGATGTCCCGTTCACGGACGCATGACGATGCTCGTGGCATACGACGGCAGGAAGAACACGGAGAAGGCCCTCAACCACGCCATTTCCGAATCGATCCTTCACAAAGAGAAGCTGTACATCCTGTCCGTGATCCCCCGCGGATCCGAGTCACAGGAGGACATCGACAACGCCCACAGGTATGCCGACGAGGCCCTGGCCAGAGCCAAGGCCGAGGGCGCGGATGCCCATGTGCTGGTGGAATCGGGACAACCGGACACCGAGATCCTCAGCGCCGCAATCCGCTTCAGGTGCGGGACGATCTTCGTCGGAAGATCAGGGAAGACGTCCATCGACAGGGTCATCATGGGGAGCGTGTCCAACTCCATCGTGGCCAACGCCAAGTGCACCGTTGTCGTGGTCCAGTAAAGGCTTCAGTGCCTCAGGCCCAGGGCCTTTATCAGAGCCCTCTCGACCCTGTCCGGGGACGGGGGGCACCCGATTATGTACATGGAAGGCTCCAGGACGTCGGATATCCCCGACGGGGCCACATCCCCTCCGACGAACAGCCCGCCGGATATGGCGCATGTGCCGGAGGCTATCACGAGCTTCGGAGCAGGGACCGCATCGTATGTCCTGACCGCGGCCTCCGTCATGTTGGATGCCATAGGGCCTGTGACGATGAGGGCGTCGGCATGCCTCGGAGACGCCACCACCTTTATCCCGAAGCGGTGGCAGTCGTAGAACTGGTTGGAAGTGCAGTTCAGGTCCACCTCGCAGGCATTGCACGACCCCGTGTCCAGCTCGCGCACTGCGATGGATCCTTTGAACATCTTCCTCGTCGCGGCGTCCAGAGGCTTCTCCACGGACCCGGGATCGTCCCCCGGCCCGAAGATCAGGTCCTCGCGAGACAAGGCGTAATCCGGAGCGTCCTTCTCGGAAATGGCGTCCTGGGGGCAGACCATGGCGCAGTCCATGCAGAATATGCACTTCCCCAGGTCCACCTTCCACCCGTCATCGACCGTTATCGCCTTCGAAGGGCAGTTGCCGGCGCATGTCCCGCATTGGACACAGGCGTCGGACGCCATCGGCATGGTCCCCCTCGAGGCCATGATCTCGTCTGCGGGCACTGTCCTGCGGCCCTTCCCTATCATGTTGGCTAGACTGACCTTGAACATATCGGCACCTCAGAGATCGTTCCCCGCGTAGGACAGGCCGAAGCTCTTGTTGATCAGCGGGAAGTCGGGGACCACGTTCCCCGGGACGGCGTAGCACATGCCGAACCAGTTGACGAACGACGGGTCCCTGATGCTGTACCTCCAGATCCTCCCGTCGCGGATGACCGCGGAATGGACCAGCTCCCCTCTCGGGGCCTCCACCACGGAGCATCCGAACCCGTCCTTCGGATGGACGGGGACGCGGGTCTCCCCGGGCTCCAGCATCTCGGTGCACTGGTGGATGAGGCTTATCGACTCGTATATCTCGGATATCCTGACCAGAGTGCGGGCGTTGGCGTCTCCCCTCTCGTCGGAGCAGAGTATCAGGCCCAGGTCCTCGTAGCACCCGTAGGGCCTCTCGCACCTGACATCGGACCTGACCCCGCTGGCCCTGGCGATGGGGCCGACCGCGCCGATGCGCTCCGCATCGGACAGGGACAGCTTCCCGGTGCCCTCCAGCCTGTCCTGGAGCGCGGGGCTGTCCATCATCAGGTCCACCAGGTCCTGTATCTCGAACTTCAGCTTGATCAGGAAATCGTCCAGCTCCCTGAGCCTGGAGTCCTGGATGTCCCTGCGCACCCCTCCGGGGACCACGCAGTTCATGAGCTGCCTGTGATGAGTGAGGCTCATGTTCATCCTGAACACCTTCTCCTGGATCCCCGAGCCCATCGCGGAGGGGACGTTGAACGCCGTGTCTGTGCACACTCCGGAGACGGAGCCGATGTGGTTATACAGGCGCTCCATCTCCGCCATGAGGGCCCTGATTATCCTCGCCCTGCGGGGGACAGGGTTCCCCTGCTCCATGAGCTCGGAGTACGCGATGCAGTTGGCGACGCACGTGTCGCCTGATATGCGCTCCACCAGACGGGACATGTCCCTGTCCGCAGGGACCTCCATGAGCTTCTCGACGCCCCTGTGTGTGTACCCCAACGAGGGGTTCAGCTGCATCACCGGCTCCCCGGCGACGCTGAACCTGAAATGGCCGGGCTCGATTATGCCCGCATGCACAGGACCGACGGGGATCTCGAAGACATCCTCTCCCGATATCGAATTGGAGCTCAGGGGGATGCGGACCTCTGTCGACCTGTCATAGGGCTCCTTCTGGAGCGGGTGCCCGTCGCCCTTGCGATGGTAGATTATCGGCTCCTGCGGCTCGTCGAAGACTATACCGGACATCTCTGCCATCTTCCTCTGGAAGGGGGATGCGCACGGAACGGGACCGGAGATGTCCACGCCTTTGGAATCGGAGACAGGATACCAGAGCCTGACGGCTTCGCAGCCCCTGCGGAACAGCGCATTTACCGTCCTGCTCCCGCCGACGGGCTCGTCGGCGAACATGTCCATTAGCCTGAAGCCGTATCCCGAGAGCTCCCTTGCTCCCGATTCGAACTGAGATGCTTCCGTCTGCCTGTCCTCCATCATAGGATCCCTCCCATCACCGCGGATGCGGCGTTCTCGAACCAGTCCATCACCTGATCGGGCATGAACAGCCCGATGGCCAGCGAGAGGACCAGCAGGGCGGCGATCGGGACGACCCTGGAAGGCTCCTTCAGGTCCTCTACCCTCTCCGGAGGCTCTCCGGACAGCATGGGGAACACGTTCCTGACCATCCCTGCGAAGACCATCGCCAGGAACAGCACCATCAGCACCACCACTGCGACCATCCCTGCGTCCAGGGCGCCCGCCATTATGGACAGCTCTCCGACGAACACGGCGAACGGAGGGCATCCGATTATCGCCAGCGTGCCGGCGGCCATGGCCGCGGACGTGAAGGGCATGGACTTGCGCACTCCCCGGATCTCGGACATGGCGCGGGTGCCGTAGGCCTGGATGATGTTCCCCGCGGAGAAGAACAGCACCGGCTTGGTGATGGAGTGGGCGGTCATCTGTATGAGCGCGGCTGCAACGGCAGCGGGGGTCCCGATGCCCAGCCCGATCGCTATCAATCCCATGTTCTCTATGCTGGAGTAGGCCAGCATCCTCTTGAGGTCCTTGGCGGAGATGATGAACAGAGATGCGGCTGCCAGCGATATCAATCCGAATATCAGCAGGATGGTGGACGCGAACCCGGGATCCATGGCCTCCGAGATCCCGTAGAACCTCAGGACAGCGTACATGGCGCAGTTCAGCAGCACGGCAGACAGCAGCCCGCTGATGGGGCTGGGCGCCTGGCTGTGGGCATCCGGGAGCCAGGTGTGCATGGGGACGAACCCGACCTTGGTGCCGAAACCGATGATGATCAGCACGGTGGCCATCCTCATCATGTTGGGGTCCAGCTCCGAAGCGTGCAGCATGAGCTGGGGCCAGTCCAGGGCCATGTCGGAACCTATCACTCCGACGGTCGACGCATAGACCAGCGTCAGACCGAACAGGGCGATGGTTATGCCCACGGAACAGAGTATGATGTACTTCCAGGCGGCCTCGGTGGACTCCTCCCTCTTGTACAGCCCCACCAGGAACGTGGAGACCAGGGTGGTCGCACCGACGCCCAGCCACACGACAGCCATGGACCTGGCCGTGAACGTGAGCATCATGACCGAGATGAACACCATCAGCAGAGGGTAGTAGACGCTGTGGTCCCTGAGGTCGATCTCGCGCTCCTCCAGGTCCTTCCCGATGTAGGCCCTGGAATACACCGAAGCTGCGAACCCGACTATCGCGACGAGCATCATGAACACCGCTGACAGGGGATCCATCCAGAACATCCCATCGTCGATGCCCTCTCCCCCCAGCACGGGGATGCAGAGCGCGAAGCATATGGCCATCAGCACGAAGGCGCAGGCGGGCATGACCGTCGCGACGATCGTGTTGCGCCTGATCGCGACGCAGAGCACGCAGGAAGCGAGGATCGCTATCAGCAGGAGCACCAGAGCGGCGTTCATTCCTTCAGCCTCCTGAGGAACGAGGTGTCCACGGAGTTGAACGACTTGTTGATCCTGTTGGCGAATATCCCGATGATGATCACTGCGACCATCACATCGAAGAACGCCGCGATCTCGACGATGAGCGGCATGCCGTGGGACAGCGCGATGGCGCCGAGGAACAGCCCGTTCTCCATCATCAGCAGACCGATCGTCTCCGTGATGGCCTTCCTGCGGGTGCACATGATCAGCAGCCCGATCAGGATGATCGACAAGGACAGGGCAAGGCAGCTCCTCTCAACCGTCTCCATGGTGGAGATCAGCGGGTCTGTGATGTAATATGATATGAATATCATGAATCCGCAGGCCAGCAGGGACCCGGGGATGCCTATGCTGAGGTCCACTTCCTTGTCTACGTGGATCTTGCTCATGATGTACACTAGCATCTTCGGCATCACTATGACCTTCAGGGCCAGCGTCAGCCCGCACATTATGTAGATGTGGCTGTTGCCGGAGGTCCAGGCGACTATGAACGCCTCGGCGGCCAGGAACAGGGACTGCACCGAGAACAGGGTTATCAGCGGCTTCATGCGGGTGGTGGCCACGGCCATCACCGAGGTCAGCAGCATCATGACGGCGCACAGGTCCACAAGGTTGCCGGAAATGAAATCGTCCATCTAATCGCCTCACAGGATGTAGATCGACACCATCGCGATCAGCGACAGCGCGAATGACACGGTCAGCAGGTTCGGGGTCTTGAACAGCCTCGATTTGCACAGCACGGATTCTATCAGAGCGAGGATGAACGCCACCAGCACGATCTCGACCATCGCGATGATGAACGAGAGGACGAGCGACATCGGCTCCGTGCCCGTGGCGATCCCCCACGGGAAGAACAGCGACCCGATCATCGCCATGAACAGGGTCAGCCTCATCATCGAGGACAGCTCCATCATGGCCAGGTCCCTTCCGGAGTACTCCAGCAGCATGGCCTCGTGGACCATGGTGAGCTCCAGATGGGTGGTCGGGTTGTCGAAGGGTATCCTGGCGTTCTCCGCCAGGAGGGTGATCATGAAAGAGCAGGCGGCCAGGATCAGAGGGGCGGTGATCGCCGCCGCGCCCATCTCCGCTATGGATGCAGATATGGACCCCATGTCGGTCCCGGCTCCGGAGAGCACTGCGAGCGTCGCTATCGAGAGCAGCAGAGCCGGCTCTATGAGCACGGACATCATCATCTCACGGCTGCTCCCCATGCCGCCGAATGTGGATCCGCCTTCCAGTCCTCCCAGGACCATTGCGAAGCGGTACATGGTGAACATGTACACCACTGTCACCAATCCTCCGTAGGGGGCGAGTATCCCCGTGTAGAAGAACGGCGTCATCGCAGCCAGGATGAGCATCGACGCCATGCACACGGCGGGAACGATCCTGAACACGCCGGAGCAGCTCCTGGAGACGGCGCTGTCCTTCCTGAACAGCTTGGCCAGGTCCCTGTACGGCTGGAATATGTCCGCTCCGGGGCGGTTCTGCATCCAGGCCTTGAACTTGGACACGATCCCGGCCATCAGCGGAGCGATGAGTATCAGAACGACTGTCTGGATCAGCTCGACTATCATAGGAGCCTCACCGCCATGAGCCCTGCGACCAGGGTTATGAGTATGTAGAACAGGTAGGACTGGATGTTCCCGGTCTGGATGCGGGTGACCTGCCTGGAGAAGAACGTTATGAGGTTGCCCAGGGGCCTGTAGATGAACTTCACGAAGGGCTCCTGGAACCTGACCCTGTACCTTCCGCCCTCGACGGTGGAGGTGTCCCCGTAGAACGGGTGGAACACCCTGACCAGGGGCTGGGAGAATCCTTCGGAGGAGTACTGCATCCTCTCGTCCAGGACACCGCCGCATCCCCATGTGTCGGTCTCGGAATCGGACCCGCGACGGACGCGGAGGACGGCGTAGACGACGGCCAGGGTCCCGATGATCATCAGCCCGAGGGTCAGAGGCTCCAGGCTGCCGGAGAGGCCGTCCCTGTAGGGGTCGGTGACTGCGGAGGCGGAAACCGCTCCGTCGAACAGCGCGTCGGTCAGAGGGAAGGCGAGCATCCCCATGGCGATGCAGAGGAACGCCAGCACTGCCAGCGGGCCGATGGACCCCTTCCTCAACGGGCGGGGCTTCTCGGCGCCGGGCGACCTGGGGCGTCCCAGGAACATGAAGCCGTACAATCTGGCATAGGAGGTGGCGACTATCATCCCGCACAGCCCCATCATGGCGATGAGCAGCGGCATGGCCACTCTCAGATCAGAGGACACGGCATCCGTGCCTATCAGGGACTGGAGCATCAGCCACTCGCTGACGAACCCGTTCATGGGAGGGATGGCGGCGAGGGAGGCCACTCCTATGAATGCGACGGCGGACAGGCCGGGAAGGGCTCTTCCCAGACCGCCCATGCGGTCGATCTTGCGCTCGCCGGTCACGTCCTCCACAGAGTCGACCGCGAGCATCATGAGCGATTTGAACACCGAATGGTTCAGGGTGTGGAGCAGCCCCGCGATTATGACCAGGGACATTATGCTCTTGCTCTCTCCCGAGAACAGGATGCCGAGGGAGAAGCACATGACGACCAGGGCCATGTTCTCCTGGCTGGAATACGACAGTATGCGCTTGGGCTCTGTCTGGACCATGGACTCCATGGCTCCCCAGAGAGCGGAGACAGCGGCCATGATGCACATGAAGGCTCCGACGGCCATCATCTGCTCCGCACCGAGATAGGAGAACACCGCCCTGAACAGCATCAGGATGGCGGCGTTGGAGCACACGGTGGTCAGGAGAGCGGACGTGTGGGTCGGCGAATCGGCGTACACATCGGGCATCCAGGCGTGGAACGGGACGGTCCCCAGCTTGGTGCCGAAGCCCATGAACAGGCATATCCCGAGCACGATGCACGTGAGGGAATCCAGGGAAGCTCCCAGACCGGTCCACTCGTGGAGGACATCCGTCCCGGACAGGACCCACATGTACGCGTAGGCTGCCATCAGGATGAGCCCTCCGATGTGGGTGATGGCGAAGAACCTCCAGCGGGCCCCCTCGTCCTTCGGATCGTAAGCCAGGAGGAACGTGACCATGGAGACGCACTCCCAGGCCATCAGCAGCAGGATCGCGGTGTCCGCGCACATGCACAGGATGACCGAGAGGAACAGCGCCGATGCCAACGCCGTGTACCTGGGGGTGTAGCCGTGTCCGGAATGGGACATGTGCGTCACGATCAACAGGAACACGGCCGATGAGAACGTTATGAAAAGCGACCCGATCTGGTCGAAGAGGACGGAATAGCTTCCGAGGTACGACCCGACGGGGAGGGTGTATGAGAAGTCGCCCTGCTGCAGCCATACAGGATAGCAGAGCACTCCTGCGATGCAGGATATGGAGCATAGAGCGCCGGGGACGCGTCCGGTACGACCGGACAGCCCTGCCACCACGCCTAAGAACGCGGGCAGGAACAGCAGCAACAGAAACGCGGACTCGAGGGCTCCGACCAAACCTAGCACTTCCAGGAGGCGGTTTAAGGCGAGGTCGATTTAAGGTTATCGGGGGCATGGATTTTGGAACTAGTTTCTTGTTATATGAGAAACATTACTAACTAGTCATGAGTTTTTCCTTATACAACAGAAACATTCGCTAGCTTTTTATTATATTTCCGTATATATCAGAAATATGAGGTATGTCGAGCGCCCAATGTATCTGAACCGCATGAAGCCGTTCGCAAAGAACGGCAACGCGAAGATCATAACCGGAGTGAGGAGGTCGGGCAAGTCCACGATGCTGAAAGAGCTTGACAAGATCGTCGACGGCCGCATCCTCCGTATAGACATGGAATTATGGGAGAACCGCAGGTTCAGGGACCCGGACACTGTCTACAGGCACATACGGGACTCCGTCGAGCAGGGTGTGGAGATTGTAGCCATAGACGAGGTCCAGGACATTAGCCAATGGCACGAGGTCGTGAGGTCCCTGGTAGCAGAAGGCAGCTGCGACATCTACATCACCGGATCCAACTCCAAGCTGCTATCAGGCGAGTTCGCCAGCATGCTGACCGGGAGGTGCAACCTCTTCGACAACTTCACCCTCACATACTCCGAATGCTGCATCTTCGCAGAGGAATACCAGGGTGCAGAGATGGATGTGCTCCACAGGATGCTCCGTGTAGGGGGGTTCCCATCGGTTTGGAGGAACCGCTACGAGGAATCAGATGCGGTGTCTGAAGTGAGCGACATATTGAATTCCATAATGATGCGCGACATAGTCGCACGTTTCGACATCAGGAAACCGGACCTCCTCCACAGGATATTCCGCTACTTCTGCGACAACATCGGGAACAGAACATCGATCCACAACATATACAACGCCCTTCTGGCAGAAGACCGGAAAGTCTCCAAGGACATCGTCTACGAATACGTGGACCACCTGGAGTCGGCCTGCCTGATATATAAGGCAGAGACCTACGATGTCAAGGGCAGGAGGATTCTCACATCCGCTTACAAATACTACCTGGCGGACATCGGCCTGAAGAACGCCGTCTGCGGATTCAGACCGGAAGACATGCAGGGATACATTGAGAACATCCTCTATCTGGAGATGCGGGCCAGAGGGTACAATGTGTGGGTAGGGGACTTCTCCGGAAAGGAAGTGGACTTCGTCTGCAGGAGGGGGAGCGAGACCCTGTACATCCAGGCCGCCACCCGCCTCTCGGACGAGAAAGTTGTCGAAAGGGAGTTTGGCAACCTCCTCAGCATCCCCGACAACCACCCGAAATACGTCGTTGTCATGGAACGGTCTCCTCTGGATGCAGACATGGACGGCATAAAGTGCGTCCTTCTGGAGGATTTCCTAAGCCACGAATCGGGCGAGGGGCTACTGGATCAACGACCGCTACAGAGAGCGCGAGAACAGATCTGAAAGTTGAGGGAGGGGTTTCAAGGCCCCTCCCGTCGGTTTCATTCGGACATCATCCTTCTCAGGACGTACTGCAGGATGCCGCCGTTGGCGATGTAGTCCACTTCAGCCGGGACATCCGCCCTGCAGAGGGTGTCGAACTCCAGCTTGCGGCCGTCCCTGTAGGCCACGACCCTGATGGTGCCCTTGGGCTCCAGGTCGGACAGGTCGATGTCGAACGTCTCGGTCCCGTTCAGGCCCAGGGTCTCAGCGCTCTGGCCGGGGAGGTACTGGAGCGGGACGATGCCCATTCCGACGAGGTTGGACCTGTGGATCCTCTCGAAGGACTCCGCGATGACGGCCCTGACTCCCAGGAGGAGAGGCCCTTTGGCGGCCCAGTCCCTGCTGGACCCGGTGCCGTACTCCTTGCCCGCGAGGATGATGAGGGGGGTCATGTCCTCCTCATACCTGCAGGACGTCTCGAATATCGTGCCGACGGTGCCGTCGGGGTAGTACACGGAGCAGCTGCCCTCGCTTCCGGGGACCAGCACGTTCCTGAGCCTGACGTTGGCGAACGTCCCCCTGACCATGACCTCGTGGTTGGCCCTGCGGGACCCGTAGGAGTTGAAGTCCTTGGGCTCGACGCCTTTGGCCATCAGGTACTTGGCGGCATCGGTGTCCTTGCCGAACGCGCCTGCAGGGGAGATGTGATCGGTGGTGATGGAGTCGCCGAGCTTGGCGAGGCACCTGGCCCTGCTGATGCTCTTGATCTCCGGCTCCTCGTAGATCTCGTCGAAGAACGGAGGGTTGCGGATGTAGGTGGAGTCCTCGTCCCAGTCGAAGAGGGCGGTGTCGGAGCACTTGATGTCCTCCCAGGCCTTGGACCCCTTGAAGATGTTGCTGTACTCGTCCATGAAGGTCTGGCGGGTGACGTACTGCTCGGTGAGCTTCGCGATCTCCGCGTTGGAGGGCCAGATGTCCTTCAGGAACACCTCCTTCCCATCGGATGTGACGGCAAGGGGCTCCTTGTCAAGGTCGATGTCCACGCGGCCGGCGATGGCGTAGGCCACGACGAGAGGCGGGGATGCCAGGTAGTTGGCCTTGACCAGGGGGTGGATCCTGCCCTCGAAGTTCCTGTTGCTCGAAGCCATGGCGGCGACGGCCAGGTCGTTGGCCCTGATGGAGTTGGAGACCTCGTCGGACAGGGGTCCGGAGTTCCCGATGCAGGTCATGCATCCGTATCCGCACACCTGGAACCCCAGCTTCTCGAGGTAGACCAGGAGCCCGGAGTCGCGCAGGTAGTCGGTGACGACCTTGGACCCGGGGGCCAGGGACGTCTTGACGTAGTCCTTGGGCTTGAGGCCCAGGTCGGCCGCTTTCTTGGCGACCAGCCCTGCGGCGATCATGACCGAGGGGTTGGCGGTGTTGGTGCAAGAGGTGATCGAGGCGATGACGAGGGATCCGTCTCCCAGCTGTCCCGCGACGGGCTTCCTCTGCTCCTCCACGCCGAGGGCCTTCAGGGACTCGGCGAACTTGGCCTTCATCTCGCTCATGGGGATGAGGTCCTGGGGCCTCTTGTGGCCTGCCAGGCAGGGGACGACGGTGGAGAGGTCCAGCTCGAGGGTGTCGGTGTACTCGGGGTCGGACTCGTACCAGAGGGTCTGCTCCTTGCAGTACTTCTCTATGGTGTCGATGTGGTCCTCGGCCCTTCCGGACAGGCGGAGGTACTCGATCGTCTTCTCGTCCACGGGGCAGAACCCGGTGGTGGCTCCGTACTCGGGGCCCATGTTGGCCAGGGTGGCCCTGTCCGCCAGGGACAGCTCCCTGTATCCGGGGCCGTAGTACTCGACGAACTTGCCGACGACGCCCTTCTTCCTGAGCATGTTGACGACGGTCAGGACAAGATCGGTGGCGGTGACGCCCTCGTTGAGCTTGCCGGTGAGCCTGAACCCGATGACGTCGGGGAGCTTCATGTAGCTGGGCTGGCCGACCATAGCGGCCTCAGCCTCGATCCCTCCGACTCCCCATCCGAGGACTCCGAGACCGTCGATCTGGGTGGTGTGGGAGTCGGTTCCGAAGCAGGAGTCGGGGTAGGCGACCTTCTTCCCGTCCACGTCCTTGACGTGCACGAGAGGGGACAGGTACTCCAGGTTGACCTGGTGGCAGAT
>CAVHQB010000039.1:0-10472 GCA_963637895.1 Lachnospiraceae bacterium
ACGCGATATGCGTCGGATTGGGCATTAGGCAGAAAACGGTCAAGGCTGCATTCGCCGGAGACCGGCCGCGCGAGTGCTGACCCTGACGTTCAGCAGCTTCTGCGGCCCCTCGTCCAGACTGCCAGTGCAATGCACGAGACAGCCACGATAATCGCAATCGCGGCCGCCAGGACGATCGAAGAAGAGCCCTGTCCGCTCCCGTCGCCCTCGACTACCAGGTTCCCGTCGTATCCGCTCCACGACCTCTCGTGAGAGGAGAGGCATATGACCTTCGTGTCCGATGGTATCGCATTATCGCCCATCTCCGGCTTATCGCCGAGGAACCTCAGCGACTCCAATGACCTGCATCCGTCGAACGCCTCCCTGCCGAGGGACTCCAACGATCCGGACAGGGTCATGCTCTCGAGGGACCTGCATCCGGAGAATGCGCGGTCGCCGATGGACACTATGGAATCCATATCTCCCGTGGAGCCCATCATGTAGCATCCGTAGAACGCGTCGTCGCCCAGCGTGCGGATATTCTCCAGGTTGATCTCCTCCAGGGAGATGCAGCTGTAGAACGCCGACCATCCGATCTCCGTCACACCGGACGGGACCTCTATAGTGGATACGGAATCGCAGTATCCGAAGCACCTCGGCGGGATCGATGCCACTCCAGAGCCTATGCTCACGGTCCTGACCGCGCGGCAGATGTAGAACGCCCCGTCGTGCAGCACCTCCACCGAATCGGGGATAGTGGCTTCCGTTATGGCCTTGCACTCCCTGAACGCCTCGAAGCCCATGAACCGCACATCCGGGATGCCGGATGACGTGAGACGGAGGCAGTCGCGGAAGCATTCGTCGCGGAGGATCTCCAACGTGGAAGGCAGGGGCGCGTCGGTGAGCACATAGCATCCGTAGAAGGCGCGGACCCCGATCTCCCTCACCCCCTCTGCGATGGACACGGACTCAACGGAAGAGCCCATGAAGGCGCAGTCGCCCACGGCACGGAACGGGACCCCGTCGGACGTCTCCGAGGGTATGCTCACATCGGTTCCGCTCACCAAAGCGCGGACCGTCGCCTCTCCGTCGATCTCGTAATAGCTGAACGAGAACCCGTCGCCGAAGAGGACCTTCAGAGGGAGGGCGCTCTCCGAGCCCCATCCCGATGCCCCCTCCAGATAGGACACGGACGCTCCCGAAGGGATGGCCCCATCGGGCCTGTCGCCCAGGAACACCAGGGACTTCATGCGGGTGCAGCCGTCGAAGGCGCCGTCGGCGACCGATTCCACGGTTGACGGGACGACTATCGTCTCCGCCGAGCATCCGCCCATCGACTCGATCGCCCTCACGGGGAATCCTTCCAGGGCCGCCTGGACGTACAGCACCTCGGTGTCGGACTCCACCGCATAGACTGTCGATCCGTAAGGCTGTGCCTGGGTCCCGGCGCCCCAGGTCGTGTAAGAATAGGTCCCGTCGGGGGACAGGTATTCCGAAGCCTGCGCTCCGGCTCCGTCTGAAAGGGCGGTGGGCAGGAAGAGAGCTCCGATTATTACGAGGATAGTTATGAAATCGAAATGGTACTGGTTCGGGTTCATACGGAAAAGCTCTCTCCCCGGCCCTTGATGATCATCGCCACTTCGAGGACCGCGACGTCCATCTCCACGCACACATCGACGAGGCTCTCGCCTTCGATGCATCTGCGGACGGCTTCCTCGGTCCTGTCGTCGTACTGCCCCTTGGCGCTGTGCGCGACGATGCGCTGGGCCTTCTTCGGCACCGGCCTGGGCTTGTTCCAATAGACGGAACGGCACTTGGGGCATCTCAGCGGCAGGGTGCTCTTGCGGCACCCCCAGGTATGCCCGCATCTCTGGCATTCGAGGTTCACCACCCCCTTCTCCCAATGGTACGACCCGCAGTTGGGGCATCTCTTGGGAGAACGGATCTGGCTTTCCCAGCTGTATTCGCACTTGGAGCAGTAGCAGGAGTACTTCCCTCCGGAGATCTGCTCCAGGGTCACTTCCGCGACCTCCGCCCGAGGCTCCTCGGGAGGCTCGATCACCGGCTTCCCGTCTTCGGAGAACCCGAACGACCTGTTGCAGTACGGGCAGGTGCATTGGGATATCATGCTCCCCCCCCCCCCCGCCCCTGCATTGCGGGCGAACCTCTCGCCTTCTCCGGCGATCCTACCTACAGCTTGTCCTGCCATCAACACACCTGGATGTATCATCCATATCGCGGCATAGGATTAAAATCATTATTACTAGTAATCATGTAATACGATATGATTAAGTGTAAAAATTAGAACATTAATCGTGTTTTGATATGGCGAATGGAACGCCTTACGGACTTCCACCGTAGTACATGAATGGATTCTCAGTGAAGATCGTGTCATCCACAACGATGCCGTTGTCGGTGTAAGCGGCCATTATCCTACTGAAAGATTCCTTAACGGATTCCAGGTCCAGGCCGAACTTTATGGCGATAGCCTCGGGGCCCATGCCCGTGAAATGGATCGCCAGGATGCGGGCGTCCTCGTAGGACAGGGACAGGCGCATCCTGAAGTAGCTTATGTAGACCGCATACGAGTTCTCCTTGGCGGCCATCTCGTCCTTCAGCTCCCTCCATCCGTCGTCCATCACCCCGTCGGCTGTGGAATGGATGAGCTGCTCCACGGTCTTGCCGAAGCGCCTGCACACATCATGCATGTAGACTGTCGACACCGGGACGCTGCCGTCCCAGAGGTACATGAAGCCGAACCCGTCACGGGAGACGTACTCCAGCCTGTAGCGGCCGTCCGTCCACACGGCGATGGACGTGGACCGGCTGTCGGAGGACATGAGGTTGTAGCAGCGGGGGCATCTCGCGGTGTCTATCGGGCCCGTCCACACGTTGCCGCATATGGGGCACTTCATGGTGCGCCTGCCCGTGCGGTCGCAGTAGGGGCAGCGGTTGACGGAATCTCCGGACCGGAACACGATGAAGCGCCCGCACTTGGGGCACTGGTAGGCGCTGGGAGGCTCCTTCCACTTGGCGGACTTGCATGCGGGGCAGTACTTCGGCTCCTTGCCGCCGCGGAGCGTCCAGCTGTGGCCGCAACGCTGGCATTCGACGAGGCGGAGGTCCTCGTTCCACCTGGCGGACTGGCATTTGGGGCAGCGCTTGGGCTCGGCGCCCTGGCTGCTCCAGACGTGCTTGCACCTGTTGCACATCAGCATCCTGGCCTTCGGCTCGCCCCACTTGTTGGAGTGGCAGAGAGGGCAGCGCTTGGGCAGGGTGTCCCGCTTGCGGGCCCAGTCGTAGTCGCACTGGTTGCAGTGCAGCATCGCCCCGGTGCTGCTCTCGCTCTGCTTCCTGCCGCATTGGGGGCACGGGTCGTCCGAGCCGGAGATCTGCCACGAATGGCCGCAGAACTTGCAGGTCCTGTCCCTCATCACCGGGACGTCCCATCTGGACGAACGGCAGCGGGGGCAGCGCTTGGGATCGGAATCGGTGGCGGAGAACCAGAAGTGCCCGCACTTGTAGCAGAACCGATGGACCCTCTGCTCATCATCCCTCATGGGTCCCTCTTGACGTACTTCTTAGGCAGGACGTAGATCTCGCCGTCCTCGTCCAGGCCCACACGGGCGTCCACTTCGTACACCTCGCGGATCAGGTCGGCGGTGACGACCTCCTTGGGATCCCCGATCGTGACTATCCTCCCGTTCTTCATTATGATGCATGTGTCGCAGTAACGGGCCATCAGGGAGATGTCGTGCTCCGCGACCATGACGGTCATATCGGAACGGGCCATGGACTGAAGGTACTCCATCACATCGAGCTTGTACTTCATGTCCAGGTGGGACGTGGGCTCGTCCACGAGCATCAGCTTGGGCTCCTGGACGTAGGCCTTGGCGATGAGGGCGCGCTGGCGCTCTCCCGACGAGCATAATGAGACCTGCTTGCGGCGCAGGTCGTCCAGGCCGAAGGTGCGGAGCGCTTCGCGCACCGCCTTCTCATCGTCCTTGGTCTCCCACCAGATGCGGTCCACGAACGGGTACCTTCCGAGCATGACCATGTCCATCACGGTCATCCCGAAGGTCTGTCCGGGCTCCGCCGGGACGGTGGCGACCACCTTGGCGAGCTCGGAGGAGTGCATGGAGGCCACATCGGCCCCGTCGATGGACACGCTGCCTGATGTGATATTGTGGATCCCGCAGATGCACTTCATCATGGTGGACTTCCCGCACCCGTTGGGCCCGATCAGCCCGACCATGCGGCCCTTGCCCATGGTGAACGACACATCGCTCAGAGCGTGGAAGGATCCGAAGTCCTTGCAGAGGTTCTCGACCTTCAGTAGATCATCCGTCATACTCGCGCCCCCTCCTCATAAGCATGTATGCGAAGATCGGAGTGCCGATCATCGCGGTGATGGCTCCGACAGGGAGCTCCAGCGGGGACATTATCGTCCTCGCTATCAGGTCCGCGAAGAGCATCAGCATCGCGCCCAGGACTATGGATGCGGGCATGATCAGCCTGTGGTCGCTGCCCAGGGACATCCTGCAGGCGTGGGGTATGACGAGACCGACGAAACCGATGATCCCGCAGAACGCCACGCACAGCGCAGTCAGTACAGAGGCCACGATCATCATCAGGCGCTTGAACCTCCTGACGTTGAGACCGAGCTGCTTGGCCTGCTCCTCGCCCATCATGAACAGGTTGAACTCCCTGGCCCAGAACATGGCGATGATGGACACCCCCATGGCAGGGACGAACACTATCCAGGCGTTCTCCCAGGTTATGTTGGCGAAGGACCCGAACAGCCACCACATGGCATTGGTCAGGTTGTCCTTGGCCATGGACAGGAATATCGTCTGGAAGGACGAGAACGCGAACCCCGTGATCACTCCAGCGAGGATGTAGTTGGTCGCCGATCCTCCCGAGCCTTCGGCCACCAGCATGGTGATGGCGAAGGCGATCAGCCCTCCGATGATTGCTGCTATGGGTATCACATAGAGGGAACCTCCGGAGATGAACGGGATCGACACCCCGGTGGCCACGACGGCCACGGCCAGGCATCCCGATCCGGAGGACACTCCGGTGATGTACGGATCGACCAGAGGGTTGCGTATCAGGGCCTGGTACATGCATCCAGCTATGGACAGCCCCGCACCGACGGCGATGGCCGCGATGGTCCTCGGCAGCCTGGACTGGTAGATGTACAGCTCCACCGTGGTCATCTGCCACCTCTCCGGGTCGGCGGCTATCTGCTCCGGCGTCGCACCGGCCTTTCCTATAGCGGATATCAGCGCGGATATCGCTTCGCTGACCGGGATCACGCCTCCTGACGATATCGAGATCGATATCAGGAACGCGATGAACGACATCAGCGTGCCGAACACCGTGATGACCACGAACCTCCTCTTCTTCCTCGAGATCTCGCTCTCGTCGTCCTGAGAAGGGTCCATCCCCCGCTTCAGGCCGCGGATCCCCTTAAGGATCAGCTTCTCCTCGCGATCTTCAGCCATCAGCCATTCCTCCAGAACATCAATAGAACCTCCATAGGAAGACCAGGCATCCCGCCACCGCCAGGATCAGGACGATCCACGACCAGTGCAGGAAACCGTTGCCCAGTCTGATCTCTCCGCCGTCCCCGTACTCGGGGCCGGCGATCTCGGATATGCAGTAAACTGCGCCGTAGTCGTTGGCCACGTAGATCTTCCCGTCTACGACCGTGGCCGACACCATGGAATAAGAATCGTCCGCGAAGGGGGAGAGCTTCAGCCTCCATATCTGAGAGCCGTCCTCCGCGGAGATGGCGGTGACCCCGCCGCCGTTGGGCCAGAACCTTCCGGCCGAGTAGTCGTTGCAGTAGATGATGCCGTCTGCCAGGGTCAAAGCGGCCTTTATCCAACCGTACTCCTGGGACCTCCACAGCACCTTTCCGTCGGAATCGAACCTGTACACTGCGGTGACGATGTCGATCTCGCTTCCGTCAGCGGTTTCCAATGAGCGGGCGCCGTTGCCGGAAGGCTGGACGTAGGCGTAGAAGCCGTCTTCGACGGCCACCGGGCCGCCGATGAGGATCTCCAGCTTCCAGTAGCAGTCGGCACCGTCGGGACCCTCGCCCGTGCGGGCGTCGACGCATACCGCGTAACCATCCTGAGGGGACAGCCCTCCGTCGGTGCAGTCCACGATCAGCTTCCCTCCGGGAAGGACCGTGATGCCTGCGGCAGAGCCGGGAGTGCCCTTGTGGGGGACGTTGTCATCGCCCAGATTGATCATCCGCTTCACCCAGACCGCCTCGCCGGTGGAGGCGTCGAGGGCATGGACGTAGCCCTCGTAGCTTCCGAGGAAGAGCATCTTCTTGCCATCGATGTCGGCGATCACGGGAGCATGGAAGTAGAAGCATCCCTTGGTGCCCACGTACTTCCCGTCCTTCACGGAATCGTCTGGATCGTAATCCCACAGCTGGACGAAGCCCTTGTCGCGCGACACGGAATATGCCATTATGTGACCGTCCGCGGTCCCGAAGTACATGGCCCCGGAGTCGTAGACGGGTGTGGTGGCGCCGGTGTAGAACGTGCGGCCCTCCCAGACGATGTCGCCTTCGGCGTCCATCGGATAATCCGGCTCCAGCGTCAGGGTGTGGAGCACCTCGCCGGTGAAGCGGTCGAAGCAGTAGACGTTCCAGTTGGTGGCTGTGACGATCAGCATGTCACCTATGACCAAAGGCGATGTGACCTCGTACCCCTGGCCGTAGGTCATCATGAACTGCCATACGACCTCGCCGTTCAGGCGGTTCAGGCAGTACACCCACGGGTTCCTGTCGGAGCCTGAGGCGCCATACTCCCCGCCCGTGGTGTGGTAGAGGTAGTCCCCGGCGGTGATTATCGCCGAGTCCACATATCCTGAGGTGTAGGTGCGGTACCACTCCATCGGAGCGACGGCCTTGGACGTCCCGTAGGAATCGGAGTGTCCAGATGAGGATGAGTCCCCCCTGTGCATGATCCATGCCGTGCGGGAGGAAGGCGTTTCGGCAGGGACGATGGCCCCGTCGGGATAGAAGCCCCAGGCGAACCCGCCTCCGCTGTACGCGGAGGCATCGGACGCCTGCCATGCGTTCCCATCCCATGCGTAGAAGATCCACGAGCATTGCTGGGAGCCGACCTTGCATGCGGAGATGCCCGACACGGACACCAGCCTGCTTCCTTCGATGATTATATCGAGCCCGTGGGATGCGGCGGCCTCCTGCGTGGCGCCGGCCACGTCGTCTGCAGAGGCATCCGACCAGTACGTTGTGCCGTTCCCCATGTCGATGAGGACAGGGGCCCCTCCGGAATCCCCGTCCGAAGCGGAGACGCAGGCCAGAGGGACGAGCATCAGCAGCGCGACCAGCGCTGCGAAGATCCTCTTCATACGACCGCCCCCGCCTGGTACTTGAGATATTCGCGGTAATCGTCGCCGATATAGGTCGGTATGACATCCAGAGGGTCGCGGTCCGAGAAGGCCTCCGGGTTCAGCATCTTGCAGATGAGCTCCGCGGCCTCGGCGAGCCTCGGCCCGGGACGCTGCAGGATATCCCCTGCTTCTCCGGACAGCACGTAGACGTCGCCGTTGATGTAGGCCGGAGTCCCCTTCCACAGCGGGTCCAGGGAGTCCAGGACTGCCTTGTACTCAGACTCGGTGGTCACCGGGGTCGAGGAGATGATGATTATGATCTGAGGCTGCTTGGCATAGATCTGCTCCTTGGACACCATGAACCATCCGGAGGACTGGGATTCGAAGACGTTCCTGCCGCCCGCGTTGGCGATGATGTCGGACATGAACGTGTCCGATCCCGACGTCCATGGGGACGGGTCCGAGGATAGAGCGGCGAGGACGCGCCTGTTGGTGTCTCCGGCGATTCCGGACACCGCGTCCAAGGTGGAGCGGATGGTGTGGATGACGCTGTTTGCGTTCTCCGTGAGGCCGATGGCGGATGCCGCGATCCAGATGTTGTTGTACATCTTGGACACGTCGGTGGCGTCGTACAGGATGACGCAGTCGATGCCCGCCTTGCGGAGCTTGTCCGCGATGGCGGTGTGCTGGCCGACGCTGCCGTCGCAGAACACCAGGTCCGGGCCGAGCTTCACGATCCACTCGAAGTTCGGGTCGGTGTATCCGCCGGTGATGGCGATGGAGCCGTCGTCGTGGCCGTCGACTATCGATTGGGGATAGTCGCTGTACAGGTCGGTGCCGACGATCATGCCCTCGCCGCCCACGGAGCACAATGTCTCCGTGACGGACGGGGCCAAGGTGACGATGCGCAGGTCCGCCCCGGTCTTCAGGGACTTCCCGTCGGACGCGTAGCTGTAGTACCCGAACCCGGAGGCGTCCGTGCCGGGGACGATGGAGTCGGCGCCGGAGGTGCGGGCCCATGCGATGAGCCTGTGGTCCCCGGCGTCGATCTCCGCCGGGTCGGCCTCGACCCACTTGTCGTCGGAGAGGATGTACATGCCCCACTTCACGCCGACCAGGTTGGACTGCCCGTCCACGGAGTAGACGGAGCCGTCGGGCATGCGGACCACCTCGTACCCTTTCAGGTTGCAAGCGTGGTCCAGGACGGCGTCGCCGTCCATGCCCTCGGCCAGGGGCATCTCGATCCACTCCACGTTCCAGTACCCGAAGTCCAGCACCAGCCCCTCGCGGGAGTCCGCCGATGTCTCGGTGACCCCCACCATGGGGAGGGCGGCCAGGATCAGCACTGCGAGGAGTGCCGAGCCGGCCAGCTTGACCTTCACGGAGCGCATCATCCGATCAGCCCCCGGCTGTCGGGGAGGGCTCACGCCCTCCCGTGCATGCGCTTGAACGCGATGGCGCAGACCGCAAGGACCGCGACGATCGCGACAGCCGCGATGGCTATAGCGGAGCCCGAGCCCGATCCGGATCCGGAGTCGGCAGACCCTCCGATCTTCTCAGCAGACACGAAGTAGACTGAGAAGTGGGTGGTCTCGAAGGTCGCCATCCCTGTCGAAGAGTCGTACTTGCATGCGAACTCCTCGGTGTTGCCCTTGTAGTCGACGCAGTAGACCTTCAGGTCCTTCGTGTTCTCCCCGTCCTTGAGGGTGTACGGGATGGAGACAGTGGCCTTGCCGCCCAGGTCGGGCGCGTCGGAGCCGTTGACCAGGTACTCGAAGGCCTGGCGGTCGCCGATGACAGCCTTCTGGGCATCCCTGAGGTCCGAAGAGGCGATGACCTTCACCGAGAGCTCGATGGAGCTTCCGGATGACTTCGCGAGGACCTCCGTCGAAAGGACGACGGACCCGAGCTTGTCGGTCTTCAGGGTGTACGACGCGTTGTTGTCGACAAGGGCCTTGATGCGGTTCGTGTCGACCTCTGCAGACGCGGCATCGTCCTTCGTCTCTGCAGTGTCCTCGGACACATGGGAGACATCGTCCATGCTGTAGACCCTGACCTCGCAGAATCCCGTGACCCCTCCGTCGACGACCTCGACGGTTATCTTGACGGATCCAGGGGCGATTGCAGTGACGTTCCCCTTGGAATCGACGGTGGCGATGGACTCGTCTTCCGAATACCACTTCACGTCCTTCTTCTTGGCAGAGGGGTCGACGTTGGCGGAAAGACTAGAAACAGAACCGGTCTCGATGACCTGGTCCCCTTCGGCGATGGTGACGTATGCGGCCTGCCCCGGGCCGGGGACGACCTTGACCTCGACCGTGGCGGTCTTCCCGCCGTCGTTGGTCCTCACCTCGACGGTGGTTGCGCCGAACTTCTTCCCGGTTATGTTCCCGTCCTTGTCTATGGTGGCGATCGACGTGTCCGCGACGGACCACGTGACGGTCTTGTCCTTGGCGGTGGACGGCAGGACCTCGGCGACGAGCTTCAGGGTCTTGTCCTTCTGGACCTGGCAGTCCCCGTTCGTTATCTCCACCGACCAGACGGAAGTGGACGATGGAGTGACGACCACATCCACAGTGTCCGTGTGCCCGCCGTCCTCCGAGGTGACCGTGATCTTCGCTTCTCCTGCGGAGACCGCAGTGACATTTCCGTTGGAATCCACCGTGGCGACGGACTGGTCGGAGGAGCTCCATATGACGTTCTTGTTCTTGGCGCCGGTGGGCTCGATTGTGACCTTCAACGCAGCTGTCTTCCCTGCCTCGAGGGAAGAGGGCATGCCTGAGATCTTGACGGACCAGACGTTGTCTGTCGCTGCCGTCACAGTGACCTGGACCGTGTCGGTGTATCCGCCGTCCACGGACGTGGCCGTGACCGTCACGGAGCCTGACTTGATGGCCTTGAACGTTCCGTCGCTGCTTATGGACGCGACAGAAGAATCGCTCACGCTCCACGTGACTCCCTTCTGAGCAGCATTGGACGGGGAGACATCGGCCTTGAACCGGTATGTCGTGCCCGTCGGCATGGATGACTTGTAATCGGTTATTTCGATGTCCGTGACCCTGGCGTTGGTGACCTCGTCGAACTGCGCCTTGACCGTGACATCCGATATCACC
>CAVHQB010000039.1:10482-14780 GCA_963637895.1 Lachnospiraceae bacterium
ACCTGGGTGTAGTTGCCCTCCCATCCCTTGAAGACATAGGATGTCTCGAGCGTGGAGGTCTTGGTCGCCGTTTCCGGGGCGGTGGCGCTCCCGAAATAAGAGACGTTCTGAGTCTTGATCGTCTTCCCGTCGCCGTCGACGAACTTCACGGTGCATCCGCTCTTCATCTTCGACAACGGCGCATCCGACGGGTCCGCGCCCAGGTCGGTGGACACGATGTCCTTGGTGGTGATCTGCCTTATCAGGGCGAAGTACTGGGTCACCGCGGGGTCGTAGTGCCCCATGGTCTGGCTGTACACCCACTTGGACCCGCTCCAGTAGAACTGGCTCCAGTACTTCCAGTCCCCGGTGTTGGTGTCCCCGGACATAAGCTCGTCCGTGAGCCCCAGGAAGCTGTTCAGCCATCCTATGTAGTCGGGGTCGACGATGTTCCCCTTGACCCCGTTGCTCATGTCGAGCTGCAGGCCGTACTTCTGGCAGGCGTCCTTGAAGGCCCATGCCAGGTTGGATCCGGTCCCGGAGATCCAGAAACCGCTCTCCCTCTGCTCCTTAGTCAACAGGGAAGTGACATAGGAGTTCGCTTCCGAGTCCTCCACGAACTTGATGAAGAAATACCCGGTCGCCGTGGGCTCGAAGCTCGGCGACGAGTACGTGGTGACCAGGGTGCTGGGGTCCATGGTCGCATCGGCCAGGTATATGCAGTAGGATGTTCCGCTGGCGATCGTGGCGGACGCGTCGCGGAAGGTCTTGACGTCCCATCCTCTCGGAGGCAGCCATTGCTGCACGGTCCAGGCCTTCCCCTCGGGGGCCGTTTGGCCGTCCAGGCTCTTGACGTTCATGGTGCCCATCTCGATGGTGTGGCCCGACGAATCTATGGCGCTCTGCAGTATCTCCTGCAGCGTGCTGCCAGATCCGGACAGTTTCTTCATCGAGCCGCCGTCCTCGATGTACACGTTGGCGGTGTAGCCCGATGCGGCGTCCGTGTCGTCCGTGGCGACGGCGGCCGCGGACACGGCCAGCGCCAGGACCAGGACTGCAACGAGCATATTTCTCGCATTCATATTCCGGTTTCCTCCTTCCTCCGCCAGTCGGCGGATATGTCCGAAGAATCGTCCCGGAGCCGATAAATAAGGAATCAGGTTGGATGGATGTCTTCCTGCGGGTTGTACTCATCTGACTACCCGCAGGCAAATGGTTTAGGGGGCGCTGGGCCCCCTTTTCAGGTTCTCGTGCTCAGATCTTGCCCTTCATGCGCAGGACGAACATCACGGTCGTGGCGGCGAACGCGCCGGCCAGGGCCGCGAGGACGATGCACAGAGAAGCCATCGAGGATCCGTCTCCGGAGGTCGTGGTGGTGCCGCTGTCCGAATCGGAAGCGACATCGCCGTAGACAACCGCGAAGGTGGAGAAGTGGGTCGTGGTGAACGACACCATCCCGTCCGCGTATGTGGCGCGGAAGGTCTCGCTGCTCAGGTTGCCGTCGGCATCGACGTAGCGGACCCCGACCTTGCTCGGGTCCTGTCCGTCGGACAAGGCGAAGGGCAGGGACAGGGTGACGTTGCCGTTCAGCTGGTGCACGCTTTTGCCTCCGACGGTCATGTCCACCTCGTAGAGGGTCTTCTGGCCGATCTTGGAGAGCGCTTCGGGCACGGATGCCTGGCTGTCGGACTTCTTCACGCTGAGGGTGGCCTTTCCGCCCTGCTCCTTCATGGTGGAGAACACCTCGCTGCCAATCTGCATGCGGCCCATCTCGGAGCTGATGCTCAGGGACACGTTGTCCGCGGAGGACAGGTCGGAGATGCTGGACTCGTCGAGGGTGGTGACCATCTGGTCGACGTCCTTGCCCTCGTCGGCCAGGATCTCGATATTCTTGTCCAGATCGTCGATTCCGGTGACGACCTTGGCGCGGTCCAGCTGCTTGATCGCTTCCTTCAGGTCGTCCGCGTTCACGGTGATGGACCTGGTTCCGTTGCTGGAGCTTCCGGCGTTGCCCATGTCCACCTCGACCTTGGGCTGGCCCACGTTGCCGTTGGCGTCCTCGGTCACGGTGACCGTGGTCTTGGTCTTGATGGCCGGGTCGTCGGACACGAACTCGTATGTGGACGTGGTGCCCTTGACGCTGCCGTCGGCGTCCTTCACGGTCTCGGTGGTCTTGGTGGTGGTGGAGCCCTTACCGGTGTCGATCTCCTCGACCTTGGTGTCGGTGGATGTTCCGTCGTCGTTCTTCTTGGTCTCCTCGGAGATCACCTTCGTATCGGTGGAGGCGATGGTGATGTCGCAGGTGGCGGACACCTGGGTGCCCTTGACAGTGACGATCACCGAAGCGGATCCGGCGGACTTGGCGGTGACCGTGGCGGTCCCGTCGCTGTTCTTGACGACGCTGACCGTTCCGGTCCCGTTGGAGACGGTCCAGACCAGCTCGGCTCCAGTGACCTGGGGGTCGATGGTCGCTGTGACGACGACCTTGGAGCCGGCCTCCATGGCCAGCGAGGTCTTGTCCAGCGTGACGGACTTGACCTGGGAGAGGGAGTCCGTGACGGTGACCACGCAGGTGGCGGTTATGCTGCTGTCGGCGCTGGAGGTGGCGGTTATGATCGCCGTTCCGGCGGATACTGCGGTCACGACTCCGGAGGAGACGGTGGCCACGGCGGGGTTGCTGGAAGTCCAGGTGACGGACTTGTTCTTGGCGTTGCTGGGGGAGACCTCGGCCGTGAGGGTCACGGTCTTGCCCACCTCGAGCTTGGCGGAGGATGTCATGTCGATGGACTTGACGCTGTAGTCCACCACGGTGACGGTGCACTCGGCGTACTTCCCCGATCCGTCGTTGGCGGCGGCCCTGACGACGGCCGTTCCCTCGGAGGTCGCGGTGACGTTCCCGTCCTGGTCCAAGGAGATGCAGGAGCCTCTCACGACGCTCCAGGTCACGGTCTTGTCCGTGGCGTCGGAGGGGCCGACGGTGACGCTGAGCTTGGCGCTCTTGTTCACCTCGAGGGTCAGGGAGCTCTGCGAGAGGGCGACGGCTGTGACCGGGATGGCCCCGACGACGACCTCGCACTCTTCGTACACACCAAACCCGTCGTTGGCTGTCGCCCTTATGGTCGACGTTCCGACGGCGATCGCGGTTATCGTTCCGTTCTTGTCGATCTTGACTGAAGAGCCTTCGACGACGCTCCAGTCCACTGTCCTGTCGGTCGCATCATTGGGCGTGACCTTCCAGACGATGGTCTTCGCACTGCCGATGGTCATGGATATGCTTCCGCCCTCGACATTCGTGAACTCGATCGTTTCGACCGGCTTGTTGGAGACCTTGATGTCCATCTTCACCGTTACAGAGGGAGATCCTGCATTGTCCGTGACGACAGCCGTGATGACCGCCGTACCACAGGAGATCGCCTTGACGTTCCCGTATGAATCGACGGATATCACGGACTCGTCGCTGGACGACCAGTCGATCTTACTCGCGGCACCGGTCTCGCTGGTGATCGCCAGCTGTCCGGTCTGCCCGGGGTTGAGCCCGCGGGACTCCCCGTCGGCCCATCCGATCTTCACACCGCTGATAGCAGTGGAGGAAACCTTCACAGCACAGGAGAACCTGTGCCCTCCGTCCTCGGTGATACAGGTGATGACCGCAGTTCCCTGGGAGACCGCGGTGACCTTCCCATTGGAGACCTTGGCGACGGATTCATTGCTGGAGGTCCAGGAGACCTGCTTCTGAGCGACGTTATCTGATTTTTCGATCCCGCCCGTACCGTTTCTATAGAATACAGGTTCGAGGGTGATGCTGGATCCCTCCTTGATCGCTCCCTCCTCCATGAATTCGTAATACCTGCGGATCTCAGGAATGCCCTCAATCCAGCTTCCAGATCCGTCCGATCCGGTCCCAGTAGCATTCTGAGTGATGTCGATAACGGTCCGGATCGCGACCGTACCGCCGACCTCTATCTCCATTACGAACGATGTGCTGTTATTGACTACGGTTCCGAGCACCCCGTCTTGACCGTATTTTGTATTGGAGTTCTGGCTCGACCCGATGGTTACATACCAGACATGTTCAATATCCTTCAGATCCTCCGAATAGATGAGCTTCCCATCGCAGTAGAGCTTCCCGACGATCCCACTTCCGGTGGTTCCCGCCTTTGATATTACGACAAACATCGTTTTGTCAGCGACATCGCTCTTGTTGAAATTGCTATAGAAGCTCTGTATTCCGCTCGATGCACCCGATGCGGAGGCACTGTATCCGGAACCTTCGTAGATGATCTGGAATGTGGAACCCTCGGTAGAGGACAGGCCTACAT
>CAVHQB010000040.1:0-14385 GCA_963637895.1 Lachnospiraceae bacterium
CCGGAGTCCCCACGATCGCGGTGATGATCCCTATCGGGATCTCGGAGTTGGTGAGGGAGCGCGCCACTATGTCGGCCAGTATCATGAAGATCCCTCCCCAGAGGCAGGCCACCGGAAGGAGCTTCCAGTGGTTCGTCCCCACGAAGGCGCGGGCCACGTGCGGGATGATCAGGCCCACGAAGCCTATGATCCCGCAGTTGCACACGATGACCGCCACCAGGATGGCCGTGATGACGATGTAGACCATCCTGAGGCGCGACAGGTTGACTCCCAGCGTGGTGGCCGTCTCGTCCCCCATCATCATGGCGTTGAGGTTCCTCATCTGCGTCATGAAGAACACGAGGCAGACCGCCAGGACGATACCGGGGACGACGAGCCCCTGGAACCCCTCTTGGGACAGGCTCCCCATCAGCCAGAACGTCAGGCTCTTGATCCCGCTGTCGCTGGGAGCAAGGTAGACGATCAGGTTGGAGAACGCCCCGCACACGGACGAGATGATGACTCCGGACAGCACGAGCTTGGTGGTGGTCATCTTCCCGCCCAGGGCGGCCAGGGCGAACACCGCGAAGGCCGCGGCGAGGGAGCCTATGAAGGCCATCCCGGTGACGCCCATGGTGGCGAACACCCCTCCGAGGGACGCGGTGCCGATGAGGAACGCGAACGTCGCCCCGAGGGACGCTCCGGAGGATATCCCGAGGATGTACGGGTCGGCCAGAGGGTTCTGGACCATGGCCTGCATGACGACCCCGCACAGGGCGAGCCCGACGCCCACGATCAGTCCCATGAACGCCCTGGGGGCGTAGAGCTCCCAGACGATCGTGACCTGGTACGAGGGGATGCCGGACAGGTCCCCTATGCCGAACATCTTGTAGCACAGGATCCTGAGCACATCGCCGAACGGTATGGACACCGCCCCGATGAAGGAGGATGCGACGACGCAGAGCAGCAGCACCACGAGCAGCAGCGCTATCAGCCCCGCCGTCGACAGGTTCCCCAGAGCCTTCATGGCCTCACCGCGGTCGGTGCCCCGTTTGGAAGGTCGCTTGGCGCGCAGGACATCTGATCATGCACCGTTCTTCTTCTTGGACATCACGAAGTACGCGACCACGATGATGATCACGATGACGACGATGATGGCTCCGACGACGGTCATGCTGCCGCTGTTGCTGGAGGACGGCTCGTCCGATCCGCCGCTGCCGCTGGCCTCGTTCAGGAGGTCGGCGATCTTCTGCATGACGAGGGGCGCCTGGACTCCGCCGTAGGTCTGGGAGAGGCCGAGCGCGATGACGTGCTTGTTCTTCACCGCAGGGACGTCCTTCAGGGCGCTGTCGTTGTACAGGTCGTTCAGGGCCTTCTCGGGCGTGTTGTCTCCGAAGGCGATGAGGATCATGGCCTCGGTGTCGACGGCTGCGACGAGGGAGGCCTTGTCGATGGACTTGCCGTCGGCGAAGGTGTTGACCCCCTTGCATGTGACGAGCATGTCGCCGATGAAGGAGTCGTCTCCGTACACGGCGTAGGTGGTGTTGTCGCTGCTGTACTCCAGGATGGCGGTCTTGACCCCGGCTCCCTTGGCGGACTCCGCGGCCGTCTTGAAGTCGTTGATGAACTTGTCTGTCTTGTCCTGGATCTGGAAGAGCTCTCCGAGGAGGTTGTAGTCGTCCACGAGGCCCTGGGCGTTCCTCTCGTTGGACTGGGTCTTCATGGAGAGGAAGTGGCATCCCTGGTTGTTCCAGTAGTCGAGGGTCCCGATGGCCCACTTGCTGCTGCCGACGCTGCTGGCGTATCCGAAGATGAGGTCGGGCTCGAGGCTGGTGGCGACGGCCTGGGACATCAGGCCGGTGAGGATGTACTCGCTTCCGATCCTGTCCTGGAGCTTCTTGTACTCGTCCGCGACGCCTTCCCAGACCTCGTCTTCGAGGTAGTAGACTCCGACGACGCGGTCGCCGAGGCCGAAGTAGAGGAGGATCTCGAGGCACTGCACGTTGCCTGCGATGATGCGCTCGGGCATCTCGGTGACGGTCTGCGTTGCCATTCCGTCGCCGGTCTTCGTTTCATAGGTCACTCCGGAGGCGGGGTAATCGCCTTCCGAGGCATCGAGGTTCGTTCCGAATCCGATGCACGCTGAGAGCAGCATGACGAACACTGCTGCTATAGCAATTTTTGAGTTGGATGATACAACCATAAACAAAAAAATGTAGTGTCATATATAAAGAGATTGGAAAAATAGCACGTTCATCGGATTTGTAATACCACTATCATCCGGATATTCCCTGCTCGAAGAAGGCGGGTCAGTCCGTTCTCCCACTGCCACCCATCCAACTCGGATCTTTTCTGGCGTACAACGAATCTAAGCCCTTCTTTTAAATACTCAATATTTCCAGAATCGTTAATCAGAAAAACATGGAATTCTCGGATTAGCGGAGATCAGTGCCTTTTGCAAAGGAAATACGTGGGTACAGGGCGGATTATTGCCTAATATACAATATATTCCGGTTAAAAAATCGGAACATCCGTTTTACACATAATGTAATTTTACACGTTCATCGGAATCTCGAATAACTCTTAAATAACTAGACCTATATCACTTCCCCATGGAGAACATTCCCTCTTCCACCAACATGGCGATCAAGCGGAAGCTGTCCGTCTCCGATGTCGCCGATGCTCTGGGGATATCCCGTCCGACCCTCTACCGCATGATGGAGGACTACGAGAACGGAGACTATTCCAATCTCAGCGGCGAGGCGATACGCCTCTTCGATGTCGTCACCCGCGACGATGTCGGCCCGGAGGAGGCCCAGGCCTATCTCTTGGAAATGAGGCGCAGGAACAAGGGCGGAGAGCGCAGCAGCCGCCCCAAGGAGGCCGGCAGGCCCGACATCGACCGTTCGGCCGAATCCGTGAGGAGAACGGCCGAGAGGCTCGAGAGGATGTCCGCCCCATCCAGGGCCCCAATGTGGACCGATGGCGAGGTCAAGACGTTCTCGTTCGGACAGAACGGCCGCTCGATGGTGCTGTTCGACGGTCCGGAAGGGTCCTACAGGCTCCAGCTGCACATGCGCATCAGCGGGGAGCTGTTCATGCTGTCCGAATACCGGGCGGAGGAGGGGAAGAGGTTCTTCACGGTCTCGGATGTGATCCCGAGGCCCGATTATGTTTACGAGGTCCTGTGCGACACGGGCAGCGGCATCGCGCGCTCCGGCATGCAGGGGCTCAGGTTCAGGTGATTGAGATGGGAAAACTGAGGTTCATGCAGGTCTCGGACCTGCACATAGGGAAGAAGCTGAGGGAGAGGCCGCTGGACGAGGACCAGGCGCACATACTGCACCAGATCGTCATGGCCGCGAAGGAGAACAAGGTGGACGGGCTCATCGTTGCAGGAGATGTCTTCGACGACGGATCGGTGCCCACGGCGGAGTCGATGAGGATATTCGACAGGTTCCTCAACGAGCTGGCCGACAACGAGGTGGAGACGTACATCATCAGCGGGAACCACGACTCCATGAGCCGCCTGGCCTTCGCCAAGTCGTTCATGGCCACCAGGGGCATCCACATAGTCTCCTCGCCCGAAGAGGGCATCGTAACCTACTCCAAGCACTCCGACGGCCTGACCGTGGACATCTGCATGCTGCCGTTCGTCAAGCCGGCGCATGTCCGCAGGATGTACCCCGACGAGGAGATCAGGGACTACAACGACGCCGTGAGGGCTGTCATCGCTCACTCCGAGTTCGAGCCCGGCAAGAGGTTCAGGATCCTCGTCACGCACCAGTTCGTCACAGCCTCCGGCATCCCGCCGGAGCGCAGCGATTCCGAGAAGGTCATCGTCGGGAACACCGAGAACGTGGACGCGTCGCTGTTCGACATGTTCGACTACGTCGCGCTGGGGCACATCCACAAGGCACAGGACGTGGGGTCCGAGAGGATCCACTACTGCGGGACCCCGCTGAAGTACTCAAAGTCGGAATGGCGCGACCAGAAGGGCGCCACGATCATCGACATCGACTCCGATGGGTTCACCAAGCACAGGATCCCGTTGGTCCCGCTGAGGGACGTCAGAGTGGTCGAAGGCCCATTGCAGGGCATCATCGATGCGGCCAAGGGCGATCCCGGGAGCGGGGACTACGTCTACGTGAAGCTCACCGATTCCCCGATGAACGCCATGGCCAGGCTCAGGGAGGTGTTCCCAATGGTGGTCAGCCTGGAGACGCCGGAGTTCGGCACAGAGCATCTGGACGAGGACCTGGACGTGGAAGGGGAGATCGACGAGGTCGGCCTGTTCTGCGAGTTCTACCGCAAGTGCACCGACAAGGAGCTGACCGAGGGCCAGAAGAAGATCGTCGGCGAGATGCTGCTGGAGGAGTCGGAATGAAGCCCCATGTGCTCACCATGAGCGCCTTCGGCCCCTATGCAGGGGAGACCAGGATAGACTTCGACCGCTTCGGAGGGAAGGGGCTGTTCCTGATAACCGGGGACACCGGGGCCGGGAAGACCTCGATCTTCGACGGGATCACATACGCGTTGTACGGGAGCATGAGCGGGGACCGCAAGCCCAAGGACGTCCGCAGCCACTTCGCGTCCCCCGGGACCAGGACGTTCGTCAGGCTGGAGTTCACCCATGACGGGAAGGACTACGTCATCGAGAGGTCCCCGGAGTACGAGCGCCCCAAGCAGAGAGGGGAAGGCTTCACGAAGGTGCCCGCACAGGTGGAGATGCGCTGCCTCCAGGGCGGCATGCCCCTGGTGAAGGAGAAGGAGGTCGGGGCCGAGGTGATCCGCGTCCTGGGAGTGTCCTACGACCAGTGGAAGCAGGTCGCGATGCTGGCGCAGGGGGAGTTCAGGAAGCTCCTCACCGCCAAGTCCGAGGACAGGAGCGACACCATGCGCATGATATTCTCCACCGAGAACGTCAAGAGGTTCCAAGAGGAGCTGAAGCAGAAGGCCAACGGCCTGAAGCAGGAGAGGATCGCGACGGAGAACGACATCGAGGACGCCATGAGCAGGGTGTCCTTCCCGGAGGAGAGCCCCTACCGCGACGACCTGGAGCGTTACAGGAGCATATCGTTCGCGGACGAGCTCCTCATGACGGTGTCCAAGCAGACCGCCTTGGACGACGGGACGATCGCGTCGCTGAGGGACGAGAAGGCCGTCAAGGGAAAGGAGAGGGACTCCCTGAACATGGAGGTCGCCGACGCCAGGAACGTGAACGCGATGTTCGACAGGATGGCCGCGGCCCTCGAGGAGAAGGGATCCCTGGACTCGCAGTCCGAGGCTATCGAATCCAAGCGCGCCATGGTGGCGGAGGTCCGCGCGGTCGTCAGGGAGGTCAAGCCTCTGGCGAGGCTCATCGAAGAGACCGATTCATCCCTCGTGGCAGACAGGGCCAAGAAGGATTCATTGGACCGTCAGGCCGTCGAGCTGCAGGCGTTGTGCCATGATATGGAGCTCCAGGACGCGGCCGCTTCCGCGGAGGCCGAGAAGGCCGAGGCGATGTCGTCGAGGATCGACAGGCTGGAATCCCTGAGGCCCGCATACGGGCTGGTCGAGGAGCTGTCCCTCAAGGCCGCGGTCACGAAGTCCAAGGCGGACAGGTGCAGGGCCATGCTGGACGATCAGAGGAGCCGCCAGTCCATGCTGAGGGAGAGGCTCGAAGAGACCGAGAAGGCCATCGCAGAAGGCCAGTCGTCCCGCGAGAAGCTGGCCGAGGCCAAGGCCGAGCTGAGCAGGTGCGAGGACTCCAGACACAGGCTGGAGCGCGTGCGCTGCATGATCAACGATGCCAAGACCTTGCGCAAGGACCTAGATCGGGCGAAGGAGTTCCAAGCGGGCCTCCTGTCCAAGCTGAGCGCCGCCCGCGCCTCGTTCACCGAGGAGGAGTCCAAGTTCTACATGTCGCAGGCGGGATTGCTGGCAACCCAGCTCCGGCCCGGGTCCCCATGCCCGGTATGCGGCTCCACGGAGCACCCGTGCAAGGCCGTGCCCGTGGAAGGCGTGCTGACCAAGGATGAGCTGGACAGGCTGAGGTCGGAATGCGAGGGCATGTCCTCCAGTGCCGAGAAGCTGTCCAACGACATCTCCTCCCTCGCTTCGCTGTTGGAGTCGCGGGAGTCGTCCATCGTCGAAGAGGCATCCGCCGCATTCGGCGAGATGTCCGATGTCCGGGAATGCGAGGATGCGGTGTCAAAGGGCATCGCCGAGACGATGTACAGGATCGATATGCTGAGCAAGGCCGTCATGGACGGGCAGCACCGCATCGAGATGCTGGAGGATTCCCTGAAGCTGAAGGAAAGGCTGAACGCGGACCTGGAGAAGGCCGAGTCCGAGACGGCGGAGCTCACGTCGACGCAATCCAAGCTGGCCGAGGACCTCGCAAGGGCCGAGTCCGAGCTGTCCGTGAGGAAGGCCGAGCTCCAGTCCGGGGACCTGGCCTCCCTCGACAGGGAGATCGCGTCCTTGAAGTCGGAGAGGCAGGCCATCCGCCAGAAGGTCGATGGGATCCGCAGGAGGCTGCAATCGTCCAGAGAGGAGCTCGCCAAGGCCACGGCGGCCGGCGAGCAGCTCTCCGAGAAGATCCTGGCGATGTCCGCAAGGGCGGAGGAGCTGGAGGCCGAGATGGAGTCCAAGCTCTCCGCATTGGACATGTCGCGGGAGAGGTGCGCTTCCCTGCTGTCAATGGAGACGGGCATAGCCGACCTGGAAGGCGCGATATCCTCCTACGACGCCCGCGTTGCCGCATGCGAGAGGTCCCTGGCCGACTGCAGGAGCGGCACCGAGGGGAAGGAGAGGAAGGACATCTCGGTCATCGAGGAGGGCATCATCGATCTGGACGCGGAGCTGGAGGACATCGATTCCAAGCTGCTGCAGGCAATCCGCCAGAAGGAGTCCAACAGCGACGCCGTTGCCGAGATCAGAGGGCTCATGGGCAAGCTGAAGGGCATCGATGCCAAGGGCGGCGAGCTCATATCGCTGTCCGATGTCGCCAACGGGGCCAACCCGATGAGGCAGAGCTTCGAGGCCTTCATGCAGGCAGCGTACTTCGAGAAGGTGCTCCGCTTCGCCAACATGAGGATGTCCCGCATGACCGAGGGCAGGTACGAGATGAGGATCCGCCAGGTTGTGACCGACAAGCGCTCCCAGGGAGGCCTGGACATCAACGTGGTGGACAGGTACACCGGAAGGGAGAGGCCCTCGGCCACCCTCTCCGGAGGGGAGTCGTTCCTTGCGGCCCTGTCCCTGGCCTTGGGGCTTTCGGACGCTGTCCAGAGGATCAACGGCGGGATCAGGATAGACACCCTGTTCGTGGACGAAGGGTTCGGGTCCCTGGACCCGGAGGCCCTCAGGCAGGCCATAGATGTTCTGGTGCAGCTGAGCGACGGGGACAGCCTCATCGGGATAATCTCCCACGTCGAGGCGCTGAAGTCCGAGATCGACAAGAAGATCCTGGTCAAGCGCGCGGAGGATTCCACCGGGAGCTCTGTGCAGATGGAGTTCTGAACATTTTCATGCCGAGGTCGGACGGATCGTCCGGCCTTGGCTTCAAGAAATATGATGATAAACAGACGGTTTCCCCGGTTTCCAGTAAAAATGTCACGGAAAACGGGATAAAACAACTTACTGCAATGTCGGTTCCATGGAACGATGCGTAAGCGCCGATTTAAAAAAGGGGCTTTCGCCCCGGTTTTCTTCACTGCGGCACGAACTTGAAGCCGTAGTGGATGATGCCTGCGTTGCCGTCGGCATCGAGCTTGCGGAGGACCGCCCTGACCTTGAGCCCGATCTTGACGTCTTCCAGGTCCACATCGACCAGCTGGCCGGTGACCATGACGCCGTCGTCGGTCTTCACCAGGACGACTGCGTAGGGCTTGATCAGGTTGTTGGCTGCGGGGGCATCGTAGATGATGGAGAAGGAATAGACCTCTCCGGTCCTTGCGATGGTGTACTCCTCGATCTTGCCGATACCGGCACGGCGGCACTTCGGGCAGAAGTCGCGCCTGGGGAAGTACTTGGTTCCGCAGTTCCCGCACTTGGTCCCCTTGAGGTTGTACCTTCCGGGGATCTCCCTCCACTCTCTCGCTACAGAGGACATCAGATCGCCTCCAGGATGCTGACGGTGACAGCAGAGCCGGTTCCTCCGGTGTTCTGCGCCAGTCCGTACTTGGCGTTCTCGACCTGCCTCTTGTCGGCGGATCCCCTCAGCTGCTCCACGAGCTCCACGATCTGGGCCACGCCGGTGGCTCCGATGGGGTGCCCGCGGGCCTTGAGGCCTCCGGAGGTGTTGACTGTGACCTTCCCTCCTCCGAGCTGGCATTCGCCTGCCATGACCGCCTTCCCGGCCTCTCCCCTCTTGAAGAAGCCCAGGTCCTGCAGGGCCATGATCCCGGACACGGTGAAGGTGTCGTGGACCTCCGCGACCTGGATGTCCGCTGCTGTGATCCCGGCCTGCTCGTATGCGGCGTTGGCTGCCGCAACCGTTGCTCCGTATGTCGTGATGTCGGGCCTCTGGAACAGGGCGAGGGTGTCGCTGGCCTGAGTCACGGCGCTGACCTTGACGTAGGAGTCGGTGTACTTCTTGGCGTCCTCCAGGGGGCACAGCACCAGAGATGCGGCTCCGTCGGAGATGGGAGCGCAGTCGAACATGCCGAGGGGCGATGCGACGGGCCCGGACCTGAGGACGGTGTCCAGGGTGATGGCCTTCCTGAACTGCGCGTTGGGGTTCAGGGCGCCGTGGTAGTGGCTGTTGACGGCGAAGGAGGCGATCTCCTCCCTGGTGGCGATGCCGTCGTGGATCATGCGCTGCGCGATCATCCCGTGGAGCCCCGCGAAGGTGACTCCCATCCCGGCCTCCCACTCCGCATCAGCGGTGGCGTCCAGGACCGAGTTGATGGACACGTCGTCCATGTCGGTCATCTTCTCCGCTCCTCCGACCAGCACGGTGTCGTGCATGCCGGAAGCGACGGCCATGACGGCCTGCCTGAAGGCGACTCCTCCGGATGCTCCTCCGGCCTCGACCCTCACTGCGGGCAGGTGGTTGGTGGCCATTCCGGAATAGTCCGCGATGAGGGCGTCGATGTGCTTCTGGTTGATGAAGCGCCCTGCGGACATGTTCCCTATGAATATCCCGTCGATCTCGTTACCGGAGAGCCCGGCGTCTCCCATGGCCTTTATTCCGGCCTCGATGCCGATCTCCCTGAACGATTTGTTCCAGAGCTCGCCGAACTTGGTGACTCCGGCTCCTATGATTGCTACATCCCTCATCGTATCACTCCGGCATGACGATCTTTCCCTTGAACTTGGCATAGATGCCGTAGTCCAGGTAGATCGGGTTCTCCATGATCTTCTCGAGAACGGGGGCGTTCTCCCTCCTGTAGTTCTTGATCTCGTCGGTGACGGTGATGTCGAAGGCATCGCTTCCCGCGCCCGATCCGTAGGATGTGACGAAGATCCTGTCTCCGGCCTCGGCGTGGTCCAGGACGTTGGCCAGGCCCAGGGGGACGGCTCCGCTGTAGGTGTTCCCGATGTTGGGGGTCAGCAGGCCGTACTCGATCTGCTCGGGGGTGAAGCCGAGCTGCGCGGCGACCCTGCTGGGGAACTTCCCGTTGGGCTGGTGGAACACCGCGTACTTGTAGTCTGAAGGCTGGGTTCCCATGGCCTCCATCATCATCTTGGCGGCCGAGGTTATGTGCCTGAAGTAGGCGGGCTCGCCGGTGAACCTTCCTCCGTGCAGGGGGTAGGGCTGCCCCTCCCTCCTCCAGAAGTCGGGGGTGTCGGTGGTGAAGCTGAGCGTCTTGTTGATCTTGGCGATGATCTTCTCGGACCCGATCAGGTAGGCGGCGCCTCCTGCGGATGCGGAGTACTCGAGGGCGTCCCCGGGGGCTCCCTGGGAGGTGTCCGCTCCGATGGCGACTCCGTACTTGACCATGCCCGACCCGACCAGTCCCATGCATGCCTGTATCCCCGCGGTTCCGGCTTTGCACGCGAATTCCATGTCCGCGGCGGTCATCGCAGGGGTAGCTTCGATAGCTTCGGCGACTATGGTGGAGGTGGGCTTCACCGCATAGGGGTGGGACTCGGAACCGACGTAGATCGCCCCGATGTCCTTGGGGTCCACTTCGGGGACCCTTGCCATCATGTACCTGGCCGCTTCGGTGGCGATAGTGACGACATCCTCGTCCGGCGAGGGGACGGACTTCTGATAGATCATCAGGCCTTTCCCCATAGATTTCCCATCCACTCCCCAGATCCTCCCGATCTCCTCGGGCTTGATCCTGTATCTGGGGATGTAACCTCCGTAACTTACGATTCCAACATCCATCATATCCCCTCCTTGAGGGACTTCATCCTGGCGATCATCTCGTCCACGTCCAGGTCGGTGGTCACCAGAGGGATCCCTTCGAGGCTCGCCAGCTTGACCGCCAGCGGGTCCGTCTTCTCGGGCTGCAGGTAGACCACCATCCCGGGCGTGAGCGGATGCGCCCTGACGGCGATCATGGGCGAGCGGCCGAAGTGGACGTTCGTGAAGATGAGCGCCCTCTCGGTGTTCGACCCGTAGATCTTGAGATAATCCTCCGAGCCCAGCGACAGGATCGCCTTCACGGAGTCCACTATCGTGTATCCGAATATGGACTTCGAGATGACCCTGTCCGGGTTCAGGTTCTTCCCGGAGATGGCCGATATGAAATCCTCCACACCGACCCCGCCGGGGAACTCGTCCATGGATATGATGCAATCCAGCTTGAACTTGGGATTGTACCTGGATATCACGGGCGAGCCTTTCTGCATGTCGAGCTCGATGAAGGCGTCGACCATCTTCTTGACCACGTTGACACCGGGGGACTTGCGCCTGCCGGACTCGTAGTCGCTGACGACGGAGTGGGACACGCCCATCGCGTCGGCCAGCTGGTGCTGGGAGAGGCCGAACTCCTCCCTCCATTTCCTGATGGTCTTGCCAGGGTCGGGCGAGATGGCGATCTCGCCGGCGATCCGTTGCTTGAACTCGTCAACCATTGGACAAGGCAATCTTCGGTCGGTATATAACAATGTCGAAGGGCATCATCGGCAATCGACGGAATCGGATATCCGCGGGGAGATCAGTCCAGCTTCTTCCTGAGGATGTCCCTGACCGTCCTGAGGACCTTGAGCCTGCCGTACTTCTTGTCTTCGGACTCGACGACGATCCAAGGCGCCTCGGGCATGTTGGTGGACGCTATCATCGCATCGATGTAATCCGCGTAGACATCCCACTTCTCCCTGTTGCGCCAGTCCTCGTCGGTTATCTTCCAGCTCTTGGAGGGGTCCTCCTGCCTGGACCTGAACCTCTCCAGCTGCTCCTCCGGGCTGACCTCCATCCAGAACTTGATGATTATGGCCCCGGACTCTATGAGCATCCCCTCGAACCCCCTGATCTCGGAAGCGGACCTGCCGTACTCCTCCGGGGTGCAGAACCCTTCGATGGGCTCAACCATCATCCTGCCGTACCAGGACCTGTCGAATATGGAGATGTGGCCGGCCTCGGGCATCATGCAGGCGAACCTCCAGAGATAGGAATGGACCTTCTCGTCCCCCACGGGGGCGGCGACGGGATGGACGGTGTACCCGCGGGGGTTCAGCGCCCTGGTCAGGCGCTTTATGCTCCCTCCCTTCCCGGCGGCGTCCCAACCCTCGAACACAATGACAAGGGACCTCCCGCTCTCGGCCAGCCTGCTCTGCATGGCGGAGACATCGGCGGACAGCTTCTCCAGCTCGGAAGAGTATCCTTTCGCCTTCAGCGTCAGGTCCGCGGAGTCGCGAGGGTTGGGGTAGCGGGCGTCCACCGTTCTGGACTCGGGCTTCATCGGATGGTCCAGCCTGTGGGTGACCCTCTCCAGGAACGTGTTGCAGACCATGGCGCAGGTGTGCTCCAGGTCTCCGACCTCGATTATGTCCCATGGCGCCGACGGCGTGTTGGTGGCCGCGATCATGGGCATGACGATCTTGTCCCTCCATTTCTTGGGGTCGATGTGGTCGTCGGTGAGGAACGTGCCGTCCGCCTTGCGGCCGGCGCCGATGCTCTTGGCGACGCTCTCGATGTGGTCGTCGTCCACGTTCAGGAAGATCTTGATGACTATCGTGCCGGTGCTGGCGAGGTACCTCTCGAAGCCTCTGGTGATGGCCTCGGACCTGTCGCTCCTCTCCCCTCTGGAGACCATGAGGGAGTACCATGACCTGTCGTAGATGGCTATCTGGCCGTCCGCGGGCTCATGGGACATGTACCTCATCAGGATGTCCGGCGACGACATGGCCTCGGGGATGAAGTGGCTGTACGTCAGGCCCCTGGGGTCCATCAGGTTCATGAAAGTGTTGATCACGCGGCCCATGATCCTCCCGCTGCGGCCTTCGAAGACTACCATGACGCGCTTCTTCTCGTCCACGATCCTGCGCTGCAGGGATACCATCGATTCTGCCATCTCTTCGGGTACCGGTGATGCCATGAAGGACGGTATCGTCCGCATGTTATTATACAGATTCCGCCAGTCGAGGTCAGAATGCTCGGAAAGATAGTCGACATCGTGGCGGAATCCGGAAAGGCCGTCGGGTCTGCGGACGGCTTCTCGGTCCAGGAGAAGGGGTCCAGGGAGAACGTGGTCACTTCCACGGACATAGAGAACGAGAGGTTCCTCAGGGAGAGGCTCACCTCGCTGATCCCGGGCTCGTCGTTCATGGGCGAGGAAGGGGACGACAACCCCCTGCTCGACGAGGGGTACACATGGATAGTGGACCCGATAGACGGGACCATGAACTTCTCCAGGGGGATCCCGGAGGTCGGGATCTCAGTGGCGCTGTTCAAGGACGGGGAGCCCTGGATCGGAGTGGTCCACAACCCGTTCACCGGCAGGATGTACTCCTCCGAGATCGGGAAGGGCGCATGGATGAACGGTGTTCCGATGAAGGTCTCCGACAGGCCGCTGGAGGACTGCATCCTGAGCACCGCCTGGTGCTGCTACAGGAAGGAGCTGGCGCCGCCGGTTTTCCGCGTGAGCGAGCGCCTGTACCCGGCGATCAACGACATCAGGAGGATCGGCACCGCCGCGGTGGAGCTGTCCATGCTCGCCCAGGGCGCCGTCGACCTGTACTTCGAGATAAGGCTGTCCCCGTGGGACCATGCCGCCGCGCTGACATGCGTCAAGGCCGCTGGAGGATGCTATACAGGGATAGATTCAGGCATCCGCTTCGACGGGCCGTCCCCCGTCCTGGCCGCCAACTCCCAGGAGAACCTGGACGCCCTGCACGACATCGTGGCGGAGGAGTTCGACGGGAAGACCCCGTACTGACTTTTCTCAGGTTCCGATGTCCTGCGACCTTAGGCCCTGGTAGGCAGGTACTTTTTAAGACGCCGCTAGAGGATTCTCTCTCCATGACCGGAAAGGAAGGATCCTGCGGATGCGGGAACAGGAAGTTCGGAGAGATGTGCGACGGCATGGGCGGTTTCGCTCCAGACACCCTCAAGGCCATAAACGAGCTCGATCCCGGGTTCATCGACACCCTTCACATGATGGACAGGGTGATGACCGAGGACGGGGCCCTTGGGAAGAAGGAGAAGAGGCTCATAGCCCTTGCCTGCGTCGCCGTCAGGATGTGCGATGACTGCGTCTACGCCCAGGCGAAGGTGGCGAAGAACTACGGTGCGACCAAGGAGGAGATCCTGGAGGCCATGAAGGTGGCCGTGCTGATAGGCGGGGTCCCGTGCTGGTCCGTCGCCAAGAAGGGCATCGCCAGGCTGTTCTCGGAATGGGACGACTGAGCTCACCCTTCCGAGGCATGACAGCTGTCCGCTCTGTCGATGACGAGCATCACCGCCACGGCGGCCAGCGTGCCTATTATCGCTCCGGCGAGGACGTCGGTGGGCCAGTGGACGCAGAGGTACATCCTCGATATCCCGATGAAGAAGGCGTAGACCACCAGAGGGGCCCCTATCTTCCTGTTGATGAGGAGAACCGAGACCGCGCCGGCGAAAGCGGACGCGGTGTGGCCTGAGGGGAACGACCATGATGTCGGAGCGGAGCCGATCACATCGAGGTCCAGGACATTGAACGGCCTCTCGCGGCAGATGATGGGCTTCAGGGCCACGTCCACGATGGCGTAGGCCAGCAGGACGGCGAAGATGACCTTGGCGCCGGGCTTCAGGTCCCTGGCCTTCCAGGCGAGGAGGATCCCGATGATGAACCATATGATGCCCGATGTGGCGGAAAGCGACACCGCGGCCATCGCAGGGTCCAGGATGCTTCCGTGGAGGGATTCGAACCAATGGAGGATGTCCGCTTCGCTCATCTTGCGAGAAGGTACAAGGCGTCGCGTATTAGCTTTTCTGGACGGCGGCCGTCCGATAGGGTTCGCCGTTAGAATCATATATCCTTT
>CAVHQB010000041.1:0-13986 GCA_963637895.1 Lachnospiraceae bacterium
TCTCAGGTCCACCGTTCCCGATAGCTACAGGACATCCACCGAGCCCACGGCTGAGGATGTCATGGATTCCTGGGCGTCGATGTCGGAGGACGGCAGGCTCATCGTGGTCATCGACGAGTACCCGTACCTCGCTGACTCGTTCCCTTCGTTCTCCAGCATCCTCCAGAACCGCATCGACGATTCGTTCTCCGGATGCGACATGTTCATCATCCTCTGCGGGTCCTCTATCGGGGCCATGGAGGACGGCGTCCTAGGATACGAGAGCCCTCTCTACGGCAGGAGGACGGCTCAGATGATGATGTCGCCTTTGACCTATCTGGAATGCCGCCCTTATCTGGAAGGGTTCTCGGATGCGGACTGCCTCAGGATCTACGGGATGGTCGGCGGGATCCCTGCTTATCTGAAGATGTTCGACTCGTCCAGAGGGCTGGAGCAGTGCGTTATAGACAACTTCCTCCGGGACACGGCCTTCTTCAGGCTGGAGCCTGAGCATATCCTCGGAGAAGAGCTTAGGGACCCCAGCACCTTCTCGTCGTTGATCGCCGCACTGGCCAACGGCAAGTCCAGGCTGAACGAGATCGCCGACGATGCCGGCATCAGCACCTCGTTGGCGACTGCAAAGCTATCAGATCTCATCAGGCTCCGGATCGTCGAAAAAGCTGTGCCGTTCGGAGAGGCTTCCAAGAAGAAGACCGGATATGCCCTGTCCGACAACATGTTCCGCTTCTGCTACCGCTTCGTTTACGGATCCTATGTTCCGATAGACTCGTCCGAGGAGGAAGCATCCGTGAAGCGCATCATGTCGGGCATGCAGACGTACATGGGATACGTCTTCGAGTCCGCCTGCCGCACATATGCGAGGCGTAATATGGGATTCAACAGCGTCGGCACGTGGTGGGGAGCCGATCCAGCAACGAAGGCCTCGGCTGAGATCGATGTGGTAGCCTACGACCAGAACGATCCCGACGGCACGGTCCTCTTCGGCGAATGCAAATGCAAGACCTCGCCGATAACCATCGATGTGCTGGACCATCTCGTGAAGTCGTCGATGCTGGTCAGGTGCAGGGAGCGCAGGTACGCGCTGTTCTCTATGAGCGGGTTCTCTGAGAGCGTTGTGTCCGCGGCAGAGGAGCAGGGGATCGCCCTCGTCAGCCTCGAGGACCTCTACTCTCCGGGCGCGAGATGAAGTCATCCGTCGGCGCGGTAGTCCGTCAGCCCGACGATCCACCATCCGAAGATGACGGCGGCTCCGAGGCCTGATACCATCCCTGATGCGAACCTGATCGCCTCATGGTCTCCTGCGGTCCCCTGAAGTGCCCATTGGACCACAGTCACGAGCAGCAGCAAGACCCCGATGATCAAGACCTTCCTCCCGCGCAGGCGCTCCAGGAAGAAGCACGATGCCGCGCAACCCGCCAGTGCTCCCAGGAGCATCCCCGTGTCCCTTATGCAGACGGGGAGCTGGGAGCCGTTAAGGATGAACGACCTGGCCGTCTCCTGGTGGCACAGGACATCCCCGATCAGGTACGCCGCTCCGGCGGGGCCGTGGCCCAGCCATCCGTTGTCTATCGCCATCGGCGAGCCGTCCAGCCCCAGGAAGGTCCCCGGAGGGGCCATGTAAGGCGCGGAGAGGAACAGCGCCGTAAGGATCCCCAAGAAGGCCGTAACGGCGATCGTCATCCCCCTCCCGTCCATGGCCTCCCGAAGGGAGGGGGACATGATAATGATGTGGTCAGAGGCCTATCGTGCAGCAGAGGTCGAAGACCATCACGGCCACCGGCGTCATCAGGCAGAACATCCTGACCATCCTCCCGACGCCGCTGTCGGCTTTCAGGCATGATGTCAGCAGGGAGATCAGGGCGCACAGCTCCACCAGGTACACGGTCAGCATCAGGCAGGAATCCCCCACGGGCTGGTATCCGGAGAGCTCGGACAGCGGCTCCAGCATGGAGACGCTCATCCCCAGCACCAGCGGGGCGAACAGCATCGCGGTGCCTGCCATGGTGTCGGTCATGCTCTTGAGCCTGGTCCCCAGGCCGCTCTCCACGGCATCGATGTTGTGGAACTGCCTCCCAAGCGTTATCGCCAGCCTTCCGGCGTCCTCCGTGCTGTCCTCCGAGCATCTGTGGATGTCGGTGTACGCCCTCAGCACATCGTCCGAGCACCTCCCGATGGAGAGCTCAAGCGCCTTCTCCACATCGCCGCGGCAGAGGTCCAGCTCCCTCTTCAGGGACTCCGCCGCCTCGGCGCATTCCGGACGGGACGACATGGACTCCTGGCAGGCCCTCTCGAACGTGCATCCGGCAGCCATCCTGTTGCCGATCTCGAAGACCGAGTCCCTCAGGCCCTGGGCGCAGGACTCCCTCTTCCTCTCGGCGTAGATGTCCTTTGACATGGCGATGGAGCACAGGATGCAGGAGATGAACATCGCGGAAATGATCGCCTTGTACGGCTCCAATCCGATCATGATCGGGAATGCCGCTATCGGTATCGCAGTCAGCAGGAGGAGGGAGCTCTTCGGGATGTCCGACAGGCGCATCTCCGAGGCGAACGGGTTGCTCCTGCGGATCCATACGGTCATCGCAAGGATTGCAGAAGGCACCAGGACCAATGTGACGAGGGCCATCATGGGCCCGTCCATCGGAGACGAGGCGAAGAGCCCGCCGATGCCCAGCATGGGCACGATGGACATGAGGATCATCGGAAGGACGATCCCCAGCCCGAACACGGTGGTGCACGGGAGGGTGAGCGAGGCGCTGTACGACTCCCCCATGGAGCGGACGGAGTCCAGGGCGATGTCCGAGGCTTCCGTCAGCAGGCGCCTGCCCTCCTCCCCGCCGGGGGATTCCGATGCCGCGATGCACAGCAGGACCGAGTGCTTGTATCCCGCGGCCTGCTCCGGAAGGTCGGAGACAGCCTCCGTGAGGGCATCCGTTACGCTCGGGGACGACCTGGAGTCCGCAGACCTGACAGCATCGGTGAAGATGCGGGCGGATATCTTGGGGCCGTCTTCGGCCAGCTCCCTGACGGCGGTGTCAATGGAGCCTCCGGACTCCAGGCTGGCGGTGAGCATGCCCACTACAGTGGGGCCCTCCTTCACCAGCCTCCTCCAGTCCACGGACGGTGTCATTCCGCTCCCACCCTGCTCTTGAACTCGGACAGGATGTCCTCGGCGGACGTCCCCGGCTTCATCGACGTGATGGTGTCGTTGGCCAGGAGGATCCATTCCGGCCCCAGGTACCTCTCGTCCCCGGTCCCGAGCTCTGCGAGGTACGAGCGCATCATCGCCCTGGCCCGGATCTCCTTGGCCGCCTCCCTCTTCCCGCCCTGCGTCGATTTCAGTATCCTGCCTATGACGGGCGAATCGAACAGCGCCTCCGGGCCGGTGATGTCGACGAACTTCCCGGGCTCCGTTCCGGTGGAGACGACCTCCCCGACCTTCCTGATCAGGTTCCCGGTCCTGCGGTCCCTCACCGTTCCCATTGTGACTATGATGTCGGTGGCCATGAACGCCTCCGGGCTTATGCCCAGGTCGTAGACCACCCTCTTGTACACCGAATCGGCGGAGTCGCCGTGTATCGTTCCGAGGATGGCGCTTCCGGCCCTCCCGGCGCGCATGCTCTGGTAGAGGGTCCTGGCCTCGTCGCCTCTGACCTCTCCCAGGACGATGGCGGACTCCCCCATCCTCAGCGAGACCCTCAGGGCCTCGTCGGAGCGGGACAGCTGCGTGCCCTGCATCCTCTCGTCGACCAGGATCGTCTGGACCTTGTATCCCATGCGCCTCATCAGGTCCCCCGGCAGCTCCAGGGTGTCCTCGATGGTCAGTATCCTCTGGTTGCTGGCGAACTCGAACAGGAGGGCGGCGAGGAGCGACGATTTGCCTGCTCCCCTGGGCCCGCAGATGAGGAACGCGGCCCTGCTGTTCACAAGATATGACAACAGGCCCGCCGTCCTCGGGTCTATGGTCCCGTTGGAGATCAGCCTGGTCAGCGTCCACGGGCGGACGGACCTCTTGCGTATCGCCACCGCGTTCCCGTTGGGGCTCATGGGGTACCCCACAACGGTCACCCTGGCGTCGAATCCTTTGAAGTCGGTCTCTAGGACAGGGTCGGAGCGGCAGAAGCGGAGCCCGCTGTCCCTCTTCAGGATGTTGATCAGGTTGTCCACCTCCCGGTTCTCGGCCATGAGGTTGGTCCTGCACCTGATGTGGGAGTTCAGCCCCTCTATCCCGTTCATGGTGACGTGGATGCGGTTCTCCGAGCAGGGGGCGTCGATGTAGACGTCCTCGATATGCGGATCCGAGAGCAGCACCTCGAATATCCCCGCCCCCAAGGTGTGCCTGTAGGCCATACCGCAGATGTCGTTGGCGACGGCATCCGTTCCGGCATCGCCACATGCCTCGCTTATCTCCTCCATCCTGTCGGTGAGCAGGGAACGCGCAAGGCCCATGACCGTGTCCCTGTCGGTCCTTCCGCCGGATTCCCTGTACCCGTCGCGGATCTCCTCGATAATGTCCATCACCAGGGAGTTCAGTCCGTCGGGGTAGGCGTACTCCCTCGGGGTGAGGTTGTACTCCGTCTCCCCGTCGTCCGACATGCCGATGAGCACGCTACCGTAGGGCGTCATGTACGACGCGATCTTCCTGAGCCCGTCAGGAGGGTTGGTCATCCAGCAGTCAGTGTACGACGGCTTGGTCCTGACGTTCTCCGAAGCTAGCTTGGAGAACAGCGACGAGAAGTCCTTGGGCCTTCCGCAGGCCGCCTTGGGGTCGATGGGGGCTGCATTGGCATCGAAGGATGCCGAGCGCCTGTAGTTGCCCGGGGGAGGGGATCCCTCCAGGTCGATGTTGAACCCCTTCTCGTCCTCGGCATCGTCCGGAACGGGGGCCGGTGCCATTATCCCTTTGAGCTTCGGGAGCTTCATCTCATCCCGCCTCCCGCCATCCTGTCGATCGCCGCTCTGAGGCCCTCGTCCATCTGGTCCAGGGCCGCGCTAGTGCGGATGAAGCACTCCCTGCAGCCGTCCTTGTCGGGAGGGCCGTCCCTGAGCATCCTCCTGCCCTCGGACACAGCCTCCTTGGGGAACGCCGACCATGCGGCGTCCATGACCTCCTCTCTGGACACGGGGCACCCGCGGCAGGACGCGGGGAGCTTCTCCCTGGAGTAGGACCATCTCTTCACGGACGCCACGTCCCTTATCGCCCTCCCGGCCTCGCCGGATATCTCGATGTCCCTCCCGGTCCTGAGGACGATCCTCTCGCATCCTCCGGTCTCGCACATCAGGTCGACCATGCAGCGTATGCACTCGTTGGATCCCGGGACCGGGGCGAGGCGGCATTCCCTGCAGGGGATGACCATGGCATCCCCTTCCACAGAGGCCTCCGGCCTCTCGTCCGTGTCTCCGCTTCCGCGCAGCGCTTCCATTATCCTGTTCATGGAACGGTCTCGCCTAGCACGGGGATAAAAGAGGATGCCGAATGTCAGGGGGCAAGGGGTCATCGGCGTTAACCCATGCTTCCACTCCCGGAATCGATGGAGAACAGCCGTTTCCGGATGCATCGATGGAATGCCCTCGGAACGCTGGCCATCTCGGAAAGGTGCGTTTCCACTGCGACGGCCAACCAATCCCTTTAAGGGCAGGTCCCGATAGGGTCTCCGTGGAAATACTATCGCCAGCAGGCAACCCCGACGGACTCGCGGCCGCCGTCAAGGGAGGTTGCGACGCAGTCTATCTGGCCGGGAAGGACTTCGGAGCCCGCGCTTTCGCCGGGAACTTCACAGACCGCCAGCTCGAAGGAGCCGTGGGATACGCCCACGACCGCGGAGTGAAGGTCTATGTCACCGTCAACACGTCGGTGAAGAACTCCGAGATCAGGGACGCGGCTGCGTTCGTCAGGTTCCTGAAGGACATAGGCGCCGACGGCGTCCTGATACAGGACCTGGGCCTGCTGAAGGCGGTGCAGGGGATCGACATCCCGCTGCACGCGTCCACCCAGATGCAGATACATTCCCTGGAGGGGCTGGAATGGTGCGCCGAGAACGGCTTCGAGCGCGCGGTCCTGGCCAGGGAGCTCACCATGGACGAGCTCGCCGCCATCGTCCCCGAATCCCCTATAGACACCGAGGTGTTCATCCAAGGGGCGTTGTGCTACTGCATGTCTGGGGGATGCCTCATGTCCAGCTTCATGGGCGGCCGCAGCGGGAACCGCGGCTCATGCGCCCAGCCCTGCAGGAAGAAGTACTCCCTCGGAGAGTCCGAAGGGTACCTGCTGAGCAACGCCGACCTCTTCGGCGTGCCGTACATGGAGAAGCTCAGGTCCATAGGCGTCAAGTCCCTCAAGATCGAGGGCAGGATGCGCTCCCCCGCTTACGCTTACCTGTCCGCCAAGGTCTACTCCCTTGCGGAGAAGGGGGACTTCGGCGAGGAGTACGAGGAGAGCCTCGCTCTGCTGAAGACCGTGTTCAACAGGGGGACCTGCGACGGGTACCTCGGAGGCGTCACATCCGCAGTGCAGCCCCTGCACCCGGACAACCGCGGGTTCTACCTCGGAGAGGTCAAGGTCCGCGACAGGTGCTTCACGTGGAACGGCGAGGAGCCCATCGGCAGGAAGGACGGCCTGTCCCTGTTCTCCGGCGACCTGAAGGTCGGAGGGTTCAAGGTCATCGAGACCGACCCCTACAGGATACCGTTCAAGATCGAGGACGGGAAGTACCAGGTCTACAGGACCTACGACCCCCGCATAGACGAGGTAAAGAACCTGGTCGGGGACACCCCCAAGCTCGACGGGAAGACTCAGAGGAAGCCCAGCGACATCTCGCTGCCCAAGCTCCCCCACACCGACCGCAGGCCGGAGACCTCTGTTTACGTTAACACCCTCAAGACGCTGGAAGCCGCGCTCCCGTTCGCCAAGAGGGTCTACTTCGAGCACAGCGACAGGCTGGACGAGGCGAAGGAGATGTGCTCCGCCGCCAAGGTGGAGCTTGTGGACCTCCTGCCGAGGTTCGACCCGCTGGACGAATGCACCTTCGACGGGCCTGTGATGGTCAACAGCCCCGGGCAGCTGAGGCTGTGCAAGGACTCCCCGAAGATCTACGCCAGCAGCGTGTTCAACTGCTACAACTCCTGGACCCTTCCGGGCATCTACCAGGCCACTTTATCAGTAGAGTTATCGAGGAACGAGGTCTCCGATCTGATCGCACACCGTCCCGGCAGGGCGGAGGTCATGGCCTTCGGGAGGACCGAGCTCATGTACACCCGCGATCCCGGGATAGCAAACGGCAACCTGAAGGACGAGAAGGGCTCCTTCCCCGTGTACAGGGACAGGAGGGGCTACGCCCGCATCCTGAACTCGGTGGACCTGTTCCTGCTGGACAGCATCAGCGAGCTCGGGAGGTCCGGCGTCTCGTCCATAGGGATAGACCTGAGGAAGCGCCCGCCTGTTCTGGCCAAGGCCGTGGGAGACTACATCGCATCCCCTGACGAGAAGAAGCGCGAGCGCATCGAGCAGATGTGCGGCGGGTTCACCTACGGGCTCTACCGCAAGGGAGTGCAGTGAAACAAACGCCGATTCTTTCTTAAAGCCCAACCGTGAAACCGCTTCCATGGACATCGGAAGAAGAGGTGACATGGGTTTCGCGGAGGCGATCGTCGCTTTCATGGCGGTGACAGTGGTGCTGTCGGCCTATCTCGGGCTGGCGGTGCATGTGCAGCCGGAGGTGTCGGACCCGGCATCGGGGCTGACGGAGGATATGTTCACGGGGACCGTCTCCGAAGGAGTGTTCGTGCCTTCGTACACGGACTACCTGGGGGAGTATCTCGATACCAGCGGATGCAAGGGGATCTCGGTGTCGGTTTCAGTGCCCGGAGGTTTCTGCGAGGCGGTTCCGCCGATGACGGCCGGCTCCATGGACGGGCAGACGTCGACTTGCACGTTCTCGAACATGGTGTCGGACGACAAGGGCAGGACTTTCCCCGCGTTCTTCGAGGTGACGGTATGCAGATGAACCGCAAAGGGATGCTGGCCATGGTGGACGCCATGGTATTCGTCGTGATCATAATGGCCGCTGCGGCGGTGATGGTCCACACAGCGAACACGGGCACTTCGGACTCCGATGCGGGAGATGTCCTGGAGTCGGTGATGTCGTCGAAGGTCAGGATGTCCGACCTCAGGGAGGACGGAGACGGCTCGCTCGTGAAGGTGTCCGACATGATCGCCCTCGATCTCGTATCGGGAACGACGGATGCGCTGGAGTTCGCGGAAGGATGCCTGGAATCGTTCTCGAAAGGGAGGCCTTTCCTGCTCTCCGTAGAGTACGATGGTAAAACGGCGGCTATCGGAACGGAAGGCAGCCGTCCGGCATCATCGGCCTCGATGGACCTGCCGGTCACGACCGGCGGCTCGGTGCACGCGGAGCTGACCCTGTACCTCTCATGAGCCGTACTTGACGTTGCGTCCGGCCAGGTCCATGCAGATCGGGACGATGTCCCTCCCCCTGATCCTGCCGAGCATCCCCTTGGCGCAGCCGGTCTCGCTGAACTCGTTGGCGTCGTCCCAGATGATGCCCTTGGCATGGATGGCGATGGGCACAGGGTCTCCGCTGTGGTCGGTGAGCGAGCACGGGGTGCAATGGTCGCAGGTCAGGACGGTGACGACATCGTCGGGGAGGTCCCTCTTCAATATGCTGGCCATCTCGTCCAGGCGGCGGACGATCTCCGCTTTCGCCTTGGCGTCGCCGTCGTGCCCGGCGATGTCCCCGGCCTTGCAGTTCATGAGAACGAAATCGTACTCCCTCAGGGCTTCCAGGGCGCATTCCGCCTTCGTCACGAAGTCCGTCCCCATGGTCCCGTCGCAGATCCCGGGCAGGGGGTAGACGTCGAGTCCGCAGGCCTTGCAGATCCCCTTGATGAGGCCGACCCCTGCGATGCATGTCGCGGAGACGTTGTACTTCTCCGTGAAAGGCTCGATCTGAGGGTACATCCCTGCTCCCCTGGGGATCAGGATGTTGGCCTGCGGAAGCCCGGCGGCCCTCCTCTTCCTGTTGGTGGGGTGGTTCCTGAGCCTGTTGTAGCACTCTTCCATGAACCTGTTGACGACGTAAGCAGTGAACTCCGCCTCCTCGGTCCTGCCCTCGCAAAGGAGCAGATGGGTGTCCGGCCCCGGGTCGGCATCGGTGATGTCGGCGCTCAGGCCGTCGCCTCTGAGGACCAGGACGGCCCTGTGCTCCGTGCTCTCGCGGACGATGCATTCCACGCCCTCCACCTCCATCCCGTCCAGGGACTCGATGAGCTCGGTGGTCTCGGGCGCATGGATCCTGCCCGCCCTGCGGTCCAGGACGTCCATGTCGGAGTTGACCGTGGCGAAGTTGCATCTGAGAGCGACGTCGCCCGGCTGGATGTCCATCCCTATGCCAAGGGCCTCGAATGGCCCCCTTCCTGTGTAGACCTCGTATGGGTCGTACCCCAGGAGGGAAAGGTGGGCGGTGTCGCTGCCGGGCCTCACGCCGGGGGCGACGGGATCGCACAATCCTCCCTGCCCGTGCTCCAGGAACCAGTCCAGATTGGGCGTTCTGGTGTACTGCAAAGGCGTCATTCCTCTGAGCTCGGGGCATTGGCGGTCCCCGAGGCCGTCCATGACGACCATCAGGATCTTCTTAGGCTCGGTCATCCGCTCACGGAATCGGTGCGGCGGGTATTTAGATAGTCTGTCCGGGATGCAACCTGATAAATCCCTGTCGGGGAATCACGGGCCCATGTTCGCAGAAGTCAACGGAGTCCGCCTCTGGTACGAGGCCCACGGAGAAGGGGAGCCCGTGCTCCTGCTGTCCGGGTTCGGGGCATGCTGCGGATACTGGAAGAGGATAATCCCCCTGCTGGAAGGATGCAGGTGCATCGCCGTCGACAACCGCGGCATCGGGAAGACGGAATGCTCCGGGCCCTTCGGCATCCACGACCTGGCGGACGATGCTGTCGCACTGATGGAGCATCTGGGGTACAGGAGGTTCAGGGCCATCGGATGGTCCATGGGGTCCACCATACTCCTGTCAATGTCGTCCCGCTACCCGGAGAGGCTGGCATCGCAGGTGCTCGTGTCCACGTACAAGGACCGCCCGGCCAGGACCAGCTACGTCCTGGGGGAGTTCACCAGGATGCTGAACGAGGGGTCAGTCGGTCTGGAGGGGTTCTACGTCATGGTCAACGCCTTCTGCTTCTCCGAGAGGTTCTTCAGGAAGTTCGCCGACAACGGGACGTGCGTCCCCCTGCCGAAGGACTCCGAGAGCCCCGAGGGACTGCTGCGCCAGATACACGCGGTGGACGGCTTCGACCCGTGGGACGGGTTCTCCGAGATACAAGTGCCCACACTGGTCGTCCAGGGCACGGAGGACATAATGACCCCGTTCGAGCAGGGCAGGCTGGTCAGCGAAGCGATCCCGGGCGCGCGGCTCCTGGCGGTCGAGGGCGAGGGGCACAACATCGACCAGAAGCTCTATGCGGAGCAGGCCAGAAGGTTCCTGTTCTCTTATCAGTGAGGGAGAAGGTAAGGCGTTTACGGGAGGGCCTCAGGAGAGGACGACGTCCTTCCTGCGGGCCTCGATCTTCTCGGATATGGATCCTTTAATGACCCTTGTGCAGGGCCAGCTGTCGTCCATGTAGGAGATGAGCTCCATGATGTCCGCATCGGGGATCGTCAGGGCGAGGTACACCCTTGACATGAACATCGACACGGCGTAGGGGAAGTCGTCGCAGATCCCGGGCCTGTCCTTCCAGATGGTGCACCTGTTGTCCTTGCCCAGGAACGCGCAGGGGTCCGTCTTCTTGAACAGGAACCTGCCGTCGGATGTCTGGACCAGGTATCCCTTCAGGAAGTCGAATATGGGTATCCCCGCGGCGGTGGCGATCCTGTCGATCTCCTCCGGGCGGACCACGATATGGGGCTGATGGCAGCACCTGCCGCACATCTCGCACGGGAAATCGTCCCTGTAGGACATGCAGATCTCGTAGGCGATGTCCAGGTCGTGCTCCATGTCGGGGGTGATCTCCTGGAGCCCCTCGAGGATGTACTTCCCCTTGTAGACTGCCATCAGAACGCCCCGGCCGCTGCGCCGAGCCCGGCGATGAACCCGATGATGCTCAGGAAGGCCCCTACACCGGCCATGACCATGCAGAGGGTCTTGTTGTCGGGGTTGAGGTACCTGGGCAGGTTGACGGAGTAGCTTCCGACGACCAGTCCGGCGGCTCCGATTATGACGGACCCGTATGCGGCCCCGCTCACGAAGAGGAGGGCCACCGAGACGATCCCTATGATCAGCGCGATGACGGCGAAGGCGAAGGGGTTGCGCTCCCTGGGCTTCCTGTAAGGCCTGTCGAGCCTCCAGTCGCATTCCTCGCAGTAGAGGGCGTCCGGAGGGTTGTCGTATCCACAGCTGGGGCACTTGCTCATAATGGATGATTATCGGGGAACCGTAGTTAAGGATTGGGTTCACGGCTTCCTGAGAAGGCACTCCGACCTGCGGCGGACGGCTCCGAAGCGTGTGCGTTCCTCGACGAGCTCCGAGGAGACGACTTCCATTCCGGGGAATGCTTGGACGATCTCATCGGGGAGGCGGTGGATGTAGCGGATGCCCTCCTTGCGGCCGGCCTCCCGGAGGTCGCCGGGGGCGAAGGAGCGGACGAAGACGTATCCTCCAGGGCGGAGGGCCCTTTGGATCTCCTTGGATGCTCTGCTCAGGCCCTCGGAGTCCAGATGCTCCAGGACGTGGACGGCGGTGATGTAGTCGAAGGAGCAGTCCGCGAAGGGGAGGTCGGCGATGTCCGCCTGGACGAATTCGGCTCTGCCGTCGAACAGCCTCCTGCTGGCCGCCACGGCTTCCGAGGAGAAGTCCGCTCCGGTGACACGGAAACCGCGGTCGATCAGGAACGACGCCGTCTTCCCGTTGCCGCAGCCGAGGTCGAGGGCGTCGCCTGATTCCAGTGGAACGGGGATATGGGCGTTACCGCGCCATGTGCGGGAGTTCGATCTGTAGAGGGCGTCCCATAGGCCGATCTGCTCTTCGTCGGGGTTCACTGGCCGAGGGCATGCCATGAAGGTATTAACATTCATGTCATAGGCTCGAATTATAAACATTAGTCTTATTAACATAACTTTGATATAAATACGATACAGTTTTCAGATTTAGGATGATGAGTTCGGACAGCTTCTATGATGCTGTTCTTAGATCGTATTATCCGGGAAGAATCGGACAATCTTCGGTCGGCCCGATCGTATGGGCGAAAGGGGGATAGGTTCAGATGACAAGCAAGAACATAGGAAAACACATCGGTGACGCCAAGATCATGGCGATAATCGCTGTATTGGCGATGGCTTTTGCCGGTTTGACGGTCCTCGCGTCTGAGGATTTCGGAGAGGATGTCGCTGCGGATCCCGCAGATCCTCTCTCAGGAATGATCACCAATGCCACGTATTCGGACAAGACCTACACCCTTACTGGTGATTCGGTCATAACTCTTAGAAACAATGTGTCGATTGACGGATACAGGTTCGTCGGGGACCATAAAATAACGATATCAGGCGGGACCCTGACGGTCAACGGAGTGTCCTTCGAGGGCGACGTGGAGGTCAGCGCCGGTGCGACCCTCAAGCTGGACGGCGACGGAGCATCGATCGCGCCTGGGAAGAGCCTCGTCTTTGCTTCCCCTCCCCCAGATTTCAGTGCGTTCTCGTTCATCGAGGCCACGGCCGGAGCCATGCTCACCCTTGACAGCGCCTCGCTGAAGATCATGTTCCTCGGAGGCTACATGATGGGCTCCTCGGCGCCTGCCGGCGTCGGCATCAAGACAGAGGGCGCGGTCACAATGACGTTCGCTCAGGCGTTCGAGAAGGGGGATGTGGGCAGCACTGTCATATCCGGCGGAGAGAAGGTGACCATCACAGACATATTCCCTCTGAAGGCCGGTGCCGAGATGAGGCTCGAGACCCCTGCAGAGGGGAGCATTGCACTGCTCAAGGACGGGTCATCTACAGCGAGCATTGTGGTGGCAGGGAACGGGTCTTTCTCGGGAACGGTGCACCACGCCGAGAAGTCCTATCCTCCTGCTATGATGGGGCTCTTCAGCATCACCTCCTCGGCATCCGTCACGACTTCCGGGTTCACGCCCGCTGCCGGTTCCACCCTGACCTTTGCTCCGGGTTCCGTCGTGATCTCCGGTTCGCTGACGGCGGCAGAGGTGGCGGCGAGGATCTCGTCGGCCACATCCGATGTCATCCTGGACGATCTGACCCTGACGTCAGGGATTCTGGCCATCGATGAGAACGTCAAGGTGGGATCGGGAGGCCTGGCGGTCGATCCCGGCGCTGAGATAAGCATAGGCACCGGGAAGACGCTGACCGTCGAGCCGACGGCCACCGTGGTCGTCGCCGGGAAGGTGTCCGGGAACGTGGACAACCGGGGAAGCGTCATCACGACCCGCACAGCAGACGTGAGCGGGATGACGATCGATCCTGCGTCGTCGGGGTCCGTTTCGGCGGATTCGGCTGACAACGTCTCGACGGCGGCATACCTCATCCAGCTCCTCGGAGCGGGAGTCGGCCGCATAACGCTGTCCGGCGACATCGATCTCAGCGGATACGATGCGGACCTGACAGTGGCTTCGGGGGTCATCCTTAATGGGGGAGGGAACTGCCTGACCTTCGGGACGAACACGATGACCGTTCACGGGTCGATAACAAACATCGGCCTGCGGGTCGCGCTTGCAGGGGATATCACCAGCGTTCCTGCGGGAACGTACAAGTCGGAAGTGGAGTACGTCGATGGAGAGCTGGTCTCGATCGCCCCTCCTGCACCGCCGTCGCCTGTGATCCCGATCTACGATGACGATTATGACTACTATCCCGTAGTCCCCGTCGTACCAGCCGAGTCTTCAGGCAACGATGACAACACCAAGACCGTCGTCGCATGCGCCGCAGCAGCCGTCGCCGCCGCGCTCATCGTC
>CAVHQB010000042.1:0-13748 GCA_963637895.1 Lachnospiraceae bacterium
CCTGGCTGTAACTGGAACGTAGCGGTCAAGGTCGACTTTCGACTCCATCAAGGACAACGCAGCATTTTCAAGGTCGTTGATGGCATCTGTCAACGATTTGACGATTCCCTGACATCGAGCACGTTCACCTTGTACATTCATTCCGGAGCAGGGAACATGTCCTCGCGGGATGACCTGCTCCCGTAAGTGGTTCCCTGTCACGTGAATAATGGAACATAGTACTCCTTCGCGAATTCGTGGTTGTTGTCGTTCCTGTATGCGGCGAACAGCCAGAGGTTTTTTCCGTATGCGCTCACAACCTCGTCGATGAGATCCAGTCTGGTGCCGCATCCGGACGGTGTATCGATTGTGCAGAAGTTATCATAGACATACAGGACCTTGATGCATTTCGGCCTGTCTGTGTTGACATCTTTCATGTCCTAGTAGTCGTAGTAAGCCTCATCGTATCCGTACTTCTCGAGCAGCATGCGCATCTTCTGGAGCGTCTCGGCTGCAATCATCCTCTTCTTGAACGGGTTGCGGAGATTCATATAGCACCTCGACAGCATATGCGACTGCAGCTAGATAAAATGCCGCTGCAGTTCTTAAGATGCTAGAGGCAGGGCGTTCGGATAGATTTTATCGATACCAGCGAGAATTGTGAGTGAGATGGGCCCGAATATCGACGGGGTTCAACAGGGTTCATACCGCACTCCGTTGAACCCCGTCCTATCTTTCTTAGAGCACCCTGTCGTCAAGGTCGATCCGGATTTCGTGCCGGCTCCGGAAGACGATCCCGAGGTCCTCCGCAGCATCGACGAGGCATTGCGCGCCAGAAGGAAGGCCGGAGAAGCTGAAGAAGCGAAAGACTGACAGCGATCCGGCATCATGACGGGCACCGGACGGATCCCCGCCCGCGCCCGGCATTGCCTTCTTTCCGGATCAGAACCTCTTCACGCCGCGGTACAGCACGCCCGGCCCGACGATGAAGCATTCCGCGTCGAGCCCGCAGCGGTCCATGACCTCCAGCATCTCTTCGTCGCGGAGCAGGCTCATCCCGTACTCTCCGCACTTCTCCAGGACCTCGGCCTCGTCATCGCCTCCGAGCCTGAGCTCCGATGCGACCATCAGGACGCCTCCGGGGGACAGGACCCTGGACATCTCCGATATGCCCTTCTCCAGGTCCGGCCAGAAGAAGTACGTCTCGATGGCCGTCGCCATGTCGAACGCCCCGTCGTCGTAGGGCAGCTGGTCCACAGATCCCACGGCGAGCTCCAGGGATCCGGACTCCACCAGGTCGGAGTCTACCTCCGACGTCATCTGCACCGCATCCTCCGACAGGTCGATCCCGAACAGCATCGCATACGGGTACCTCTCGGACAGCTTCCTCAGGAACCCTCCGCCTCCGCAGCCCACGTCCAGGACGGACCCGTCCATGGCCTTGGGCATACGGGCCAGGGCCTCGTTCCACAGGGGGACGTGATGCTCGTTCATCAGCTCCATGACCTCCCTCCCGGCGGCGCCGAGGGGCTTCGAGAACTGCTCTTTCCCGTCCATGGTATCACCTCGTGCGCCAGGGGTTGGACTTCCCCGTGACCTCCGTCGGGACGATCTCCACGATGCAGACCTTTGGAACCCTCTCGGGAGGGATCTCGCACCCCTCCCTGCCGAAGCGGTCGGACAGGGCCCTGAGGATCTCCGTCTTCCTCGCGGGGTCCTCGACGACCGACGCCGTTCCCTTGACCACGGCGCTCCTGAACACCGTCTCGGTGTCGCAGGCCAGCTCGCTCTCGAAGTCGTAGCCTTCTATGCCGTATGCCGTGAACGACACCCTTCCGTCGCGGACGATGTTCTCCAGCTTCCTGCCCGCGCCCCTGCCGTGGATGTACAGCCTCCTTCCGATGCAGACGTGGTTAACCGGCACGGCATAAGGGGAGCCGTCCTCGTCTATGGTGGCGATCACCCCGTCCTCGCAGCTCTCCAGGACCTTCCACGCGTCGTCCTCGCTGAGCCCGTACTTCTTCATCCTCGGTTCCATGGGGATTCTCCTCTGAGGCGTCTGAGCGGGGACGGGGGTCTTATAGGTTGGCGCGGGAGGTTCGGGGGAGCTGTTGGAGTTATCCTCATAAAACTGGTAACTATGACGATAATAACCCCCATAAAACTGGTAAATCACATCGGAATATGCTCATCTTTCTTGCATATATTATATGGTCAAGACCATCCGGGACCATGGAGCGGAAGATAACGGAGAAGCTTCGGAAGTGGCGTTCCGACCCCGACAGGAAGCCGTTGATCGTCACGGGATGCCGTCAGATCGGGAAGACCTATTCCGTGAAGGCCTTTGCCGAGTCGGAGTACCGCAGCAGCATCTACATCAACCTCGAGACGGATCCCGATAAGAAAGAGCTCTTCGAGGGTTCCCTCGAGCCCGATTTTCCTCCTGCGCCCTCGGTCGATGAGATGAACGAGATGTTCAGGCGGTTCAAAGAGGCCGGAGGGGAATGAACGCCCAATCCGAGATGCCATCCTGTAACCGATCCTCTGACGGCAAATCGCAACACGGGAGGTGATGCGTGCTGTCTGGGACCGGTGACGACCTGTCGGAGCGCATGCTTCGGTCGGATCAGACGGGCATTCCCAGATTGCGCATGGCCCATATCTGGAGAGGGCTCCCGAGCTCTTCCGTCGTCGATGCGATCATCAGCGTGTCGAGGACATCCTGGCGGCTGCCCTGTCCGATCATGTTGAAGAACATGGCGTAGTGGCATGCCAGCTTCTTGTCTGCCGAGTCCCCTGTGAGGACGCCCCTGTAGAGATAGGAATTGGACAGGATGAACGTGAACCCATTCAGGTCATCGACGGTCTCAAGGATGCCTATGGCCTCGTTCAGCCTCTTCACAGCTTCGGAGAGGGCCTTCGGCGGGACCGATTCCGGATCGAAGTCCAGGTCCTCCTCCATAGAGCAGTAGATGTGCTCGGCGAAGGTGTAGTCCGCGATCGCCAGGTAGAGCGGGTCGGACCAGCACTTTGCATCGGAGATCATGTCCTTGTACGTCTTCTCCTTCTTCTCCTTGCCTGAGACGATGGCGCGATAGCATATGGCCATCCTCATGAGCTGGTCGCGGTCTTCCGGAGCGCCTTCCTTGCGTGCGTCGCGGATGGCCGCTATGACCTTCCTGGCGGCAGTGGACTCGTTCTTGGCCCCTCTCCTCCTGCGGCTGTTCAGGATGTAGTTCCAGCCGTTCGATGCGGCATACGGGAACTCCGCCCTGTCCTGTGCGCTGAGGGATTCGAAGACCTCTATCTCTGTGCGGATGGAATCCTCCAGGAACTCGTCGGGGTCGTCCAGGAACATGCGGTCGAAGGACGACTTGAGGAGGGCGCGCTCGATCATGAGGCCGCGGAAGAGCGCGCGCGGGACCTTCCTCTCATTCTGGTGGATCAGAATGTATGCGCGGTTCATCGTCGCCATCAGGTCATACTTGGCGATGCTGTTGCATCTGAGCGTGAGGCGGGCCAGCGGCTCGACGTATTCTGTACGGCCTGATTCTATGAGCTTGCAGTAGGAGTCGACGGCAAGTCTGTATGGCTGCCAGAGGTCGCTGTTGCGGGGGTCTGCGATTTTGAGCTCATCGGCGAACCGGGCGGCCGCTTCGGCCAGTTGGAGGGTCAGGGCGGGGTCGTCCTTCCCGTCTGCGGCCTTCATGAGCTCCCTCATGCGCGTGTCGGCCTCTCTCGCCCTGGCGAAGAGGTCGTAGTCGGCGCCGGTCTCCTTCACTTTCATTGCCTCTTTCCCGTTCTTCACGGACACATCTATCGTGAACGTCCCGCATGACGGGCACGGGATGCAGATCCCGAGCTGGCTGACGGGCTTCCTCGGGGACGTCCTGACACCGTAGCATCCTGTGACGTTCTCGCCGCAGGACGGGCAGTGGTACGTCTTGCGCTCCGCTATGCGCTTGACCTGGAGGTCCTTGTTCGGAAGCTCCTTGATGATCTCGAAGACCGGGTCCATGCAGGGGGATTGGCGTGCATGATATAAAGGTCGGTACGCGAGGATGCCGGGCATCCGTTCAGATCGAAAAGCCGAGATGCTCTTCGGCCCAATCCCTGAATCCCTGCGGATCGCCGGATGTGACGATGATGTCCATCATCGTCTTCACGAGATCGCGGGCATCGATCAGTCCGAGATTGCAGAAGTAAGCACCGTAGAGGCACGACAGCTTGTAGTCATCCATGTCGTTCCTCAGGAACCCTCTGATGTTGTACGACTCGGTCACGATGGATGCGATCTCGTCCACGTCGTCTCTCGTCTCCAGGATCCCGATGGCCTCCTCTATCCTCCTCAGGGCCTCTTCGCGGTCTTCCGGAGAGACGCGGTCCATATCTACATGGTAATCGCCCAGCATGACGTCGCGGACGCGTTCCGCGAACATGAAATCGGCCATGGCCAGGAACAGGGGGTCCGACCACAGTTCGGCATCCGCGAGCATCTCGTCGTACTTCTTCCTGCCGTACGGCGCCATCCGGCGGTAGCAGGTCGCCATCCTCATGAGCTGCAGCCTGTCCTCCGGCGCACCGCTCTTGCGGGCCTTGCGGATCGCGGCTATGACCTTCTTGGCCGCCGGGGCCACGCCCCTTCCGCCGTTCCTGCTGTACGTGTTCAGGATGTATTTCCTGCCGTCCGCCGCGGCATAGGGGCAGGACGCCTTCTCTTTCGCAGGGAGGGAATCGAACTCCTTGACGAGGAGCTCGATCCTCTCGATCATGGAATCTTCCGATGCCTCGCCTGCCATCGCGTCCTCGGCGAAATCGAACGCCTCGTCCACCAGCGTCCGCTCTATCATGGCCTTGATGTAAAGCGCACGGGGCAGCATGTCCTGATGCTCGTCGATGAGGCGGTACGAGGTGCGCAGCTCGAACAGCAGGTCGTACTGCGAGATGTCGTTGCACTTGAGCGTGAAGCGGGCCAGGTCCTCGACGAGGTCGGTGCGCCCCATCGTTATGAGCCTGTTGTAGGAGTTGACCGCCATCATGTACGGGTAGTGCAGGTCCTCGTTGTCCGGGTCGGCGAGCCTGAGCTCCTCGGCATCCTTGGAGGCGGTTTCCAGCATCACGAGGCAGTCTTCTTCCTTGGTGTTGTCCAGGCTGTCGGCGAGCTTGACGAGCCGCTTCCCGGATGCTCTCACCCTGGAGAACCTGTCGTATCTCTTTCCGGTCTCCACTACGGTCCAGATCTCCTTCCCTTTCCTGACGGAGACGTCTATGGTGAAATCTCCGCACTTCGGGCACGGGATCCGGATCCCCATCTGGTCGAACGGCTTCTTCGGCGATGTTCTGACGGAGCTGCATCCGAAGACGTTCTCTCCGCACGAGGGGCAGGGGAAGACCCTGCGCCTGCCGGCGCGCCTTGCCTGGAGGTCCTTGTCGGGGAGCTGTTCGAAGATGAATCCGAGGGTGTCCATGGTCGCGGATGGATGTTCTTCCTTTAAAGGACGCTGATAGGCATCGATCCGTTTCGGTTCTGCCGATGCTTGTCCGCTAACCCTGTTATATCATTCGGGCCATGCAGGTCCGTCGATGCGACGGATCCCATCCGTCGCCGAAGGGCGCAGGGATGTCCCGCATCCCGTCCGGACATCAGGAAGGCGAGAACGATGGCACAGAACAGCGTGAAGATAAAGGACGACATCTGGTGGATCGGCGGAGACGACCGCACCGCATCCATATTCGAAGGGGAGATCCCCATACCCGAAGGGGTCTCGTACAACAGCTATGTGATAACCGACGAGAGGACCTGCCTGCTCGACACCTGCGACATCTCCATCGAGCCGGTGTTCTGGTGCGGCCTGAAGACCGCCCTGAACGGCCGCCCGCTGGACTATTTCGTGATAAATCATATGGAGCCCGACCACGGGGCGGCGATCCAGCGCGTCATGGAGTCCTGGCCCGACGTGACCGTCGTGGGCAACCAGAAGACCTTCGACATGCTCCGGAACTTCTACTCCATAGAGCCTGCCAACAGGATGGTGGTGTCCGACGGGGACGAATTGGACCTCGGACGCCACAAGCTCAGGTTCGTCTTCGCGGTGATGGTCCACTGGCCCGAGGTGATGTTCTCCTACGACATCACCGACAGGATCCTCTTCTCGGCCGACGCCTTCGGCACGTTCGGGGCTTTGGAAGGAACCCTGTACGCGGACGAGTGCGACTTCGACAGGGAATTCCTGCCGGAGGCCAGGAGGTACTACGCCAACATCGTCGGGAAGTACGGGACCAAGGTGCAGTCGGCGCTGAAGAAGCTGGAAGGAACCGAAGTCGAGATGATCTGCCCCCTGCACGGGCCGATCTGGAGGAAGGACCTCGGGTACATCCTAGAGAAATACGATGTCTGGAGCACCTACCGCCCGGAGGACGACGGAGTCGTGATCGCGTATGCGAGCATGTACGGGAACACCGCCGCCGTGGCCAACAGGCTGGCGATGATGCTGAAGGACAGAGGAGTCAGGGAAGTTTCCGTCAGGGACGTGTCCCGCGACCATTCCTCTTATGTCGTTTCGGACGTGTTCAGGTTCCCCGTGATGGTCCTGGCTGCCCCCACCTATAACAACAACCTCCATCCGACCATGTCCGCGGTTATCGAGAACATGGAGAACATGGCCGTCCAGAAGAGGAGCTATGCGATCATCGGCAACGGCTCATGGGTCCCGCAGTCGGCGAGGATCATGGGCGAGAGGCTCTCCGCGCTGAAGGAGATGAACTCCCTCGGAGAGATCGTGTTCACCTCCTGCCTGAAGGAGGACCAGGCCCAGGAGCTGGAGGCCCTGGCCGACAAGGTGGCGGCATCCGCCAGAGGCGGTATCTGATGCCGAGGCTCCTGTACTTCGAATGCTGCTCCGGCATAAGCGGGGACATGGCCGTTGCGGCAATGCTGGATGCCGGCGCAGACAGGGAGGCCCTCGACAGGGCGCTGTCCTCGCTGGACATCGGAGGGTTCGACATAGTCGTCTCGAGGAAGACGAAGTCCGGACTTGACGTGTGCGACTTCGATGTGGTGCTGGAGCACGACAACCACGACCACGACATGCAGTACCTCTACGGCGAGGGGCATCACGGGCATGAGCATCACCACGGCCGCAGCCCTGCAGAGATAAGGGAGATCGTATCGAAGGCGGACATGTCCGAGAGGGCCCGTGCGGTCTCCTATAATATATTGAATATACTGGCCGAGGCCGAGGCCTCGGCCCACGGGATCCCAGTGGACCAAGTGCATTTCCATGAGGTGGGCGCTGTCGATTCGATAGTCGATATCATCTCATTGGGGGTCTGCCTTGATTCATTGGACGTGGACGGCGTCTGCTTCTCCGAGCTCTACGAGGGCACGGGGACGGTGCGCTGCCAGCACGGTGTGATCCCGGTGCCGGTGCCTGCGGTGGTCAACATCCTCGCATCCCACCGGGAGCTTTCGCTGAGGATGACGCAATCGCAAGGCGAGTTCGTAACCCCCACCGGGGCCGCGTTCGCGGCCGCGGCGAGGACCTGCGACGTGCCCGGAGCCTTCAGGATCGAGAAGGTCGGGATGGGCGGCGGCAAGAGGGAGACCGACAGGAGCGGCATCCTCAGGGCGATGATCATCGCCCCCACGGAGAACCACGACATCGCCGTCAAGCTGGAATGCAACATCGACGACTGCACCGGGGAGGCTCTCGGATACACGGCGGAGAGGCTCATGGCGGAAGGCGCCAAGGACGCCCATTACACCCCCGTGTTCATGAAGAAGGGCCGTCCCGCTTGGCTCCTCACTGTGATATGTTCTGAATCCGACAGGCGGAGACTGGAATCGGTCATCTTCTCGGAGACATCGACGGCCGGAATCCGCAGGTGCACCATGGACCGCACCGTCATGTCCAGGAGGTCCGAGGACGTGGAGACTTCCATAGGAACGGTCAAGGTGAAGGTCCTGTCCATGGACGGCATCGAGAAGGCCCATCCGGAGTACGAGTGCCTGGCCGCCATATGCAGGGAGAAGGGCATCCCGTTCAGGGAAGCCTACGAGACAGTCATGAAAGAGATCGGACGGCGCATCTGATGCCTCGGAAGGGGATGGAGGTCAACGGCCACAGGCTGGACCGCCAGCAGTCCGATGCCGTCCTGGACGGTGCCGACACGGAGCTGGTGATAGCGGCGGCGGGCACCGGGAAGACCACCACCCTCGTGGGGAAGGTGAAGCACCTCGTCGATTCGGGGGCGGACCCTTCGCACATCCTGATGATCTCATTGACGAACAACACCGTCCACGACCTGAGGGATGCGTTGGACAGGGAGTTCGGTCCCGGCTTCGGGGCCGATGTTATGACCATCCACGCCCTGGGGAACAGGATCACCCGCAGGAGGGCCTGCGTCGGGAAGGACAGGAGCACATTGCTCTCTTCGATCATGTACGACCTGTGCGAGTGCGACAGGAAGTTCTCCCTCAACCTGATGGCTTACATCGAGGACCTGCGCACCGCAGGGATGGGGGACCTGTCGCTGAACGGCATGTACATCCGTCCGAGGGGATTGAGGGTGCTGGCCGACGAGCTGTTCAGGCACGGCATCCTATGCAGGTACACGGCACAGACCTTCGCGGACGGGAAGTCCAGCCCTGCTGTTTTGGAAGCAGAAGACGGCCACGGGCACAAGATCAAGGTGCTAGGAGACTCCATCAGAGCCTCCGAGCTGTCTTCCAAGCCTTCCAAGGCGGCGGAGTACCTCAAGGACCAGGGGTTCGGCGAGGACCTGCTGAACGCCAACGATCTTGCCGCAGCAGTGGTCAACGCATGGGGCCCCAGGCTCTCCGAGCCCATCGGGGCGCTGATATCCAGGTGCAAGTGCACCAGGACCACCATCCGCGACCTGAGACGGGCCAACGGGAGGAACCCGACCGCGGTGAGGCCCCAGATCGAGCAGGAGCTGAACGTCCTGGATGCGGTATGGGACCATTACAGCCTCACCTGCATCAAAGGGGGCATGGCAGATTACGACGACATGGTCATCCAGGCCACCGAGGAAGTGGCTTCCATGGGAGCCTGCGGGAAGGTCTACACCCATGTGCTCGTGGATGAATACCAGGACGTCTCCAGGACGCTCGTGGACCTGCTGCTGGCGCTGAGGCGCCGCATGGGGTTCAGGCTGTTCTGCGTCGGGGACGACTGGCAGAGCATCTACTCCTTCACCGGCGGGGACATAGGGCAGTTCTACGACTTCGAGAGGACCTGGTCCGAGTTCGGGTCGGTGTCCGTTAAGAGGATAGAGACCACCTACAGGTACCCTCAGACCATCGCCGACCTTGCCGGCGGTTTCGTGATGAAGAACGCCAAACAGCAGAAGAAGACCGTGAAGGGCGTTCCTGACCCGCCGTTCAAGCCTGTGATGCTGCTGCCGGCCAACACGGACAAGGACATCTCCAAGACGATCGCCAACAGGATCGAGCATCTCCCTGATGATGAGAGCGTGTTCGTCATCGGGAGGACGAGGGCCGATCTGTACGCATTGGGCTCCGGAACGGGGCAGTTCAGGTTCTCGTCGGGAGATCTTGCAGGCTCATGCGAGGTGGTGTTCAGGAGATGGGACAAGGATGCGGAGGACTGGAGCGATGCCAGGAAGATCAGGTTCCTGACGGCGCATTCCGCCAAGGGATTGGAAGCCGATAACGTGTTCATCCTCGCCGACAGGGACCGCGGAGGGTTCCCCAACACTGTCTCCGATAATCTGTCCGATTTGTTCCCGAGGGTGGACGAGGACATCCCGTATCCGGAGGAGAGGAGGGTGTTCTATGTCGCTCTCACAAGGGCGAGGAAGAGGGCGTTCATCGTCACGATTACTGACGACGACAACTATGCGCAATCCTCGAAATCCCCATTCGTCACCGAACTGCTGGGGCAGAGTCCCGTGCTGTGCAGGTCCACGCTGTTCTGTCCGGAATGCTTCGGGCCGCTGAGGATAGCGAGGGGCCCTTCCGGATTGTTCTACGGATGCTGCGACTATCCGAATTGCAAGGGGAACAGGCCGTTCAACGGCCTGTGATCAGAAGTCCAGGTCGAAGTCCGAGTCCAGCCTGTCCCTGGCGAACGCTTTTATCAGAAGATGGTCGGGCACGTACTTGTCGTACTTCCCGAACCTGAGCTTGTCCTCGTCCCTGACCAGGGACTCGGGGCAGGGGTCCGCGAGGTAGGCGTCCACTGCATCCAGGATATCAGAATCAGTGACATCTCCGCGGATGTCCATGAAGTACGGCTGGAATGCATAGATGGATTGCACCCCGTCGACATCGCGGACGATCCTCCTGAGGGTCTCGAAATGCACGGTGCCGAGCCACGGGCGCATCCTCAGCGACCCGTCCTCGTTCTCGGAGAAAAGCGAGGTGAGCCTCTTACCCTGGGCGACCTTCCTGCATTCCTCCAGCCTCTCCGAGGCCGCCTCGTCCAGATAAGGATACGACAGGTCGGAGGTCAGCACCTCCAGCATCTTCCTCATGATGCGGGTGTCTATCGGCGGCGTTCCGGAACGCCAGGGGTTGCATGCGGTGCCGTCGGATTGGATGACATCGACTGTCATCTCCCTCGCCTTCACATCGGTCACCTCCCACACGTGCCCGGCCAGCTGGATGGGCTCCCCCACTTCGGGCATCTCCTGTATGGAGCCGACGACTTTCCCGTCGCAGCGGACGTCGATCTCCTTCTTCACCGAGAACACGGAGCAGAAGTCCCTTCCGAAGACCTCCTTCTCTCCTTTCCCTCCGATCAGCAGGGTCCCGTCGGGCATCCTCTCCAGCTGGTCCAGCGCGACCATGCGCACAAGCAGGTCCTTGTAATCATCTTTGGAGATGTCCTTGAAGGGGTACATGGACAGCACCTCCGACGACAGGGTGCTGAACCTCGCCCCGATCCCGGACTTCATGTGCTCCATGGTCTGATGGTACAGCAGCCCGTAGGGCAGGTGCTCCACTGCAGGGGTCTCAGTCCAGGATTCCCCGACGGCCAGCTCGGTCATGGCTATCGCCTTGACCAGCTCCATGTTGATCCCTTCCACGTCGGTCCACCATCTCGCCGGGTCCTCGAGGCACATGACGGTCATGGTCTGGGCGCCTCCGCGCCTTCCGGACCTCCCCATCCTCTGGACCAGGCTGGAACAGGTGTACGGCGGCTCTATCTGGACGACAGTGTCCAGTCCGCCCACATCGATCCCCAGCTCCAACGTCACGGTGGCGACGACGGTGTCCTTGGACGAGGGGCTCTTCAATCTCTCTTCGGCGGCGCTCCTGTACTCCTTGGAGATGCTGCCGTGGTGGACATGGATGGTGTCCTCCCTTCCTTCCAGGCTCGCCATCTTCTTCAGAGATCTTCCAGTGGTCTCGGCGTCGGACCTGCTGTTCACGAACACTATGCAGTTCCTGTCGCGGACCTCTCTGTAGAGGTCCTTGTAGTATCTTGTTATGGCCCTCTTCCTCTCGGTGCCGTCGTTCTCCGCCGCAGGGATCCTGTGCAGGCTTATCCTCACGTCCCTGTCCGATGTCCTGGGGTCGCGGATGATCCTGGTCCTCCTGCCGGTGTCGGCGGACAGCCACATGCCTGCGGCCTCCGGGTCCGATATGGTGGCGGACAGGCCTATCCTCCTGGGGTCGCACTTCGCCAGCAGTTCCAATCTCTGGAGGCAGCACAGGAGCTGCGCTCCCCTCTCGGAGGCCATGAACGCGTGGACCTCGTCGATTATCACGAACCTCAGCTCGTGGAAGAGGGCCTCGATCCTCTCCGGGTCGTTGGCGATGAGGTTCTGCAGCGACTCCGGTGTGATCTGCAGTATGCCCGAGGGGAACTCCAGCAGGGCCTGCTTCATCGTCCTCGAAGCGTCGCCGTGCCACCCGGTTATCCTGATCCCGGACTCGCGGATCATGGGCTCGATCCTCTGGAACTGGTCGTCGATCAGGGCTTTCAGGGGCCCGATGTACATCGCGCCTATGCCCTCGGGAGGGTTGCGGTACAATGATGAGATGACAGGGAACATCGCAGCCTCGGTCTTCCCGCTGCTGGTCCCCGCTGATATCAGAATATGGTCGTCGCCTTCGGCGAAGACGTCGAAGGCCCTCGTCTGTATCTCCCTGAACGACGGCCATCCGCTGCCGTACACGTATTCCCTGAGGAACCACGGCAGCTCTGAGAAGTGGTCGGTCATATCTCCAGGTCCTCGATGATGTCGTCATCGGGGTTGGCATCCGCTGTGACCTTCCTTCCGGAGATCATGTCGTCGAAGACGGTGTCGGGATTCTGGTGCATGGTGTCCAGCAGGCCGATCAGGTCCCTGGTGATCTCCCTGGGGGTGATCATGGAAGTGGATATGACGCTTGCAAGGACTGCTTTGAGATACCTCTCCAGCATCTCGTCGGTGACCGGTGATTCGTAAGAGTATCTCTGGGCGTGGAGGTCCCTTATAGTCTTCAGCAGGACGTAGATCTCCTCGTTGGTCAGCGGCCTCAGGTTGATGACCGGCCCGAGGTAGTTGTCGTAGCCGTTCTCGAACCTGCCGGAAACGAGCCTGGACCTGAGAGCTTCGTAGCTGTAGAGCCCCCTGTTGGAGTCCTCGATGAACTCGGGGGTCCCGCAGACGTACATCGACAGGTACGAGGATTTGCCCTGCATGATGTCGTTGAACATCGTCAGCAGGCGCTCGTAGTTGTTGGAGCGGGAGGCCTTGTTCTGCAGCTTGTACAGCACCACGGCTTCGTCCAGGAAGACAACCAACCCCTTGTACCCCAGCTTCACGGACAGCTCCGCCCAGAGCTTGATGAAGTCGTACCAGTTGGAATCGTCCACCATCGCGTTTATCCCGATGTTCTTCCTCGCTTCGGTCTTGAGCTCGCACTCCCCTTTGAGCCATCTGAGGGCGAATATGTCGTCGTCCGCGTTGCGGTAGCCCTTGCAGTACTCCGTCAGGCCTCTGATGAAGTCCTGGTAGTTCTGGAGGCACGACATGGACGAGGTGTCCGACCTCATCCTCTTGGCGATCGCCTCATAAGGGACGGAATCGGGGTCGGAGCCGTCCTCGGACGCTATGTCCTCGGCGATGTCCTGGATCCAGTTCTGCAGTATCGGTTCCATGGAGCCGCCGTCGGGACGGGTCCTGACGGCCATGTTCTTGACCAGCTCCCTGTATGTGTTGAGCCCTTCCTTCTTGGAGCCGGTGAGCCTCCTGTTTATGGCGAGGTCCGCGTCCATGACCACGAACCCCTTGTCCATGGCGTAGTTGCGGATCATCTGCGTCATGAAGCTCTTCCCGTTGCCGAACCTGCCGGACAGGAACCTGAACGCTCCCCCGCCCGCGGCGGTGTCCTCCAGGTCGCTGACGAAGGTCTCCGTCTCCTTCTTCCTTCCCACCGCTATGTACTCGAGCCCGCGTCTGGGGACGACTCCGGAGGAGAGGGCGTTCATCAGGGTGATAAGGGTTCTCTTGGGGACGGGCTCGGTCATGGTCTTCTAGCTCCTAGGGGCCCCATATGCGGTTCTGATTATGATGGTTTCGAGAGGGCTCCGCTAGCGAACACGGCTTCGACCGCTTCCCCGCATATCGCAACGCCGATGCACACGGCGCCTGCGGAATCAGGTCCGTCTGTATCGATCCGTTCCAATGCCGCATCCGCCAGCGAGCGCAGGTCGGCATGGCGGTCCGTCCGGATGATCGGTTCCCGCAGGGATGCCAAGTACCTGGTGCGATCCCGTGACAGGGCCGGACGC
>CAVHQB010000043.1:0-13678 GCA_963637895.1 Lachnospiraceae bacterium
CACGTTCACCGTCTTCGACATCATGGAGGGGATCATGGTTATGCCCATGTTCGCGATGCCCACCACGGCAACGGCCAGCAGCACCACCGAAACCACCAGCGGCAGCGCCTTATGTCGCAGGAAGAACGTAAGGGAATGGGCGTACTTCGTCTGCAGCGTTTCGAACCAGTTGTTGCGGCGCGGCATGTAGTTCTTGAACATGAAGCTGGAAGCCGCGGGCACCATCGTGAGCGCGATGAGCATGGAAGCCGTGAGCACGTAGGCGATGGTGAGCGCGAAGGGCAGCATCAGCTGGTTCACCATGCCGGTGGTGAACACGATGGGCAGGAACACGCAGATGGTGGTGAGCGTGGAGGCGATTACCGCGCCCGTTATCTGCTTGGCGCCCTGCACCGCCGCACGCGCCGCCGGGATGCCGCGCGAGCGCAGGCGGTAGATGTTCTCCAGCACGATGATGGAGTTGTCCACCAGCATGCCGATGGCAAGGGAAAGGCCGCCGAGGCTCATCACGTTCAGGTCGATGCCCGAGAAGTACATAAGCACCAGGGCGCACAGCACTGAGAACGGGATACTGAACGCCATGATGAGCGTGGGGCGCCAGTCGCGCAGGAAGATGATGAGCACCACCACGGCCAGAAACGCGCCCAGGACAAGCGACTGCAGGATGGAGTTGATGTACAGGGCGATGTAGGAGCCCTGGTCGCTTACCACCGTAAGGCTCAGGCCTGGGTTGGCGGCCTCGATCTTCTGCAGGGCGGCCTTTGCCGCGTTGGAGACGTCGCTCGTGGAGGCGGTGGAGTTCTTGAAGATGGAGAGCAGCACGCCATCCTTGGCGTTGATGCGCATGTACTCTTCGCCCACGTTGTCGATGGTGGTCACCTCGGCAACGTCGCCCAGGCGGATCTCGCCCACGCCGTCGATATCGGTAAGCAGCAGCGAGCGGAGGTCGGCCTCGCTGGTAAGGTTGTCGCCCACGCGCAGGAGCCACTGGCTGTCGGAGCCGGAATCGATGTAGCCGGCTGGCATGCTGAAGTTCTGCGCGGTGATCAGGCTCGCCAGCGTCTCCTTATCCACCAGGGCATCCACATTCGCGCTCGAGATGGCCTTGTCGCGCGAGTCCTCGTACTGCTGGCGCGCGTCGGCAAGCTGCTGCTTGTTGGACTCGATGGTCTGCTGGGCGGCCGAGATCTGGGCGCTGGCGCTGCCGAACTGGGAAGCTGCGGTAAGGGAGCCCGACTGTGCCTGGGCCAGCTGGCTCTGGTATTCCGAAAGCTCGCTGGCGGAAGTCTGCGCCTGCTGGGCAAGCTGGGCTATCTGCGCCTGGATCTGCGGGTTGGCGCCCGTTGGGTCGGCGGCCTTCAGAGCCTGGATCTGCGCCTGGATGGTGGCGGTTTCGGCGGTCTTGCCCGAAACGGCAAGGGTAAGGGCGCTGGTGGCCTGGCCAAGCTGGTCGGTGGTTTGCTGCTGCTGCGATTCCAGCGTGCTCTTCTGCTGGCTCAGCTGCTCTTCGGCCTGCGCCAGCTGCGCGTCGCCCTCGTCAAGCTGCTTCTTCGCGTCGTAGAGCTGGGAGTTCACGCTGGCCAGCAGCTTGTTGTTGATGTCCTCGATCTTGCTGTCGGAAAGGCGCACCTCCACCGACTGCTGGGCCGAGCCAACGGTGGAAACGTCGGCGACGCCGTCGACGCGCTCGAGTGCGGGCACCACCTTGTCGTCGACCAGGTTAGAGGTCTCGTAGATGTCATGGCCATCGTAGGAGACGGCAACGTAGAGCGTCGCCATCATGTCCATGCTGATTTCCATGTAGTTGGGGCTGCCGGCGGTGTCGGGCAACTGGGCCGATACCTCGTTCACCGCCGAAGACGCCTTCACCATGGCCGAATCCATGTCGGTTCCGTCCTGGAACTGCAGGAAGATCATGGAGTAGTTGTCGGCGCTCTGCGACTGCACCGAGGAAACGCCGCTGATCTTGGAAAGCGAGTCCTCAAGCACGTCGGTTACCTCGGATTCCACCTTTTCGGCGCTGGCACCCGGGTCGGTGGTGACCACCATCAGGTACGGCAGATCCATGTCGGGCAGGAGGTTGGTCTTCATCTTCGTAAGCGAGACCCCGCCCAGGATAAGGATGATGATGACGGCAACCGTGATGATGTACGGACGACGGACGCTGAAACGGCTAAGCACGCGGAACTCCTTGGTGTGGTTAAGGTGCGATTAAGGGCAAGTACGAAGGGGCGAACCCCCGCTTCGGTGTGTTCAACGCGATTTTAGACCGCAGACCTACCCCTTCTGGGCAATATCCGGTGGCCGCGCGTGCGTTCACCCCGAATACACACTCCATACGAAAAAACCCAACGCTTCGAACGAAACGTTGGGTTCGGGATACGCTGCACATACGCACGGCAGCGGGCGAGCGGCGAACGGAAAGCAGTCGCCAACCCGCGCCAGCCTGCGCGCTAGTAGCGGCTGTCAAAGATGCGCTGAGTCTTCTTCTCGGAACGGGGAAGCTCGCCCAGCGGCACGCCCTTCGCCTCGGGAGTGCAGCCGATCTTCGCCTTGAAGATGAGGCTCAGCTCTTCCTCGCAACGGGAAAGGGCATCGCCTTCCAGGGCGGTCTCGAACAGCACGGTGAGCACGTCGCGGCCCATGATGTGCTCGATCATCACCTGGTACTCGGACGAGGTGCCCGACGTTGCGGCGATCACCTCTTCCACCTGGGCGGGGAACATGTTGACGCCCTTCACCTTGAACATGTCGTCGGTGCGGCCCACCAGGGTGTCGATGCGCGGGTGGTGCATGCCGCAGGCGCAGTCGCCGGGGATGATGCGCGTAAGGTCATGCGTGCGGTAGCGGATGAGCGGCGCGCCTTCCTTGCGCAGCGTGGTGAGCACCAGCTCGCCCACTTCGCCGTCGGGCACAGGCTCGCCCGTCTTCGGATTCACAACCTCGGCATATACGAAGTCGCTCCACAGGTGCATGCCGGCGTGCTCGTGGCAGGAGATGCCGATACCGGGGCCGTAGATCTCGGTAAGGCCGTAGATGTCGAAGATCTCGATGCCCAGCTCGGTCTCGATGCGGTGGCGCATCTTCTCGCCCCAGCGCTCGGAGCCGATAACGCCCTTGCGCAGGGCAAGCTTGCCGCGGATGCCGCGCTCGGCGATCTCCTCGGCCAGCAGGAGCGCGTACGAGGAGGTGGCGCACAGCACGGTGGACTGGAGGTCCTCCATCATGCGCAGCTGCTTCTCGGTGTTGCCGGGCCCCATCGGCACCGCCATGGCCCCGAGCCTCTCGCATCCGGCCTGGAACCCGATCCCTGCGGTCCACAGCCCGTAGCCGGGGGTGATCTGGATGCGGTCCCTCTCGGTGATCCCGGCCATGCGGTAGCAGCGCTCGAACATGACGGCCCAGTCCTCCACGTCCTTCTTGGTGTACGGAATCACCACGGGGGTCCCGGTTGTCCCCGAAGAGGAGTGGATCCTGACGATCTCCTTCTCCGGCACGGCGGCCAGCCCCAGGGGGTAGGCCTCGCGGAGGTCGCCCTTGTCCGTGAACGGCAGGGACTCGAAGTCCTCCTGCGTCTTGATGAGGGACACGTCGATGTCCTTGAACTTCTGCGCGTAGAACGGGCTGCGCCCCTTGATGGAGGACAGCAGGTCCATGATGATCTCCTTCTGATACTCGTTCATCTTCATCGGATTCACAACCTTGACAGCATCTCCGCAGCCTCCGCGCTGCCCCTGGCCGCCGCTTTCGACAGCCATTTGCGGGCGTTGTTCTCGCTGCGCACCATCCCGTCGCCGGCGAGGGACATCCTCCCCAGCTCCAGCATGGCATCGGCGGAGCCCATCTCCGCCGCTTTGGAGAACGCCGAGACGGCCTTCCCCTTGTTCTGGGGGACCCCGTCCCCGTTCAGGAGCATCATGCCGATCCTGTACCCGGCCTTCTCGTAGCCGGCATCGAAGCATCTCCTGTAGTATTCCATGGCCTTCTGCTTGTCCGCGGGGATCCCGCGGCCCTCCTGCAGCATGACCGCCGCGCGGTAGAGGCCCATGACGCTGCCCGCCTCGGCGGACTTCATGTACCATTCGAACGCCTTCTCCCAGTCCTGCTCCACGCCCTCCACGTCGGAGTACATGAAGCCCAGGTTGAACATGGCCCTGGCGTAGCCCAGCTCCGCGGACTTCCTGTAGAGGTCCATGGCCTTCTCCAGGTTCAGCGACAGTCCGGAGCCGTGGGCCCTCATGTGGCCCAGGTTGCACAGCGCCTCGGCGTTGCCCTGGTCCGCGGCCAGGCCGAACCATCTCGCCGCCTCCCTGCGGTCCTGGACGATCCCGTCGCCCTTGAAGAACATGTATCCCATGGCCACCTGGGCGTCCGGGTCTCCGGCCTTGGCCTTCGCGAGGACCTCTTCGAATCCCATTTCAGAATCCCCTGTGGGTGCGCCTGACGTAGATCTCAGGGTGGTCTATGTACTTCCCCAGGTAGTAGAAGGCGGCGAGGAACCCGTTGTACGCCGCATCCGAGTACAGTTTGATCACACGGTCCTCGTCGTTCCCGAGGACCCCGTTCTCGTAGAACCTGGCCAGGTAGAACTGCGCGTCCTCCGATCCGGCGGAAGCCGCACGGGCCAGCAGGTGCATGGCCTTGGAGTCGTCCCTCTTCACGCCGATGCCCTGGTGGTGCATCATGGCGATGGCGAACATGGCCTCGGGGCTTCCGAGATCCGCCGCCTGCTCGTAGTATGTCAATGCTCCGGCCTCGTCGCCGGACTCGAAGAACTCGTCGGCGTAGGCGAGGTCGTTGGCCCTCGCATCGACCTCCTTCTGCGACTGAGAGGTCATGAGCTTGTGGAGCCTGACCTCGTAGCTGTCGGGCTCCGCGCCGTCCAGTGCGGCCATGACCGAGTTCCAGCATATGGTGCACTTCTCGTGGCCCATGTCCACGCCGTACTTGTACCATCTTGCCGCCTCTATTTGGTCGACGTCTATCATGTTGAGCCCGTACTCGTAGCTCATGCCGATCTTCAGGAACATCTCCCCGTCGCTGGAGATCGCCAGCGAGGAGAACCAAGTCTCAGCTTCCGGAAGAGACTGCTCCACGCCCTGGCCGTGGGCCAGCATGTACCCGACGGAGAACCTTGCACGGGGGACGCCCTGCTTGGCGGCCTGCTCGTACCAGCGGTAGGCCAGCTCCAGGTCCCTGGGCATGATGTAACCGGAATTGTACTCGGATCCCAGCGTGGCCTGCGCCTCGGCGTTCCCGAGGTCCGCGGCGTGCTGCAGATGGTCGAGGTAGTGCGCCACGTTCCTGGTCACATGCTCCCCCTCGATGTACATCTTCGCCAGCTCCCAGTGGGCGCGGGGGCATCCGGCGGATGCGGCGCGCTCGTACCAGCGGATGGCCAGGGGCATGTCCTGCATGAGCTCCTTGCCCGTCTGATGGTAGTATGCGACCGCCAGGCACGCATACGGGTCGCCGGCGTTGGCGTCCTTCCTGAGGCTGTCCTTCACCTGGATCTCTCCGTCTTCATCTTGTTGAGGAGGGCCATCGCATCGGGGTCGCCCTGCTTGGCGGCCATGTTGAGGAAGCGCTTGGCCTTCATGTTGCTCTTGGGGACGTACTTCCCCTCGTAGTACAGCTTGCCCAGGTAGTACTGGGCTTCGTAATACCCGGTGTCCGCGGACTCGTTGAGGAGCCTGAGCCCCTCCTGGATGTCCTGCGTGCATCCGGTGCCTGTGATCTTGAACATCCCGAGGAACGACTTCGCAGCGGGATGGCCCTGGTCGGCGGCCTGGTCGAACCACATCGCCGCTTCGTCCACGTCCTTCTCGGTGCCCCTCCCCTCGTAGTAGAAGCATCCGAGGCAGTACTGGGAGTTGACCTCTCCCATCTCTCCGGCGTCCCTGAAGTACTTGAGGGCCATCTTCTCGTCCCTCTCGAAGTAGTAGCCGGAGCCGTACATGCACCCGAGGGCGTACTGGGCGTATCCGTTGCACCTGTCGGCGGCGACCTGGAACCATTTGGCGGCCTTGGCGTAGTCCTTGGGGACCATCTGGCCCTCGAAGCTCATGTTGGCGAAATCGACCATGGCCTGCTGGTACCCGCCCTCGCAGGACCTCTCCAGCCATTTGACGGCCATGGACGGGTCCCTGGGGACCCCCTGCCCGTAGGCGTAGAGCATCCCGATCTGGTACTGGGCCTCGGCGTGGCCGTGCTCGGCGGCCAGGCCGAACATCCTGGCGGCCTCCCTGTCGTCGGTGTAGCGTGTCTTGGGAGTGGAATGGATGCATCCCATGGCGAACTCCGCGTCGGGATCGTCGGCGTCGACGGCCCTCTCGTACCATGCGACGGCGCTGGCGATGTCGGGCTCGGTGTAGCACAGGCCCTCGTCGTACATCCTCCCGATGCGGTACATGGCGCGCCCGCATCCGTTCTCGGCGGCGGCCTTGAGCCATCTCATGGCCTTGTCGCGGTCCTTCGTGACGCCTTTCCCCATGAGGTACATGAAGCCGATGGTGTCCTGCGCCTCCACATCGTCGTTCTCGGCGCAGACCGTGTAGAACCTGATGGCCTCGGCATGGTCCTTCTTGACGCATTCCGAGCCGTTGTCGTAGAGCTCGAAGAGCTTCCTGCAGGCGTCGGTGTCCCTCTGCTCGCCCCTCAGCCTGAGCTCCAGGACCTTCTCCAGCAGCTCGGGCTCGTCGCGCTCCATCTCACCGCGGACTATGTCCGCCGGGCGGTAGCCTGCCGCGGCGGAGAGCGCCATGGCCTCGGACGCGGTCTTGCGGTCCTGAGGGCAGCCTTTGCCTAGGTAGAGGAGGAGGGCGTGCAGGTACTGCGCGTCGGGGTCCCCCTGCGAAGCGCCCGCCTCCGCTTCGGAAGCGGCGCGGCGGAGGTCGAAATCGGGGGAAGCGCAGTCCAAATACCTGCGGGACGGGGCGAAATATCCGCCGTCCATGCTCGTTGACTGGGACATGAGCCTTCCCAATACACGGACGATATTAATCCTTGCGAGGGAAGCGATGGGATGGGCGAAGGCATCCCGGACCGACGATAGATGGAACGACAGCCCGGAACGGGACCGAGATGCAGTTGCGAATCAGGCCGTTGTAGTTACAGAACTGGTCGATGTAGTTACAAAAAGGGGGTCGAAACGGGCGAACTCTTATGAACGAATGGCAAGTCGATAGGAGCATGTTGCCGATGGGTGCAGTAGAATCATCGCATAAGGAGCTGTGCGGATCGACATGTTCCGAGCCGAGAAGACCCGCTTGTCCATGCATGGTAAAAGCCCTGCATGCATATCGTAGCGGTTTCAGGACGGCTCCTAAGATCCTGTCTGACGGAGGAACGCCATGACACAAAAGTTCTTATCAACTCGCGACGAGTTGACAGATGATATGAGGCAGATCAACACCGGCGGCCTGTCTTTCGCCGAGATTCGCTCCAGAGATAAGCTCTACGTCGACAAGACGGGACTCATCAAGGATATCCTCGACAAGGACGATTCCGGCGTCTATCTGTTCACACGCCCTCGCAGGTTCGGGAAGACCACCAACCTGTCCATGCTAGATGCTTTCTTCAACCTCAGGTATAAGGGCAATACTTGGTTCGACGGGCTAGAGATCTCCAGATATCCAGAATACGGGAAGTACAAGAACGCGTTTCCTGTGATATATTTGGACCTCAAGGACACGACGGCATCTACATACGATTCGTTCGTAAGGAAGATGAGAACGGCCCTTAGAAAGCTGTTCACCAAGTACCGCTACTTGCTGAATTCCGATTGCATGTACGATGATGATAGGGCCCTTTTCGAACAGGTCCTTTCGAAGACGACCGAAGAAGACGATATCCAGGACTGCATTCCATTCTTGTGCGGTAAGCTAGAAGAGTATCACAATGAGAAGATCATCATTCTGATCGACGAATACGACCGTGCCCTGTCCGATGCATTCGGAACGGATGATCAGAAGCACATGACGGAGTTCCTGGGCAACATCATATCCTGTGCTCTCAAGAGCAACGAATCGCTCCAAATGGCCTGTGTCACTGGCGTTATGCAAGTAGCTAAAGCAGGGATGTTCTCCGGAGCCAACAACATAGAGGTCAACAACATCTTCTCTGAGATGAGCGATGAGCGGTTCGGTTTCACCGAGTCTGAAGTGAAACAGATCCTAACGGAATGCGGTTGTCTGGAAAAGTTCGATGAGGCTCGCGAGTGGTATGATGGATACCGCTTCGGCAATGCAGAGGTGTATAACCCGTTCAGCATAATGAGCTATGTCGCTTCAGGATTCAAGCCGGAAGAATACTGGGGATACACAGCCGTGAACACGGCGATCACGTATCTCCTCGAAGATCTGGGTGACAAGGATTATAGCACCATCCTGTCCCTTGTATCGAATGGGACAGCCGTAGTTGAACTGTATCGCAAATTCGACTACAAGTCCATAGAACGGGCCGGTAAGCCGCTGTTCAGCCTGATGTCCATGGCAGGATATCTGAAAGCGATTCCCAGAGAAGATGGGAAATTCGAGATATCCATCCCGAACAACGAGGTCCAGGAGATCATCGATACGATGATGAGGGAAGTGTACCCGATATCAGACTCGGCGTTCAACGACTTCTGCAAGGCTTTGCTGAAGGAGGATGTGGAGACCCTGATCGAGGTTCTCCAGGACATCATGAAAGACGCGAGCTACATGCACTTGGACGAATACACGTATCAGGCTGTGGTCATGACCCTGATGACAGGCCTTCGCAGCATCTACGATGTGAAAGTGGAGCCCGAGTCCGGCAACGGCAGGGCAGATATAATCCTGAGACCGAAGGTGGAAGGCCGCAAGTGCATCATCGTTGAGATCAAAAGAGCGCAGAGCGAGGAGAGCCTCGACACGGAAGTTGAAGATGCCATCTCGCAAATTCACAAGAAGAGGTACTACCTTGGCATGCCGGGAACAGTCACATTGCTGGGGCTGGCGTTTTGGATGAAGATCCCGAGAGCTCGCTTCGAAGACATCGACAATGGGCTCAAAGGAACTGCAATGCTCCATAAGGACCAGAACGGGGAAATAGATTGAGGGGCTCAGACGAGCCCCAGGAAATAGCTGTGGACGGTCCTGTCCGCCGTCAGCTCGGGATGGAACGCGCATGCGACCTGGTTCCCGTACCTGACAGCCACGGGGTACCCGTCGTAGTCGCAGAGGGACTCCACTCCCTCCCCGCAGGACGACACCCTCGGGGCGCGGATGAACTCCAGGGGGATCTCCTTCCCCTGGAAATCTCCGACGGCGGAGAAGCTCCCCAGCTGGCGCCCGTAGGCGTTCCTCTTGACAGAGATGGGGAGGGTGGCGAAATGCGTGATCCCGCCTTCCACGCCCTCGGCCAGGAGGATCATCCCGGCGCAGGTCCCCAGGACGGGGGTGCCGGAGGCGATCAGCGACCTGAGCCTGTCGAACATGCCCAGGTCCCTGGTCAGCTTGCCCATGACGGTGCTCTCCCCTCCGGGGAGGACTATCCCGTCGGGGGCCCGGTCGAGGTCGGATGCCTTCCTGATCTCGTACCACTCCGCACCCAGGTCGGAGAGGACGTCCTCGTGCTCCCTGAAAGCTCCCTGGACAGCGAGGACGCCTATGCGGCTCATTGGCCGCGCTCCGCCATCTTGATGTTCTCGAGCTTCTCGATCTCGTCCTTGTTGATGCCGACCATGGCCTCTCCGAGGTCCTCGGAGACCTCTGCCAGGACTGCAGGGTTCTTGTAATCTGTGACGGCCCTGACGATGGCGGCGGCCCTCTTCTCGGGGTTGCCGGACTTGAATATGCCCGATCCGACGAAGACCCCGTCGGCTCCGAGCTGCATCATGAGGGCGGCGTCCGCGGGAGTGGCGACTCCGCCTGCGGCGAAGTTGACGACAGGCAGCTTCCCGTTCTCGTGGACGTACTTGGCGAGGTCCAGGGGGACCTGGAGCTGCTTGGCGTACTCGTAGACCTCGTCGTCCCTGATGGCCTTCAGCTCTGCGATCTGCTTGTTCATGGCCCTCATGTGGGAGACGGCCTGGACGACGTCCCCGGTTCCGGGCTCGCCCTTGGTCCTGATCATGGAAGCGCCCTCCCCGATCCTCCTGAGGGCCTCGCCGAGGTCCCTTGCTCCGCAGACGAAGGGCACCTTGAACTGTGTCTTGTCGATGTGGTAGACATCGTCGGCCGGGGACAGGACCTCGGACTCGTCGATGTAGTCGATCTCTATCGCCTCGAGGATCTGGGCTTCGACGAAGTGCCCGATCCTGCACTTGGCCATGACAGGGATGGAGACGGCGTCCTGGATCCCCTTGATCATCTTGGGGTCCGACATCCTGGACACTCCTCCGGCCGCCCTGATGTCCGCAGGGATCCTCTCGAGTGCCATGACGGCGCAGGCGCCTGCGGCCTCGGCGATCCTAGCCTGTTCCGGAGTGGTCACATCCATGATGACCCCGCCTTTGAGCATCTGAGCCAGTTCCTTGTTGAGTCCGTACCTGTTCTCGCTTGTCATATCTATCACCCGCCCCATGCCTTGCAGGGGTGCTGAACCGGGCTATCACGACCCTGTTTATATCTTTTCCTACAATTCCCGTAGGATTTAAGACATCGGAAAATCAGCGACGAACATGGCATCGGAAGGGGGAATCTGGGCGAAATGAGCATTTCGGACCGTCCAACTTCCAGCTTTCTCAGAGATTCTGACAGTACCCTTTTAAATATATGCTGAATCCCCCTGTCCATGACCGAGAAACCGGAGACGATGGAGCCCGTCGAATGGGCCAAGTTCGTCCTCCGCAACCGCACTGCAGAGGAGTACCCCAATGCATTCTCCATACTGGCGAAATACGCCAGAGAAGGCGATCCGGAGGCCATGTTCTCGCTCGGTCTGATGTATGCGCGCGGTCAAGGCGTTTCCAAGGACTACGACGCTGCATCGTCCTGGTTCGTCAGGGCCCACGAGAAGCACCACGCCGGAGCGACGTACTTCCTCGGCAAGATGCATGCGACGGGTGTCGGGCTGTCCAAGGACTCCAACAAGGCCAAAGCGTACTTCGAGGAATGCTCCGAGGTTGACGCCAGGGCCCAGTACGAGCTGGGCATCCTGTACTTCAACGACGACCAGATCCGCCATGATTACGTGAAATCGGCGGAATGGATGCGGAAAGCCGCTTCCAACGGCCATATCGAGGCACAGTTCATGCTCGGCCAGTTCTACAAGAACGGCGTCGGAGTGGACAAAGACGCCGACGAGGGCGTCAGATGGCTCACCGCCGCCGCTCTCAACAGGCACACCGGTGCTCAGATCCTCCTCGGCAACATGTACAGGCTCGGAGACGGCGTCATCGCCGACAGGAACGAGTCCGACAAATGGTACGACATGGCCGACGGGAAGACGAACGTCCACTGAGCACCGATCCGGTCAGATGACCATCGAAGTCGGGTTCAAGACCATCAAGGAGTATCTGGAGCTCCTCCCGTTGTGCAAATGGTCGGATGTCACGGTCAAAGGGAAGATCCTGTGCGATGTGATCGCCCACATATGCTACTCCGAGCTCAGGTCGTGCGCGGCGAAGGCGGGCATGTCCGTACCGGAGATGCTCGGAGTGGGCCAAGGGGTCTCGTGCCTCAGGAAGGACAACGGGTTCGTGGTGGTGGACCAGCCCAACCGCCAGGCGAAGGCCGCATATGCCGCCTGCGGATTGGCCATCCCATCGAACTTCTCCCTGGAAGACTACGCGATCGACGTGGGGCTGTGATGTAGTCATACTTTGGCACGCGTCATAGGTTGATTTGTTGATAGTTCAAGTACTTCATCAGATATATTTTCAAATGATGTGTCATGACTGATTATTATAGTGATTCTTCTGTTCTTTGATTTTGAAAGATATCTAATTAGTGATTCCGTTCCGCTTCCATCTAAGCCGGTAGAGGGTTCATCCAATATCATGACACTGTTATTTTTTCCGAGAACTTTCAATAGGATTACCCTCTGTTTCTGTCCTCCTGAAAGATTGTTGATCTTGACATCCCAATAATCACTGATTCTGAAATTATCATTGATGTATATGCTGTCTAGTTCCAACAGTTTTATCAGTCCTATTATTCCGTCTGGCTCCAATCCAAGACTGTCTTTAAGGTAATCTCCAACGGTTTGATCTGGATAGTTCGTGCTCTGTATCAGGGTGCTTATGCAGTTCTCACGAGCTGAATATATGTCCAGTTTTTGTATATCTATTCCATTATACTCTACTGCTCCCTCGTTCAGATCCTGGAGTATACCCAGTATTATGTTTACAGAGGTTGTCTTTCCGACACCGTTCGGACCTCTAACCAATGTTATTTCACCCTTTCTGAATGTGATGTTGAGATTGTTGATCACATTGGTCGTTCCGGGGTTGTACGTGTATGATACATCACTGACGGATATGATGTCGATGTCTTCCACAGCGATACTGCCGTTGTTCTCCTCTTCGATATTCAGAATCTCTTCCATACGTGTTTTCGAAGACCTGTAGTCCTGAATCGATTTCCCAAGATTAAAGTAGTATTTGGTACATGCCAACAAGGTGGTAAAATAGGTATTCACGATTGTGAATTCACCTATCGACATCTCCCCGTTGATTATCTGTATGCCGCCGATCACCAATATGACCGATTGAAAGAGAACTGCGATTATTCCGTCCAACGATGTGAAAAGATATGAGATTCTGTTGAACGATATCAGTGATCTCAGATACTCAGCGAAAGATTTTCTTTCTGTTTCTACACTTTTATTGAAGGTCGCCTCCACTTTGATCTCATAGAGACGATTGATCTGTTCGAACATCGTTTTAGTATAGTGGTTGCTGCGTTCCTTGTATTCCCTGTTCCTTTCAAACATCGGCTTCTTCAAAGCTATATAACAGATGAGATAAATCGGTAAAAATAGAAGTGAGACCAGGAATACTTCTAGATTTATAGTCGCTACAATTGCCAGCACTATGATGAAAGTTATTCCCTTCAAAAATATGTTCATGAAGTTGTTCAAGAAGAATGAGAACATGGTGTTCAGGTCACCGGTCATCCTCTGTATCAGATATGCCGGACTGTACCTGGATGTGAATACATCATATGGAATCCTCTGTATATGACCGATCGCATCGGAAAGCATATCGAAAGACGTGTTAGCCGTCATCTTCGCTGTGGACATGTTTACGAAGTATGACGCTACAGCCCCGAGTATACCGATTATTATTATCACTGCTGCGAATCTCAGTATGTAGTCTAGAGACCCAGAGCTTATCAGGACATCTATGAAGTTACCATTCAGATATGGAACAATGATTCCGGAAATTGTTGTAAGTATGGAGAATATAACTATTGATGCTAACTGTAATCTATACTTTTTTAGATATTCCCATACTTTGATTTCCATATGATTCCTCAATCGAATATGTAATATGACATTACCTAATATGGTTTTGTTATGAAAACTGGCAATTTCTGAAAATAAGTGGGCCAGGCATTTGAGGGCTGTATGAGTCGAAATCGGTGCAAAACTGGTTCGGATCGCGAAAGTTAGTACAATCAGGAAAAGACACAATTGTGCTCATTATGCTCGCTACGCGAGCAGTGTCGCCTTCGGCGACATGGCTCGTCGGCTGCGCCTCCTCGCTTGG
>CAVHQB010000044.1:0-13501 GCA_963637895.1 Lachnospiraceae bacterium
CCGCTGTCATCGCTACTTTCTTGTCCATGAAGATTCACCGTCTTCCTGGACCCTTTGACGCTTGAGCGGTTATATAACCGTTTCAGGAAAAATTATCCTTATTGTAATAACAAAATATGTGCGTTCAGGCGTTTGTAATCAGCTTTCAACGCAGTCGGGAGAACGGATACGCGGGGGATCCCTCCCCCGCAGAGTTTCAGCCTTCAGATGTCCCTGAAGAGCGTGGCGTACTGCATCTTCTTCGCTCCGAAGTAGTCCTTGCAGTACTCGGCAGTGGATTCCGGGGGGAACTCCTTGCAGGAGAAGACGTCGATGAACGCCCTGTCGGTGTCCTCGGCGAAGTGGCCTGCGATGCAGGAGGTCTCGATGAGCTGGATCAGGGAGTACCCCTCGACCTTGGGCTCGGCTCCGAACCTCACGGCGATGGGCTCGCCGTACCTCTTCATCTTGATGTGCTCAGCCAGATCGATGGCGAACTTCTTGATGTACTCGCCATCGGAGATCTTCTGGTGGTCGCACTCGCCGAGATCTATGGCTATATGCAGTCCCCACTGCTTCTCATCATTGTATTTCCTGATGGACTCCTCGTCGGAGAGGAGGGGGCCTGAATAAGGACTCATGCTATACATCTTTATCACCGCGGACCAGCCGCATGTATCGCATCGACCTTCTGTATTTCAAATCGACCCTGCGGCTCCCGGCGTGTTGTCCCGTGAGAGATAACAGGCGTCCCCGAATGTCTCTCACGGGTCATACCGGGCTTCCATCATCCCGGACCCCGCAATGGAAAAGGATATCTCCGAGACGGCAATCGAACGGCTCATGGGCTCAAAGGTTTACTTCACGGACATGCACTGCAAGGCGGGCGACAGCCTGCTGATGAAGCTCGAGCGCGTCGTCCGTGCCGCGGGGATTTGCGATATAGACATGGAGAAGAAGTTCGTCGCCCTGAAGATCCACTTCGGGGAGTACGGGAACCTGTCCTTCCTGAGGCCGAACTACGCCAAGGTCGTGGCGGACATCGTGAAGGAGAACGGCGGCATCCCGTTCCTGACCGACTGCAACACCCTGTACGCAGGGAAGAGGAAGAACGCCGTGGAGCACATGGACACGGCCAACCTCAACGGCTTCGGGCCTATGACCACGGGCTGCCAGATCATCATCGCCGACGGCCTGAAAGGGACCGACGACGTCGAGGTCCCCATAGACGGGGAGTATGTGAAGAACGCCAAGATCGGCAGGGCCATAGCGGACTCCGATGTGCTCATCACGCTCACCCACTTCAAATGCCACGAGCAGGCAGGGTACGGAGGGGCGCTGAAGAACCTGTCCATGGGATGCGGCTCCCGCCGCGGGAAGCTGGAGATGCATGCCGCGGGGAAGCCCAGCGTTGAGCCGGACAAGTGCAGGGACTGCAAGAAGTGCGCCGAGTTCTGCGGGGTCGATGCGATCTCCTTCGGCACGGGCAAGGCCGCGATCGACCAGAGCCGCTGCGCCGGATGCGGCAGATGCATCGCGGTGTGCCACTTCGACGCCATCCAGCCCGTGTACGACGAGGCCGCCGACGTCCTGAACTGCAAGATCGTGGAGTATGCGATGGCAGCGGTGAAGGGGAAGCCCCACTTCCACATCAGCCTGATATGCGACGTGTCCCCGTTCTGCGACTGCCACGGGGAGAACGACATGCCCGTGGTCCCCAACGTCGGGATACTGGCATCCTTCGACCCTGTCGCCCTCGACAAGGCGTGCATCGACCTGGTGCAAGAGCAGCCGATCATCCCCGGGTCCCTCCTGGACAGGAACTGCCACGGTTGCAAGCCGGACGACATCTTCACCTGCGTCCAGCCCGCCACCAGATGGCAGAGCACCTTCGAGCATACCGAGAAGATGGGCTTCGGCAGCACCGACTACGAGATCGTGAAGGTGGCATGATGATGGACATCCTGGCGACCGGCGTGTTCGAGGTCGCCATGATGCTCTGCTTCGCGGTTGCATGGCCGTTCAACATCATGCGGGCGTACAGGGCCCGCACCGCCATGGGCACCAGCCCCTGGTTCATGGTGATCATAGAGATAGGGTACGTGTTCGGGATCCTGAACAAGGTCGTCCGCAACGACATCAACTACGTCGTGATCTTCTACGTCCTCGACATCGTGCTCGTGGGGATCGGCCTGGCGCTATACGTCCGCAACAGGCGCATCGACATCGCCAAGGGCAGGACGCTGTCCTCGTGAGAATAATCTGATATTCATATCAGAATAATAAAACCTCTTCCCGCAAATTTCCTTTATATAGTATGAATAATAAGCATAGCGTCACATGGATCTCGACCCCAAATCCATCAAGCGGCTGAGGACCTATGCCGTCCTAGCCTTCGCCATACTCGTGACCGGCTACTTCTTCGTGTATTTCCAGAGGCTCTCCGTCAGCATCGTCGGGACGGACATCGTCGCCGAGGTGGGAGGATCCGTCGGGATCCTCAGCTCGGTGTACTTCTGGACCTACACCGCCATGCAGATCCCCAGCGGGCTCCTGGCCGACCGCATCGGCCCCCGGAGGTCCTGCGCCGTCTTCCTCACCATAGCATCCATCGGTTCCTTCCTGACCTTCATGGGGCAGAGCTTCGAGGTGATGATCCTCGGCAAGATCATGATCGCCGCAGGGATGGCCGTCGTTTACATCCCCCTCATGAAGATCATATCCGTCTGGTTCCCGCAGAAGGACTTCGCCGTGCTGACCGGGATCGTCATCGCTGTCGGGAACGTCGGCGCCGTCGCTGCCAGCGGCCCCCTGAACCTCCTCGCCGACGCCGTCGGATGGAGGGGCGTCTTCCTCATCCTCGGTGTGATAACGCTCATCCTGGCGTTGCTGTGCTTCGCCATCATCCGCGACCACCCCAAGGAGAGGTCGCTTCCTTCCGTGGAGGAGGTGGAGCACGAGCTCCACGGGACCCCCATAAAGGAGGACACCTCCGTGAGGATCCCCGTCCTCAAGGGGCTGAAGATCGTGTTCTCGGGAGGCAGGAGGTTCTGGACCTGCGCCCTCGCATATTTCCTCGTCTACGGGAGCATCATGACGTTCCAGGGCACCTGGGCCGTGACCTACTTCAACAACGTCTACGAGTTCGCCCTCTCCGCTTCATGGATGATGACCCTGCTGGGGATAGGGAAGATCGCCAGCACGCTCATCATCGGCGCCATGACCACCCGCGGGCTGATCCGCTCCAAGCGCAAGACCATGATCATAGGGACCACGGCGTTCACTGCCGTCTGGGTCGTGATATGCGCCTTCGCCGGCAGCATCGACAGCTACGCGTTCTGGTCGGCGGTCAGCTTCCTGTTCGGTCTGTTCGGAGGGTTCATGACCCTCACGTTCACGCAGATCAGGGAATGGTTCCCCACCGCCATTTCCGGGACCGCCGTGTCCGGGGCCAACATATTCCTGTTCCTGGGAGCCAGCGTGTGCACCACGATCTCCGGCATGATAATCGGCAGGTCGTACACCCTGGAGAACTTCACGACGCTCTGGACCCTCATGACTGTGTTCTCGGCCGTCGCCGTGGTCCTGCTCATCCTGTCCGTGGAGAAGAAGAAGGACCAGGACCCGTTCGGGCTGGAGGAGGTCAAGGCCTTCCAGCAGGCTAAGGCCTGACCCGTCGCCGGCGATAACGCTCATCTTACCACCCTTCCGGGGCGCATGCCCCGAAAACCGCTTACCGAGGATGCCTCTGCCGCCCGTGTTTGCAAGGGAACGGACGGCGGGGCGTCCCGGGCCTGTCCTGCATCGGATGCTCCGCATGTTGGAGCCATAGGACAGAACATCCTCGAACAGTCCATCAGGTCCTACAAGCTCCGCGGAACGACCAACATCCCTTTAAATGTCAGGACCTGCTTAACGCCGTCCGATGGAAACCTTAGAGCAGTTGATTTCCAAAGCCGAAGCGGGTGACGTGCAGTCCTGCTTCGAGCTTGGTCAGAGGTTTGCGATCGGAGAGGGCGTCGAAGCTGACGATTCCAAGGCTATGGAATGGTACCTCCGCGCCGCCAAGGCGGGACACCCGCTGGCGGGGTTCGTGGTGGGCACCTGCATGGCCAACGGCATCGCCGGAGCCGAGGACGCTTCCGAGGGGGCCATGTGGCTTTTCCGCTCGGCATTGAAGGATGATCTCGACGCGCACAAGGCCCTGATCGACCGTTACCAAGCGCACGACACGCCTGACGACGGTTCAGTATACGAATATTTCAGCGCCAAAGCCACCGACGACGACCCCGATGCGGAGTTCGTCCTCGCAAGGCTGAAGGAGCTGGCCGTCGGAACGGATTTCGACCCCGCGACCGCCTACAAGCTGTACAAGAAGGCGGCGGAATCGGGCCACCAGTACGCTGCCTACAGGGAAGCTCTCTGCATCCTGAACGGCACCGGCACCGGGCGTGACCGCGCAAAGGGAATCGAGATGCTCAAGAAGCTGTCCGACGAAGGGTTCGCCCCCGCATCGGTGTCCCTCGGAGAATGCTACGAGTACGGCACCGGCACCGCAAGGGACCAGCCCGGAGCCTTCGCGCTCTACCAGGCCATGGCCGACAGGGGATCCCCCGAGGGCATGTACAACCTGGGAAGGTGCTACATGGACGGCATCGGGACCGAGAGGGACCAGAACTACGCCTACGCCTGGTACTGCGCAGCAGCGGGCAGGGGCAGCAGGGACGGCCTGTACGGCATCGCCAGGTGCTACCTCGGAGGCATTGGCGTCGACAAGAACAAGGACAAAGGGGTCGACCTGCTCCATCAGGCCGCCTACCTGGGCCAGACCGACGCCATGATCATGCTCGGACAGCTGTACGCCAAAGGCAAGCAGGTCAAGAAGAACAGCCAGGACTCCGCGCTGTGGTTCAAGAGGGCCGCAGACCTGGGAGACGGCTACGCGCAGCTCGTCACCGGCGACAACTACGCCAAGGGATCGGGCATCAGGAAGGACAGCAAGTCCGCCCTGCGCTACTACCTCATGTCCGCCGCCAACGGCAACTCCATCGGATGCTTCAACGTCGGTACCGCCTACTCCCTGGGAAGGGGCGTCAGGAGGGACGACACCCAGGCCTTCGCCTGGCTGAACAGGTCCGCCGAGGACAACTACATGAAGGCGCAGTTCGCCATCGCCGAGGCCTATTCCAAGGGCCGCGGGGTCAAGAAGGACTCCGGGAAGGCGTTCGAGATGCACCTCAAGCTGGCCGAGAACGGGTTCGGGAAATCCCAGTACCACGTCGCGTACAGCTACTTCGAGGGCGACGGCGTGAAGAAGAACCCCGCCGAGGCCTACAAGTGGTTCGCCATGGGCGCCGAGAACGACAACGCCATCTGCCAGTACTACACCGGGTACTGCCTGACCAACGGCATCGGGACCGAGAAGGACGAGGCCGCAGCGCTCAAATGGTACAGGCGCGCCGCCGAGCTGGGGCACATCCTGTCCAGGCAGATCGTCGAAGAGCAGACCGGCGAGAAGATCGTCTACAAGGCGGAGGAGTCCCCCTTCGACAGCTACCTCAAGGCAGCCGAGTCCGGAGACAAGGACGCCATGTTCATCGTCGGACGCTGCTACCTCGACGGAGTCGGAGTCGAAGCGGACAAGGCCGTCGCAATGGATTGGCTGCAGAAATCGGCATCCCTGGGCAACGGGGCCGCCGAGAGGCTGATCCAGGCTCAGAAGAAGAACTGAGCCGAGAAACTGAAACGGGGAGGGACCCCCTCCCCATGTTTTCTTTTATTTCCTGAAAAGGGTTGATAAGCCTTCAGATGACGAAGGCCATGAGGATTCCTGCAACGGCGAGGATGGCCAATGCCAGAGTGGGCATGAAATTGACGATCCTGTCCTGTTTGGAGATCTTCTGTTCCATGCTCTGGAATCCTGCTCATCGTTTAAAGACGTTCTGGAGACCTTCTGCATCGGACCGCACCGGCGGAAGAACGCGATCTCCGCACTTCCGCCCAACAGGTAGTTATCCGATGAGCATCTCACGGCGGCCATGGCAAGGATAGGAGTGCTCTTCGTATGCTACGGCAACATATGCCGCAGCCCGATGGCCGAGTTCGTTTTCAAGGACCTCATCAGCAGGGAAGGGGTCTCGGACAGGTTCAACGTGGCCTCTGCTGCCACCAGCGGAGAGCACATCGGGGACTCTCCCGACCCGAGGACCGCGGAGCAGCTCCGCATCCACGGCATATCCTGCGAGGGCAAGCGCGGAAGGCGCCTCATCACCCCTGACTATGTGGACTACGACTACATCGTCGGCATGGACAGGATGAACCTGGAGTACATCCGCAGGACCGCCCCCTCCGGGAAGACCTGCACCATAGCCAGGCTGCTGGACTTCTGCGGCGGCGGGGACATCGCCGACCCCTACTACACAGGGGACTTCGCCACCACCTACGCGCAGGTCGTCAAGGGATGCGAGGCGCTCCTCCATAAGATCGAGGCGGACCATCCGGAGATGTTCCGATGCCCCTGATCAGGGTGTTCGTGTCCATCCCGGTGAAGGACAAAGCATCGTTCAAAGCGGTAGCGGACGACCTCAGGCGCCTGGACAACGTCAGGGCGACTCCCGCTGACCAGATCCACATCACCCTCCAGTTCATCGGAGACGTGGACAGCTCCAAAGTGGACAAGATAGCCAAGTGCGTGGAGCGCTCCGTCTCCGGGATCGGGCCGTTCACCGTCAAGGCGTCCGGAGCAGGGGCGTTCCCTGACAGGAAGAGGCCCACGGTGGCTTGGATAGGTGCATCCCCTCAGGACCTCATGTCCTCAATAGCCGTCAAGCTGGGGAAGGAGCTGGACGCCGCCAACATCGACCACGACCGCAAGCCGTTCAAGTCGCACATCACGGTCGGGCGCTGCAGAGGGCCCGTCGACCTGAGCCCGTTCTTCGCGAAGTACGGGGATGCGGACGTCTCGGAGTTCGTCTGCGATGCGGTCCTGGTGATGAAGAGCGAGCTCGGCCCCGGAGGAGCGAAGCATCAGGTCCTCAGGAGGATCGAGCTGACCGGTCCCAGTGGAAACCGACCTTTCTGAGACAGCCAGCGTTTCCGGGGCCATCTCGAGGATGCGGCCGGAACGACATCGAAACATCGTTAAGACGATGGAAACCATGCATTAACGGCACTTAACTCAATGTTCAGTAACCATCCGGGTTCCGCTTATAAGCCTGCACCGCGAGACCCGCCCGATATCATGAGGTTCGATAAGATGGGCAGGAGCGGAGGCCTGGAGGGCCTTCCGCTGCAGCTGATGATAGTCATACTCGTGGCGACCATGGGGACGGCGATCATCCTCGGATGGATGGGCAACATCGAGACCCCTCATTCCATCGGGGAGATCTCCGTCGAGGGCAGCGACGGGTCCACGGTGATCTCGGACGACGGCGTCCTGAGGGATTTCACGGTGACCGTGAGGGACCAGGACGGAGAGCACCTGGAAGGGGCCACCGTCGTGCTCAAAGGACTCAACGTGACCGATTCCGAAGGCGGGACCGCATATGCTGTCACCGATCCGAACGGCAAGGCTACTTTCTCCGGGCTGAGGATAGACCCCGCCGGCCACGGGACCACAGGGTTCATCACGCTGGTGGTGTCGATGCCGGGCTACGGGGAGAGCTCCAGCACGAAGGTCGCGGTGATACTGTGAACATGGACCGATCGGGGGTCCTGAGCATCCCCGTGAAGCTGATGGTGTGCTTCCTGGTCATCGGCCTGATGACGCCAGTCCTGATGGACTCCGTGCAGAGGGCCGACGACGAGATCTCGGTGAGCGGGATCAGGGAGGACGCCATCGGCCTGAAGGATGCGGTCCTCAAGGCGTATTACGAGGGCGGGACCGCGGTCTTCGCGGACCTGTCCATCGAACCGGGACAGGCGCTGGTGGTCGGAGGGGACGGGCCGGAGAGGTACGTCATCCGCATGGCGGTGAACGGAGAAGTGGTGGACAGCCTGTACATCGACTCGCCGTCCGTCCCGGTCCTGAACGACGAGCTATGGCTGGAAGGGGACATGACCATCAGGATCGCAGCGGCCAGTGAGGACGGCGATTACGGAGTGAGGATCGGGGCATGATGGAGTTCACCATATCCCGCGTCGTCCTTTGCACATGCGGCGTCGCCCTCCTGTGCGCATCGTTGGCCGTGGTCGGCGGAACCGGAGAAAGGACCGTATCGGACATGGACGACGGCTCCGCAGAGAGGATCGCCAGGATACTGGACGCCTTCGAGTCCTCCGCGACGCAGGAGCTGACCGTCGAAGGGAGCGACCTGCTCCCTTCCGACGGGTACCTCCTGAAGGTGAGAGAGCACATTGTGACCCTGACATCCCCGAACGGGAGGGCATCGGTGGCGTCCACATCGTGCAGCCAGGAGTTCGAGCTCTCGTGGAGCGGCTCGGTGACGCTGAAGAAATCAGTTCCCGAAGGTCTCGGCGATCTTCCTGACGGTGTCGGTGAAGATGTCCATCTCCTCGAGCGAGTTGTAGATGTAGGTCGATGCGCGGGCGCTGCCGTCTATCCCTCTGGAGACGTAGAACGGATGGGCGCAGTGCATCCCCGAGCGGATCATTATGCCGGCCATGCTGTCGAGCATCATGGCGATGTCGTGCGCTCCGAGGCCCTCGATGTTGAAGGAGAACACCCCTCCCCTGGACCTGGCCTCCTCGGGGCCCACCACATGGATCCCCTTAACGTCCTCCAGCCCGGAGACGATGCGCTCCATGAGCTTCAGGTCCCATGCGGCCACCTGGTCCATGCCTATCTTGGAAAGGTAGTCCAGAGCGGCCTTGGTCCCGATGATGCCCGCGTAGTCGTGCAGGCCGGCCTCGAACCTGTCCGGGACGGGGGCGAGGTTCACGGAGTCGTAGGTCGCCAGTCCCACCGTCCCTCCTCCGAGGGCCAGCGGGCGCATCCTCTCCAGGACCTCCTTCTTCCCGTACATGACGCCCATGCCCGAAGGGCCGAGCATCTTGTGGACCGACATGCAGTACACGTCCGCATCGATGCTCTTCAGGTCCACGGGCATGTGCGGAGCTGCCTGGGCGCCGTCGATGACGACCGTCGCGCCGTAATCGTGGGCGATCTCCGCCACGGCCTTCACGGGCACGGTGCATCCGGTGACGTTGCTCGCGTGCTGGACGGACACGACCTTCACCTTCCGGTCCATGGACTTCTTGAACGCTTCCAGGTCGAAGGACCCGTCCTTCCTGGACTTCACGATCCTCCTCTCGATCCCCACGTTCTCGCGGAGGTACACCCAGGGCACGTGGTTGGAGTTGTGCTCCGTGTCCGTGGTGACCACCGCATCCCCCTTCTTCAGCCCCAGCCCGTATGCGGCGGTGTTCAGCCCCTCGGTGCAGTTCTTGGTGAATATGTAGCAGTCGGGATCGTCCGTCCCGAAGAACGAAGCGAGCTTCTCCCTGCACTCGTCCATGGCCATGGACACCTTGGTGCCCATCGCGTGCACGCTGCGCCCTCCGCATGCAGGGTAGTTCTCATAATAGTCGACGATGGCCTGGATGACGCTGTCCGGTCTCAGGGACTGGCATGCGCTGTCCATGTAGATGCCCTTCCCGGCCCTGACAGTTGGGAAATCCCTGCGCACCGCGTCGACGTCCATGGCCTTCCCAACCTCCTCCCCATATAAAGGCATGCGCACACGCGCGAGTTTATTAAGACCCCCGTCATCACATCGGACATGGCGTCGCTGAGGACGGAGATCGGCAGTATAGCTTTGGAGAAGCCCGGAATGGTGGCTTCAGGTATTATGGACGAGACCGGGCCCTCGATGGTCCGCATGATGGAGTGCGGAGCGGGGGCTGTCGTCACCAAATCGGTCGGGCTGGAGCCCAACGCGGGACATGCCAACCCGTGCTTCACAGAGGTCGAGGGAGGATACGTCAACGCGATGGGCCTTCCCAACCCCGGGATCGAGCTCTTCCGCGAGGAGATGGAGGTCGCCGTTCCCAAGGGGCCGGTCATCGGGTCCATCTACGGAGCCGGGCCGGACGACTTCAGGACGCTGGCCGCCAAGATGGAGGACTACGGCGCGACGGCCGTGGAGCTGAACCTCTCCTGCCCCCACGCCAAAGGATACGGCATGGAGGTCGGAACGGATCCCGTCATGGTCAGGGACATCGTCTCCGCCGTGAAATCCGCAGTTTCCATCCCCGTCTGGGCCAAGCTCACCCCCAACACCCACATCCTCCCCAGCATAGGGATGGCCGTCCAGGAGGCAGGAGGCGATGCCGTCGTCGCCATCAACACCCTGAAGGCCATGGTCATAGTGCCCGAGTTCGGGAAGCCCCTGCTGAGCAACAGGTTCGGAGGGCTCTCCGGGTCCGCCGTCAAGCCTGTCGGAGTCAGAGCGGTCTACGACCTCACAGCGGTCCTCGACATCCCCGTGGTGGGAGTCGGAGGGATATCGAACTGGAGGGACGCCGTGGAGTACATCATGGCCGGAGCGTCCGCGTTCCAGGTCGGCAGCGCCGTCGGGACCGTGGGCCCCGAGGTGTTCTCGGAGATCAACAAGGGGATGTCCGATTTCATGGAGCAGTACAACTACAAGTCAATCGCCTCGATGAGGGGGGTCGCACATGAGTGATGTCGTGACCATCAAGGAGGTCGTGGACGAGTGCTACGACACCAAGACCTTCCGCTTCGACTGGAAGGGCGAAGCCAAGCCGGGTCAGTTCATAATGATCTGGGTGCCCGGGATCGACGAGATCCCCATGTCCATATCGGGGATCGACGGGGACGAGAAGAGCGTCACGGTCAAGGCGATCGGAGACGCCACCAGGGCCATCCACCAGCTCAAGGCCGGCGACAGGATGAGGATCCGCGGGCCTTACGGCAACGGATACGACCTCAGCAACAGGAACGTACTGATCATCGGAGGCGGAGTCGGCACCGCGTCCATCATGCCCGCCGTGGCCGCCACCGGCGCGGACACCATCATCGCCGCCCGTTCCTCGAAGGATGTCATCATGGCCGACAGGGCCCGCTCGTTCTCGGAGAACGTGTGGATCGCCACCGACGACGGCAGCCTCGGGTTCCACGGCAACGCCGTCCAGCTCATGAAGGAGAAGGTCGCCGCCAAGAAGTACGACTGCATCGTGGCCTGCGGGCCCGAGGTCATGCTCTGGTTCACCTTCAAGGCCTGCCAGGAGCTCGGCGTCGAATGCCAGCTCTCCATGGAGAGGTACATGAAGTGCGGCGCAGGGGTCTGCGGATGCTGCGTCATGGACGATTCCCGCGTGTGCAAGGACGGCCCCGTCTTCCGCACGGCGCAGATCGAGAAGCTCACAGAGTTCGGCAGATGCCACAGGGACGCCTGCGGACGCAACATCAGCTTCAGGTGACCATGGCTCAAGCCGGACACATCACAGTCGTCCACGGGAGCAACACCGTGGACGTCCCCCGCAACATCTTCAAGGGCAACGACTGCGAGATCGACCCCGAGAAGGCCGCAGCCTTCAGGGACATGATCGGCAGAAGGTGCCCATGGCTCTCGGAGAGCTCCCTGGACGTCCTCATGAACAAGGCGCGGAAGGAGATGATCCGCATCCGCGACGAGGAGACCAACGGCCGCTCCCACAGCGCCGTCCTCGCGTCCCAGGGCAAGCTGGACGAGGCCATCGCCCACCTGCAGCTCCATCTGGAGAACAGCCCCGACGATGCGGACTCCTGGTACAAGCTGGGAGAGCTGCTCTGCAAAGCCGGCAGGGCGGAAGAAGGGTACAAGGCCATGAACAGGGGCCGTCAGCTCTTCGACCTCTGAAACAGGTCGTTTATCGCATCGACAACTTCCGGGACGGTGGCCCCCCACGGGACACGGGCCACGTCCCCTTCTATCTCATGGCCTTCCTTGACCTTGCAGCATTTGACTATCGTCTTGACTCCCGGCTCGACATAGTCCGCAGGGCAGACGTTTATGAACGGGACGTCGCGGCCGTACAACGACGTGAATATCCTCTTGGACAGGTGGCACCCTATCAATGTGACGTCTCCGGGATCCTCGGGGGCGTCGTCGAGGAAGCAGTACGGCTTCTCCGCAGACAGCTTGGAGACCCTGCAGGGGAACATCACCTTCGACGTCTCCACCTCGGGGACCTTCGACGCCATGTCTATGATCCTGTCCACCTGCACTATCGGATGGTCGATGAACCCGGACGCCAGGGCGCGGGACACCAGCACCCCCAGCTTGGAAGGGCTGGGAGGGACGCTGTCGATCACCATCAGAGGCACCGGATCCAGGTCCTTTATGTAGTTGATGTGGGAGAACATGCCACGGACGATCACGGTCTTCCCCGGATGCCGGGCCTGCACCTCCGCCATGGCAGGGGTGTTCAGCACATCGGCGTCGGGGAGGTCGAGGAACACGGTGTCCTTCGGAAGCGAGACGATCCTGTAGCCGTCCAGCTCCCTGAACAGCCCGTTACCGCCCTTCTTCCTGAGCTCCAGCACGGCGTAGTCGTCGCCGTTCTTCAGGACGAGGTCCTCGGTGCGGACGTAGGACACCCACCCGTCCATGAGCTCCGCTATGGAAGCCTCATCCAACGGGATGTCCGTCTCGTGCATCGACACGTCCTTGCAATGCATGGAACGCCAATCCGCCAGCCACTATATGGCGTGAGCGATTCCGTCCGGACGGCAGGAGGCCTGGGGGCAAGCAATGCTTTTATATGACCAAACAATCGGGATTCCTGCGTCGAGGTACCACAGTGGCTATGGGGCGGACTGCAGATCCGCAGACGGGGGTTCGATCCCCTCCCTCGACTCCATCCCTTCTCAATACCGCATCTTGTGGACGAAAGTCTCGATTTCGACCGGAACTACCGGCTTTCATCCAAACCTTTATAAATACTATATAAATAGCCCCTGTCGGTGAAAAGATGGCCAAAATGAACATAGAGAACGTGGTAGCCTCGACATACCTTGGTCAGGAACTGGACCTGAACAAGATTGAAGCTGCGCTGGAGGGCGCCGAGTACAACCCTCAGCAATTCCCCGGTCTCGTCTACAGGCTCAAGGAGCCCAAGACCGCCACTCTGATCTTCAGGAGCGGAAAGGTCGTTTGCACCGGAGCCAAGTGCCGCGATGACGTCAAGGTAGCCATCAGCAAGGTCGCCAAGGACCTTGAGAAGGCCGACGTCAAGATCACCATCGAGCCCAAGATCGAAGTCCAGAACATCGTCGCTTCGTCCGACCTCGAGCAGGAGATCAACCTGAACACCGTGGCCATCACACTCGGACTGGAGAAGGTCGAATACGAGCCCGAGCAGTTCCCCGGCCTGGTCTACAGGCTGGACGACCCCAAGGTCGTCGTGCTGCTGTTCGGATCCGGCAAGATGGTCTGCACCGGCGCCAAGGTCCCCGAGGACGTCACCCGCGCCGTCGACAAGATCGCTGCCGAGCTCAGGGCCGCCAGCCTGATGGTCTGATCGGAGAGGGTCCCCCTCTCCGGGCAAACACCTTAAA